>NZ_JRGN01000157.1 GCF_000775575.1 Planococcus sp. CAU13
CTGCGCTGCTTCGTCGCAAAGACTTGCCCTTGCAGGCTTCGGCCAATGCCTTTGCGACGAAGCGTGAAACGCTGCAACGCACCAATATTGACCTATTTTTATCATGTTAAACAGAAAAATCCGGTGAAGGATTGGATCACTTCACCGGATTCTTCATTGATATCAGCGCCTTTTCGATTTAGGCGGCATAAATACTTCTGCCAAAATGATCGCTTTTTGCGCTTCGCTTTGCGTAAGTGGAAATAATGTCGCTTCGTCTTTTTTAACAGCCTGTTGAACTTGGCGAACAGGCTTTTGGCGAGAGGATGTACGGCCGCCAATCTCGCCTGCCGCCAGGGAAGGAGCTTCATCTAAGGGAATCCGGCTTTTTTGCCGGTCAGCTATTTGTTTCTCGATGAACTGCCTTTCACCGGACTGCCTGTTGCTCATCCGTCTTTCAACGACCTGTTTTGCTGCGTCTTTAGCCTGCCCTTTAGTCTCAGTTTCCGTATTCATTTGCGCCTGGAATTCACCGTAAATTTCTTTGGCATAATCTTCCATGCGTTTGAATCCGCCCTGATTGCGGCTTTTGGCGTATGGTTCGCTTCGAACGGTTTTTTGAGTTGAGGAAGGAGTTTCATCCTTATTCTTTTTACCGAAAAAAGCACTTGCCACCAAAATGATTAATCCTACTATGAGTGGTTCCATATGACAAACCTCCTCTTCCGATCAATTTTACCGATCGTCATCCGTTTGAGTTGTACTCGTTTTAGCGATTGAATCCCGCATGCCTGTGTCAGCCTGAACATTTTTATAGTTCACATAATCCATAACGCCGATATTGCCGGAGCGAAGTGCTTCTGACATGGCCATAGGAACTTCCGCTTCCGCTTCGACGACTTTCGCTCTCATTTCCACTACTTTCGCTTTCATCTCCTGTTCGCTTGCTACAGCCATTGCACGACGTTCTTCAGCTTTGGCCTGGGCGATTTTCTTATCCGCTTCAGCTTGCTCGGTCTGCAGTTCAGCACCGATGTTCTTACCGATATCAACGTCTGCAATATCGATTGAGAGGATCTCAAAAGCGGTACCGGAGTCTAGACCTTTGCCCAACACCGTTTGTGAAATCAAATCAGGATTTTCAAGAACTTTTTTATGGCTTGTACTCGAACCGAGTGTGGATACAATACCTTCACCAACACGGGCAACAATCGTTTCTTCGCCGGCACCACCGACAAGTCGGTCAATATTGGCGCGCACCGTGATACGGGCTTTCGCTTTTACTTCGATTCCGTCCATTGCCACACCGGCGATAAATGGAGTTTCAATAACTTTCGGATTTACCGACATTTGAACCGCTTCCAGTACGTCACGTCCGGCAAGGTCGATGGCCGCGGCACGTTCAAACGGAAGTTCGATATTCGCACGGTGTGCTGCGATTAAAGCATTAACCACCCGGTCAACGTTCCCTCCAGCCAGGTAATGGCTTTCCAGCTGGTTGATCTGTACGGATAATCCGGCTTTCGATGCTTTGATCAACGGATTAACGATCCGTGACGGAATTACCCGGCGCAGTCTCATCCCGATCAGCGTGAAGATGCTGATTTTCACCCCTGCAGCGAGTGCAGAGATCCATAATGTAATCGGTACAAATGTGAAGAAGATTGCTAATAGGATAATGATGCCCACTATAGCTGCAAGTATTCCGATTGTGCCTAATTCCAACATTCTTATTCCTCCTCTTGTTTTTCAAGCTCACGCACTACTATACGAGAACCTTCTACCTTAATAATCTTAACATTTTTTCCGCGGCCAATGTAACGTCCTTCAGAAACCGCGTCAATTCTTTCATCCCCCAGGACGATGGTGCCTGAC
Organism: Planococcus sp. CAU13; assembly: GCF_000775575.1. GTDB lineage: Bacteria > Bacillota > Bacilli > Bacillales_A > Planococcaceae > Planococcus. Next base: position 1,855 of record NZ_JRGN01000157.1, read on the forward strand.
GGCCGCAGCTCCGTCGCCGTTTCGGCAATTTGCCCAATAAGCTCCGGACGGTTGGCGTTGGATACGTAACCACTTTTGGTATCCGTGGAATCTGACAGGATTATGCGGTTGAATAATTGAAGCCTTTTACCGAAAAACTTCACCAAAATCACCATCCCTATTGAAGCTGCAGTCAATGCGATCAAAATGGCTATGCCTGTCGTCTGCAAATCACTTCCTGACAGAAGCACTCCTAAGAGAATCGATGCCAGACCAAGAAAACCCGCTACTCCAAACGGCAGGAATAACTCCAAAAGGAGCAGGCAAAGGCCTATCACGAGAAGTATGATCGAATCGATGCCGACCATCCCTTCCACCCAATGGCTGTAGAAGAATATTCCCAATGCCATCATGCCGATGAATCCCGGTACGCTAAGCCCCGGAGTGAACAGTTCCAGAAGCAGTCCCAGTATTGCAATGGTGAGTAAAATCGTAACCATCACCGGGTGAATCAGAAATCCTGAAAAACTTCCTCCATTTCCGCCTGTTTCAGCAAAAATAACTGGAGACAAAGAAAAAAGAGATAACAGCAAAATGGCGGAAGCACTATAAATCTTAGCTTTCAGCAAGGTAAACCCTCCTTTCGTCTCCAGTCTCCCTTCTTTGCCTTCCAAATGAATGAGCTATGCCTCTAAAAACGGGAGATTTTTTCTTTGCTCTATTATTTACGGATGAAAAGGGAAAAAGTTTCAGAAATATCTATAATTCCATTATAGATGAAGCGAAGGCAATAATGAAAGATTGCGCTTTCATTCCGATATAAAAAACCGGCTGCACAATTGATGTGCAGCCGGTTTCAGCTGATCGTTCATATTTTTAAAAGTCTCATTTTTAAAGTAAGGGTCAATTAAAATTTACGTTTACGCGCAGCTTCTGATTTCAGTTTGCGTTTCACGCTCGGCTTATCATAATACTCGCGCTTTCTTACCTCTTGCATTGTTCCGGATTTAGAAACAGTGCGTTTGAAGCGGCGAAGAGCATCTTCAATCGATTCGTTTTTACGAACGGTAGTTTTTGTCATCTCTTTTTCCCTCCCTCCGAACACACGTTGAAGCAAATAACAACAAGTGTTATATACCAAAAATTATATCGCAAGTTCAAACTTGAGTCAATAGTTAATAATCGGAATCCGATTCCATGCCCTGCATGATTTGCACGCCTGAACTTGCGCCAATGCGGCTTGCGCCGGCTTCGATCATCGCTTCGACATCTTCCAGGCTTCTTACACCGCCGGAAGCTTTGACACCGAGTTCAGCGCCGACAGTCTCGCGCATCAGTTTTACATCTTCGATTGTGGCACCGCCTGTTGAGAATCCGGTGGACGTTTTAACAAAATCCGCTCCAGCTTCTTTTGACAGACGTGATGCCAAAACTTTTTCTTCATCAGTAAGCAGGCTTGCTTCGATGATTACTTTGACGATCGCTTTGCCTTTCGCCGCATCCACGACAGCCTGGATATCATTTTTGACAAGTTCGTGATCGCCGGATTTAATGGCTCCGATGTTTACGACCATATCGATTTCTTCGGCGCCTTTTTCAATGGCGTTTTTTGTTTCGAATGCTTTCGTTTCAGATGTGGAAGCACCCAGCGGGAAGCCGATGACTGTGCACACTTTTACTTTACTGTCTTTAAGTTCAGCAGCTGCTGTAGCCACATAAGACGGATTCACGCAGACAGAAGCAAATTCATATTCTGCCGCTTCCTTGCAAAGTTGAACAACCTGTTCTTTGGTGGAATCTGCTTTTAATAAGGTATGGTCGATATATGAAGCGATATTTGACATGAAAATACTCCATTCTGTAATAAGTTTTAAATAGCCAATTCCGCTTCTTCGATAATGCGGATAAATTTTCCTTTATTGACAGGGTAGCCTGCCTGCTCGATTTTCACTTTAACAATTTTACCGATAAAAGAGGCATCTCCCTCAATCGCCACTTTCAGGTAATTGTCGGTATAGCCTTCCACGATGCCGCCGCTTGGATGGGCGGCTGAAATTTCTTCAGGGATAATCTCCAGCACTTCCCCTTCGAAACGGGCGGCATATTCTTTGCCCAGTTGATCATTCAGTGCAATGAGCCGGTGCACCCGCTCATTTTTCACTTCTTCTTCAATCTGGCCCCCCATTCGCGCTGCCGGCGTACCGGTCCGCATCGAGTAAGGGAAAACATGAAGTTCAGCAAACCGGTGATCTCTGATGAAATTATACGTCTCCGTGAATTCCTGTTCGGTTTCTCCCGGGAAGCCGACAATGACATCTGAAGTGATTGCTAGCTCCGGCAGCGCTCGTCTCAGCTGGACCAGCCGGTCAGAAAAGAACTCCATCGTGTATTTTCTGCGCATCCGCTTCAGCACCGTGTCCGAACCGGACTGAATCGGGATATGCAAATGGCGCACCACAATATTCGAGTCGCGCAGCACGCTGATGACTTCATCCGTCAATTGGCTCGCTTCGATCGAAGAAATTCTCAGCCTTTTGAGGCCGGGGACCTGTGATTCCAAATCCCGCAATAATTGGGCCAGGTTGTAATTTTTCAAATCTTCACCATAGCCGCCTGTATGGATTCCGGTGAGAACGATCTCCTGATAACCGGCATCCACGAGCTGCTGCGCCTGGCGTACGACTTCCTGCGGATCACGTGAGCGCATCAAGCCGCGCGCCCATGGAATGATGCAGAATGTGCAGAAATTATTGCAGCCTTCCTGGATTTTCAATGATGCCCGCGTCCGGTCGCTGAAATCCGGTACATCCAGTTCTTCGTAAATCCTGTTTTTCATGATATTTCCGACAGCATTGATGGGCTGCCGTTCTGTTTTGTACTGCGCGATATAATCGAGCAATTTGGTCCGGTCCTGTGTCCCGACCACAATATCGACTCCCGGAATCGCCATGATTTCTGTGGGGGAAGTCTGGGCGTAACAGCCTGTTACGCAAATGACGGCATCGGGATTTTTTCTGATCGCCCGGCGGATGACCTGCCGGCTCTTCTTGTCACCGGTGTTGGTGACGGTGCATGTGTTAATGACATAGACATCTGAATGATGGTCGAAATCTGCGCGCTCGTAACCCTGTTCCTTGAACAGCTGCCAGATTGCTTCCGTTTCGTAATGATTCACTTTACAGCCCAGGGTATGAAAAGCTACCGTCGACATAAGTGGCCACCTCTTTCATTCGAATTCATAGGACATTGCGGACAATGCATAGAAAGGAGCCGTTTCAGTGCGCAGGATGCGGGGGCCAAGAGAAGTGAACAGCGCACCGGCTCTTTTCAGGTGAGAAATTTCATTTTCTGAAATTCCGCCTTCTGGACCAAAAACAATCAATATTGAGCTTTTATCATACAATGTTTTTAAAATCTCGGCAAACCGCGCAGGGCTCGCTGAACGCGCTTCTTCTTCGTAAGCCACGATGACGGCGTCAAAGGATTCGGCGGCTGCCATCAATTGCTTAAAACTGTGGACGTTATGTATTTCAGGAAGCCGTGTCCGGTGTGACTGTTCGGCTGCCTCTTTTGCGATTTTCTGCAATCTGGCGATTTTTTTATCGCCTTTAGCCGCGTCCCATTTCACGATTGACCGTTCTGCTGCAAAAGGAATGAGCGCATACATGCCCAGTTCCGTGCATTTCTGCGTAATCAGGTCCAGTTTGTCGCCTTTGGGCAAGCCGCAGGCAATCGTCACCTGTTTCGGCATTTCCACTTTTGTTTCGAGTTCTGCGTCCAGACGCAATTCGATGTCGCGATCAGCGGAAATGATGGTCGCTCTGAACGCTTTTCCTTCCATTACGGCAATCAGCCCGTCACCGGCAGTTTGGCGCATAACTTTGGCGATGTGCTTCGCATCATCGCCTGTTATGTGTGCTATACGGTTGTCGGGGACTTTGCCTTCTATAAAATATCGCTGCATCGTCTCACCCCGTCTACTCAGGTTTTTTTGAAATGATCGTTACCCAGTCTTCCATCATCATGATATCTTCAATGACAAAACCGGATTCCTCCAGCGCCTTCCGCACATCATTTTTCTTGGCAGAAATGATGCCGGAGGTAATGTAGATGCCGCCCGGTTTAACGACAGTGAAAGCATCATCCGTAAATGACATGATGATTTCAGCAAGGATATTGGCAACCACCACATCTCCCGGCTCTTCAATGGTGTCGACGAGATTGCCGCCGGCCACCGATACAATGTCCTGGACTTTATTAAGTTTGACATTGATGCCTGCAGCCTTGACCGCGATGTCATCCAGATCGAGAGCATGCACTTCTTTTGCGCCCAGCAAGGCAGCACCGATTGCCAGAACGCCCGACCCGGTTCCGATGTCAATGACCCGCTGGTTAGGTTGCACCGTTTTTTCCAAAGCCTGCAGGCTCATGACAGTCGTGGGATGCGTTCCTGTTCCGAACGCCATACCCGGATCCAGTTCGATGATCAATTCGTCGCTCGACACCGGATTATACGTTTCCCAGGTCGGCACAATCGTAAAGCGCTGTGAAATTTTTACCGGATGATAATATTTTTTCCAGGCTGTGGCCCATTCTTCTTCATTCACTTCGCTGATCGTCACCACATTGGCACCGATGTTGATGTCGAATGCGACAAGGTTGTTGACGGCAAGTTTAATCGCTTCGACCGTTTCTCCCAAAAAGCTGTTGACCGGAAGATACGCTTTGACGATAACGCCGTCTTTCGGGAAATCATCCGGGTTCAGCGACCAGATTTCTCCGAATTGGTCTTCCCGTTCTTTCAGCAGATCTTCCGAATCTTCAATGACGACACCGCTGGCACCGGCTTCATGGAGGATATTCGAAACGGATTCGATCGCTTCGTTTGTCGTATGGATGGATAGTTCTGACCATTTCACGTGCAAACAGCTCCTTTAATCGCCTTTGATGGTTCGTTTGATTTTATCGAACAATGAACTTCCCTGTTCTTCCGGAATATCTCCGCTGATTTCAGCAAAATCCCTTAATAGCTGACGCTGTTTCTCACTGAGTTTCGTCGGCGTTTTCACACGGATGATCACATGCTGATCACCGGTGCCGTAGCCATGAACATTCTTGACGCCTTTGCCTTTCAGGCGGAAACGTGCACCGCTCTGAGTGCCGGCTGGAATTTTCAATTTCACTTTGCCGTGGACAGTAGGCACTTCCAGTTCATCCCCTAAAGCTGCCTGCGGGAACGTCAATGCCAGCTCCAGGTAAATATCGTCGCCTTCACGTTCGAATTCCTTATGCGGTTTTACGCGGAATACAACATACAGATCTCCGGCTGGACCGCCGTTATGTCCGGGTCCGCCCTGTCCGCTGACGCGTAATTGCTGGCCGTCGTCCACACCGGCTGGAATCGTGACTTTGATCTTTTTGACTTTGCGCACTTTTCCTGCGCCTTTACACGTTTGGCATTTTTCCTGGATGATCTGCCCAGTGCCTTCACAATGGTGGCAGGCTCTGCGGTTGACCATGCGGCCGAACGGCGTATCCTGTGTAACATTCAACTGGCCGGTGCCTTCGCAATAAGGGCATGTCTTTTTCTTCGTGCCCGGTTTTGCTCCGGAGCCGTCACAGGTATCACAATTTTCCTCTTTCGGAATTTCAACTTCCGCTTCTTTTCCGAATACAGCGTCCATGAAATCGATGTTCATCGAATACTGCAGGTCATCGCCTTTACGCGGTGCATTGGGATCCCGGCGCCGTGTGCCGCCGCCAAAAAACGTACTGAAAATGTCGTCGAATCCGAAACCTTCCGCTCCGCCGAATCCGCTGCCGCCAAAGCCCTGGTTTGGATCCTGATGGCCGAACTGGTCATATTGGGCGCGTTTCTGGTCATCGCTCAACACTTCGTAAGCTTCTTTCACTTCCTGGAATTTTTCGGAAGCATTTGCCTCTTTATTGATATCCGGATGGAATTGTTTTGACAATTTCCGGTAAGCTTTTTTGATTTCTTCCTTGGATGCCGTTTTGGAAACACCAAGCACCTCATAATAATCACGCTTATTCATATGTCACTCTCCCTCTTACAATCACCTGTAATTGTACACGCTATCAAATACCGTTGCAAAGACATTGAAAAAGCCAAAGCATGTTGCTTTGCTTTGACTTTTCATGTATCGCGCTATCTTACTTGTCTTTATCGTCGTTTACTTCTTCAAATTCAGCATCCACGATGTCGTCGTTGCCGCCTGCGCCAGTCTCTTCAGCGCCGCCGCCAGCCGCCTGCTGAGCTGCTGCCGCCTGTTCATATGCCTTAACAGCCAGGCCTTGAAGGATTTCGTTCAATTTATCTTTTTTCTCACGGATATTGTCGATATTGTCACTTTCAAGAGCAGATTTCAGCTCATCGCGGGCTTCTTCTGCCTGTTTCTTCTCTTCTTCAGTGACAACTTCACCCAAATCAGCGATTGTTTTGTCAGTTTGGAATACAGCCTGATCAGCTTCGTTGCGAAGTTCCACTTCTTCTTTCAATTTCGCATCGGCTTCAGCGTTTTCTTCCGCTTCTTTGATCATGCGCTCGATTTCATCGTCAGACAATGAAGTGTTTGACTGGATTGTGATCGTCTGCTCTTTCTGCGTTCCAAGGTCTTTCGCCTTAACGCTGACAATACCGTTTTTATCGATGTCGAATGTCACTTCGATTTGCGGTACGCCGCGCGGTGCCGGTGGAATATCAGCCAATTGGAAACGGCCAAGCGTTTTGTTGGCTGCTGCCATCGGGCGTTCACCCTGCAAAACATGGATATCTACAGCCGGCTGGTTGTCAGCGGCAGTTGAGAATGTCTGTGATTTTGAAGTTGGGATCGTTGTGTTGCGTTCAATCAGTTTCGTGAACACGCCGCCCATTGTTTCAATACCAAGGGACAATGGAGTCACGTCAAGAAGAACAACATCTTTAACATCACCAGTCAATACGCCGCCCTGTACAGCTGCACCCATTGCTACTACTTCATCCGGGTTAACTCCTTTATGCGGGTCTTTGCCTGTTTCTTTCTTAACAGCTTCCTGAACAGCCGGGATGCGGGTAGAGCCCCCAACAAGAATTACACGGTCAAGTTCAGAAGCAGAAATTCCTGCGTCTTTTAAAGCCTGGCGAGTCGGCCCCATTGTGCGTTCAACGAGTGAAGAAGTGAGTTCGTCGAATTTCGCACGGCTGAGTGTCACTTCAAGGTGAAGCGGTCCAGCTTCGCCGGCAGTGATAAATGGCAATGAGATCTGAGTGGAAGAAACACCGGAAAGATCTTTTTTCGCTTTTTCAGCCGCATCTTTCAAGCGCTGAGTCGCCATTTTATCTTTTGAAAGATCAATGCCGTTTTCTTTTTTGAATTCCTGAACAAGATAGTCGATGATCAATTTATCGAAATCATCTCCTCCAAGACGGTTGTCGCCGGCAGTGGATTTAACTTCGAATACACCGTCGCCAAGCTCAAGAATGGAAACGTCGAATGTTCCGCCTCCAAGGTCATAGACAAGAATAGTTTCATCTGTTTCTGTTTTATCGAGGCCGTATGCAAGTGCTGCCGCAGTCGGCTCGTTGATGATGCGTTCCACTTCAAGACCGGCGATGCGTCCGGCGTCTTTTGTCGCCTGGCGTTCTGCGTCATTGAAATAAGCCGGAACCGTGATTACCGCTTTCGTCACTTTTTCGCCAAGATAATCTTCCGCATAGCCTTTCAGATATTGAAGGATCATTGCAGAAACTTCCTGAGGCGTGTATTCTTTGCCTTCAGCCGTCACTTTTTGCTGGGTACCCATCAAACGTTTAATAGATTGGATCGTGTTCGGATTCGTAATGGATTGGCGTTTAGCCACTTCCCCGACCTGGCGTTCACCGTTTTTGAATGCCACAACAGAAGGAGTCGTGCGGTTGCCTTCCGGGTTCGGAATGATTTTTGGTTCGCCGCCTTCTAAAACTGCGACAGCCGAGTTTGTAGTTCCCAAGTCAATACCAATAATTTTGCTCATTTGAATTCCTCCATTAACTATTATTCGTTTACTTTTACCATTGCCGGACGAAGGACTCTGCCTTTAAGCGTATACCCTTTTTGCAGCTCCTGTAACACGGTGCCCGGTTCTGCCTGTTCGTCTTTTTCCTGCATGACTGCCTGGTGGAAATTCGGATCGAAATGTTCCCCGACCGCTTTCACTTCTTCCAGACCTTCGCGTTTCACTGCTTCAAGCAAAGATTTCTGGACCATTTCGACACCTTTCAGCAAGGCTTCCGCTTCTTCGCTTTTCGCTTCAACAGCAAGTGCGCGTTCGAAATTATCCAAAACCGGCAGCAGATCCGTCAATAAAGACTGTGAACGGAATTTCGCCTGGATTTCCTTGTCTTTCTGATTGCGTCGTTTGAAATTATCGAAATCAGCCAATAAACGCAGATATTTGTTCTGTTCCTTCTCAAGCTCTTCTTTCAGTTTGGCGACTTCATCTTCATCGTCCTCTTTGACGTCTGAATCTGCACCCATTTCTGCTGCATCCATTTCATCAGCCACAGATTCAGCAGAAAAATCCGCCACTTCTTCTGTTTGCTGAGAAGAAGGGGTTTCTTCAGTGACTGTTGCAGTTTCTTCCTCATTTGCCAGAGGTTTTTTTTCATTAGACAAAATGATGTTCCTCCTTAATTTTCGTTTAATTCCTGAGAATACGCGTCAGTTCTTTGGAAAGATCTCCGCTGAGCGTATCCAGCAACGAAACGATTCTCTTATAGTCCATCCTTTTCGGACCGACAATCGCGATGGAACCGGTTTGTTCTTCGCCAATATCGTAGGACACGGTTATCACCGAACAGTCTTCCATTGCTGAAAGGGCATTTTCGGAACCGATCCGGATATGGAGACCCTGATTGCCTACCGGAATGATCATCGGGATGTGTTCCGTTTCTTCCATAACATCCATCAGGCTCCTGATTTTATGAAGATCGTGGAAATCGGGCTGATTCAGGATATTCAGCTTGCCGCCGTAATAAACATTTTTCTCCTGCGGAAGTATGACCGCCTGCCGGAAAGTCGAAAATAAATCCCCGTACCGTTCCATATGCTGTTTCATGACCATCAGCGTTTCCTGTTCGAGCCGCTTGTGCAGATCATTGAGTGAAACTCCGACCAGACGCTCATTCAGGATGTTGACCATTTTCTCGATTTCAGATGGGTCCAGCCCTTCCGGAATCGGGAATACCCGGTTTTCAACATGGCCTGTATCGGTCACAATAATAGCGACCGCGGAACCGGATGAGAGCGGCACAATCGACAGTTTCTTAACGATATGCCGGCGGACATCCGGTCCGAGCAAAATGGATGTGTAATTGGTCAGCTCCGATAAAATCATGGCGGACCGCTTGATCACTTCTTCGGTCTCCGTGATTTTATCTTCGAAGATTGAACGCAATTGAACGATATCTCCCTTCGGCAGCCGACGGGGCGTCAGCAGATGATCCACGTAATAGCGGTAGCCTCTTTCCGATGGAACACGGCCGGAAGAAGTGTGGGTCTTTTCAAGAAAGCCCATCCCTTCCAGGTCTGCCATTTCGTTCCGAATAGTTGCCGGACTAAAAGAAAGGCCGGACTTTTTAGCTAACTGGTTTGATCCTACCGGCTGCGCTGATTGAATATAATCATCCACCGTCACTTTTAAAATGAGCAGTTGCCGTTCTGTTAACATGATCATCACCTCTGTTAGCACTCTTATAGTCCGAGTGCTAAGACTACACTAAAATTAACAAATTCCTTTAGCCTTGTCAACGATTGCGCATTTAACATTTTTAAATTATATTACTAGTTTTATTCATCCGCTTCGGCGCTTTGGACAGAGCAAAGATTATGCTCCACCGCTGCGCTCGTCGCAAAGGAGGCGCCAAGGCGCTCCTTGGTTCCCACAATAAGCCGAGAAGAGCACTC
>NZ_JRGN01000209.1 GCF_000775575.1 Planococcus sp. CAU13
AACCGCACCTCAAACAGTAAATGCCCTTGGATTTATTGGAACAAATAAAACTAAAAGGATGGGATCTTATGAACTTCGGAAAAATTATCACAGCAATGGTGACCCCTTTTGACACGAATGGCGACATCGATTTTGAAGCAACCGGGAGCCTGATCGAGCACCTGATCGCGAACGGCTCGGATGGCCTGGTCGTCGCGGGCACGACCGGCGAGTCACCGACATTGACGTCCGCTGAAAAACTGGCGCTTTTTAAATTCACAGCAGAACGCGTCGCCGGCCGCATTCCGGTCATTGCCGGAACAGGTTCGAACGACACCCGCTCATCGATTACGCTGACGAAACAGGCCGAAGAAACCGGCGTCGACGGCATCATGCTTGTCACACCCTACTACAATAAACCTGCGCAGGAAGGCTTGTTCCAGCATTTCAAAGCCATCGCAGAAGCGACCCGCCTGCCGGTCATGCTCTACAACATCCCTGGCCGCAGCGCCGTCAATATGTCACCGGAAACAATCATCCGCCTGTCGGCTATCGACAATATCGTCTCTGTCAAAGAAGCGAGCGGCAACCTTGACGCTGCGTCATTGATCATCGAAAATACGCCTGACGACTTCACCCTCTACAGCGGTGACGACGGCCTGACGCTGCCACTGATGGCCATCGGCGCAGATGGCATCGTCTCCGTCGCATCGCACATTATCGGCAATGACATGCAAGCGATGCTTGCAGACTTTGCTGCCGGCAACATCAAAGAAGCGGCTGCCCAGCACCGCAAACTGCTGCCGGTGATGAACGCCCTGTTCGCTGCACCGAATCCCGTGCCGGTGAAAACGGCCCTGCAATTGACGGGTATCCAGACGGGCACTGTCCGCCTGCCGATGATTCCGCTGAATGAAGAAGAAACTGCCACGCTGCGTCAGCTTCTGGAAGCGGCCAATATCAACGCCTCTGTATAACTGAACATACAAAAAAACGCTGAAGCGGATGAAACTGCTTCAGCGTTTTTTGCTGTTTTATCATTTTCATTTATAATGTCATGAAATCGAGTTTCTCCAGTGTCTGCTTCAGGCTTCCTCCAACTACGAGTGAGCCGGTATCGATGCCGAGCTGCGACAAAGTGATTGCAATTTCTGGCCGAATGCCAGTCAGGATCGCTTTCACGCCGACCATATTCAAGGCCTGCACGATTTTGATGATTTGCTCGGCAACCATCGTATCCACTTTTACCACCCCGGAAAGATCCAGGACCAGCGTGGAAATCCGCAGTTTATTGGCGGCAGTCAGGGTTTTTTCCAAAATGTACTGGGCACGGTCAATTTCCAGGTCACCGATGAGCGGCAGGATCGCCACTTTATCAGCAATCGGCACAACCGGCGCGGAAAGCTCGAAGAATTCGCGGCGTGCTTCCTTCAGTTTTTCCTGATATGCATCGATGTAGGCACTGCTGTAGGAAAACATGGCATGGTCCAGAAGCGTATGGAAAAATTCCATCACTTCAAAAAGCGTATCCATATCAATATCCCGCTGTTTGCCTTCCGACTTGATCAGCTTCACCAGGTGTTTCCGGTACAGCGAAGACTCCGCCAAAGCATCATCGAGCATCATATTTGCTTCCAGGAAATAGCGGCCTGTCGCCAGTCCCCATGAATCGATCGCCTCATAGACTTTTTCGACCTGGCAGGAATTTTTGATTGATTCGCCAAGAAGTTCAACAAAGCCGGCTCTCGTATCAATGACCTGCTGGATGAATTCACGGTTCACAGCAGCGGCTGCCTCATCCTTATCTTTCATTACTTCCTCATTTATCAGTTCCGCAATCAAGTATTTATCATCGATGACGCGCTGTCCCAAAACTTCAAATTCTCTGTCCATCCGTACCTCCATGAGTCTACATTCTATAGTTATTGAATTCATTATACCTGTAGAGCACATCTCAGTGTACTGCTTTCATTGAAAATAAATAAAATGTTTTAAGGCTTCTAATGAGCCGCCAGGTATTCCGTTATGAGACTGATGGTTTCAGGTGCATCACTGACATGAGGACTATGCCCTTCGGCGTCCATCAGCTTGAACTCACTGTTTGGAAGTTGGCTGTGCACATATTTGCCGACCGCTTCCGAGGCAACGGCATCATTCCGCGTCTGCAGGATCAGTGTAGGCACTTCCACTTTCGCCAAATCCTCACGGAAATCCGACAGGAACGTCGCTTCCGCAAAATCGGCGATGATGTCAGGTTCGTTCTGGCACAATAAACGCTCGAAATCTTCCGCCAGATGAGGACGCGATGCATTCTGCATGACGACAGGAGACAGGAAACGGGCAAATTCACTGTAATCGCCTTTAATCATCTGCAGCATGCCATCGATTTGAGCTCTTTCAAAGCCGCCTGTGTATTCTTCTTCGTTCAGGTAATGCGGAGACGGACCGATCATGATGAGATTCTTCATCAATTCCGGACGTTCGGCGGCAGCGAGCGCGCCGATCATGCTGCTGACCGAATGGCCGATAAACACAATATTTTCAAGGTCCAGCGCATCGCACAGCTCGAGAAGATCCTCTTTATAGCCATGCAGCGTCCGGTACCGATTGTTGTCATACGCTTTTTTATCACTTCTGCCGGATCCGACATAATCGAACAGCACGACCCGGTATTTTGTTTCAAAAGCTGGCGCAATCTTATCCCAGACATATTGATCACACCCAAAACCATGCGCAAACACCAGAACTTTTTCGCTTTGGCCCTTGACTGTGACATTATTTCTTCGGATAATATGGTCCGCTTTTTCCTTTGTTGCCGTCATTTATGTCATCACCCCTATCTAAGAATCGTATTTCCATGTTATTAACCCTACTTTCATACTATCACTGATTGAACCGGATTCATATGAGGAGGACTTGTAAATTCTATTTTTTTCCAAATCAATCGAAATGCCCACCGACAATCCGGTCATTCTCCAACTGAAAAAACCCTGCCAAAACGGCAGGGTTTTTCAGATAGCCACCGTCACCCGGTTGCGTCCATTATTCTTCGATTCGTACAGAGCGGCATCTGCCCGGTTCAGCAAGTCTGCAAGTGCATCACCGCCCAAATTGCATGCCAGGCCGATACTGACTGTAATTGGCCGGTAAGGCCAGTCAAACAGTTCCACATTGCGGCGGATTTGTTCCGCCATTTCTGCTGCTTTCTGCGTATCCATTGCCGGCAGCACCGCCACAAATTCTTCGCCGCCTAGACGCGCCGCGAATCCGGCTTTTCCGATCGTCCCTTTCAGCACTTCAGCCAGTTTTTTCAACACCACATCCCCGGCATGATGCCCGTATGTATCGTTGACCCGCTTGAAATAATCGATATCAATCATCAGCAGGTATAGGCTGTCCGCTGCCATAAGTTCCGGCAGAAATTCTTCGAGGTATCGCCTGTTTTTCAAGCCGGTCAAGACATCTGTTACAGTCAGTTCCTTCAGCCGGTCATTGAGGATATTCAGCTCGGCTTGCTTGCATTCCACTTCGTTCAATAATTTCTTGAGCTGGCTATTGGCTTCTTCGGTCGCGCGGCTGATCCCTTCGGCTTCCCGTTTCGCATTCAGCAATTCCGTTTCATACTCATTCCGGACTGACACCTGCATGATGACACATTCAAAAAGACCATTGCGCTTTCTCGTATTCATCAATACCGGCACGGGGCCGCCCGGGCTTTTCAGTTTCAGGTACATTTCACTGACAGTGCCGTGCGTCATGATCGCCGGTATGAAATAAGTCTGAAAATAAACCCTGGAAGCGATCGTTAAAAGATCATGCATGTGGTCTGGCGCCTGTTCGATGCCCGCTATTTCCAACATCATCCTGTTCATGTCCATTATTTTCAGATTCTGATCCATCACCAGGTAGCCGGCCGGAGCCAAATCCAATTGCTCATCCATCGACTCTCACCCCTTACTCGGTCAAGTACTCTTTTATGACAGCGGCTGTTTCTCCAGCATTGCTGATATGTGGGTTATGCCCCATCGCGTCCATTACGACCAGTCGGCTTTCCGCGATATGGTCATGAACGTATTTCCCGACTTCCATTGGAGCAATGGCATCGTATTGTGTCTGCAGAATCAGAGTCGGGGCTTTCAATTCGGAAAGTTCCTGCCGCATGTCCGACATGAATGTCACTTCCGCAAATTGCCGGGCAATTACAGGATCATTGGAACAGAGCAGCTGCTCAAAATTTTCCGCAAGCTGCGGGCGGTCTTCGTTCCCCATGGCAACCGGTGCAAGGTACTTCGCCCATTCCTTATAATTCACTTCCATCATATCGAGCAACTCGCTGATATCTGACCTGTCAAAGCCTCCGCGGTAGCCCGGTTCATTCAGATAATGAGGAGAAGGTCCGATCATCACCATTTTGCTGAACAGCTCCGGACGGTCAATCGAAGCAAGCATCCCGATCATGCTGCTGACCGAATGGCCGACAAAGATGAAGCTGGTTTCTTCAAAGGCGTCGCAGACTTCCAGAAGATCTTGCTTATAGCCATGCAATGTATTGTAACGTTCTTTCGAATAGGCCCTTTTATCGCTTTTTCCAGATCCGACGTAATCGAATGTAATCACCTTATAGCCTTCTTTGAATTCCTGGATCACTTCATTCCACACCAGCTGGTCGCAGCCGAAGCCGTGACCGAATATGATTGCGGCAGTTCCCTGGCCGGTAACCTTTACATTATTCCTCTGTATAATATTGTCCATTTCAATTCACCTGTTCCTGTCCATTAATCAATTTCTTAAAAATTTTTGAATGGTTCAATCTTACCAAATAATACACTGGCAAAGTATAAGTATTTCGTTTCTTTTTTGTCAGCCAGAAAGAACCGGCAGATTTTTTCTGCCGGTTCTTTCTGTACTGTCCGATATTAATACAGGCTATTCGCTTTTCTCCGCTTTCATCCGCGCACGGATTCCTCCGTCCACTTCCGTGCCGCTCAGCATCGGATTGTGCAGACTGCCGGAAGTCGGGCCTGCCGGCGGTGCATCTTTGATCACTTTCAGCACCTGTCTGGCATTCATTTTTTCTGTCATTCCGGCTGCAACCTTGCTCGAAGCGGTGGTGCCTTTTGTTTTCATTCCGACATTGACGGTCTGTTTCGGGTTGTCAATCAAATCGATGATGGCGTCAATGACGATTTCGGGGTCGTCCATCGGTTTCATTTCCGCCAGGTGGCCTGTGTAATTCGCTGTGTGTTCGAACCACGGCGTATCGGTTGCCCATGGGTAGACGGTGCAGACATGGATATCGTCCCGGCCTGTCATCGCCATTTCTTCGTGAAGGGCATCCGACAATCCCGTTACGGCATACTTGCTTGCGCTGTAAGGCGTGTAATAGGGAAAAGCGACATTGGCCGAAACGGACGACAGGTTGATAAGGGTTCCTTTGCCCTGTTCCTCAAAGAGGCGCAGCGCATAATGGCTGCCATAGATGGTGCCATGCACATTGATCTCGACCATCCGCCGCAGATCGGCGAGCGGCACTTCATCGTAGACGCCGATGGTTCCGACCGCCGCGTTATTGATCCACACATCGATTTTGTCGAACTTCCGGTTGGCGGCATCCACTAAGTTCACGATATCCTCTTCTTTGCTGACATCCGTTTCGACCGCCATCACATTATTCGGGCCGCATTCCGCCGCCAGTTCGTCCAGCAGGTGTTTACGGCGTGCAGCCGCCACGACGTTTGCGCCTCCTTCAGCGAGGCGTCGCACAACGCCTTTGCCAAAGCCGCTCGAAGCCCCCGTCACGACCACGGTTATGTTTTCATAAGGTTTTTGATCAGCCATTTCTTCACATCCTCCTTTTACTTGTCGCCTTCCGCTTTCATTTTCAGCCGCTCTCTCAAATCACCTGAAATTCCTGTGCCTTCAGCCCTCGGCTCATGGAGGCTGCCTTCCGTCGGTGGGGACAGCGGCGCCTCGCTCAGCATTTGAGCCATGAACCGGCCGGTCGATCGGTCCGTCACAGAAGGCGCCAGTTTTCCGGCTACAGCTGCCAGTGTCGTTTTTGCTCCGATATCCACAACTTCCTTCGGTTCATCAATCAAACCGATGACCGCTTCCACCACTTTTTCCGGTCCGTCAGCGGGGCCCACCAGTATTTCGTGGCCGCTGTAATTGCCGGCATGGACCGTCCACGGTGTATCCGTAACCCACGGATTGACGAGGCAGACATGGATATCTTCCCGGTTCTCCAGTTCCATTTCCTGGCGGAGACCCCTCGTCAGGCCGGTGACGCCGAATTTCGAAGCACTGTAGACAGCCGCGGAAGGTATAGCGACACTTCCGCCGAATGAACCGATATTGATCAATGTGCCATGGCCCTGCTTTTTGAACTGGCTGATTGCGAAATGGCTGCCGAACATTGTGCCGAGCAAATTGACATCAATCATGCGGATCAGATCCTTCAAAGGTGTGTCCGTGAAATCTCCGTATGCGCCAATGCCGGTATTGTTGATCCATACATCGATACTGCCGAACCGCTCCAATGCCGTGTCGAAAAGCCGTTCAACATCCTGTTCCCTGCTGACATCCGCTGTCACCGCCACGGCTTTCGGCCCCAGTTCTTCCGCCAGTTCCTCAATGAGTGCCGTTCGCCTTGCGCAAAACACGACATTCGCTCCCTGTGCCGCCAATTCCACTGCGATTCCTTTGCCGATCCCGCTCGAAGCTCCCGTCACCACCACCGTCAGTCCGCTGCGTTTCATTTCGTCAGGCATAGCCGCGCTCCTCCTTGTCTGAAAATCGATTGCCTTAAAAATACCCCTTTTCATGCCGGAGAAACGTGTTGGCGGTTTTATCTTACGGTTT
>NZ_JRGN01000042.1 GCF_000775575.1 Planococcus sp. CAU13
TCAGAGCTGAACGGGCGCTGTCGCTTTTCTAGTAAGGAAGGGGAAACAACGTGAATATACCAAATAAAATTACAATTTCACGCGTTTTATTAATACCGGTATTTATGATTTTCATGCTGGTTGATTTTGGCTGGGGAGAAATGACTCTCCTCGGTGCCACACTGCCCGTCAGCCATTTTATCGGTGCATTGATCTTCATCTTTGCATCGCTGACGGACTGGGTGGATGGTTATTACGCCCGGAAATATAATCTGGTGACCACATTCGGGAAATTTTTGGATCCGCTGGCTGACAAATTGCTGGTTTCCGCGGCTTTGATTGTTCTTGTGGAGCTTGGTTTTGCGCCAGCCTGGATTGTCATCATCATCATCAGCCGGGAATTCGCCGTTACCGGCCTGCGCCTCGTGCTGGCCGGGGAAGGCGAAGTAGTCGCTGCCGGTGGCCTGGGCAAGCTGAAGACCACTGCCCAGATTCTGGCAATCGCGTCACTGCTGCTGTATGACATGATTTTCGCTTTAGCCGGTATCCCGTTCGGACTGATCATGCTATATATCGCGCTGATTTTCACCGTTTGGTCCGGCTGGGATTATTTCTACGCAAACCGTAAGGCATTGCTTGCGTCTAAATAAAATAGGGACATTTATAATATATAATTTTTTGAGAAAATGATGATTTCTATAATCATTGCGCTCTAGGCGGACGCTTTCCTCGGGGAGCTGCCTGAGCCTCCTCTCTCGCTGCGAAAAACCGATGCTCCTGCAGCGCTCTGC
>NZ_JRGN01000066.1 GCF_000775575.1 Planococcus sp. CAU13
CGCACTATGCGCGGAAAGTAGCTCCGTTTGCGCGGAAAAATGAATGTTTGCTTAACTTAATATTTTATTGTTTAAAATAATAATTTTACGCGCACCTTTAAGCCGCCATTTCAAAGCGGCACTCGTCAAATGCTATACTTGGAAATGGATATCCATATATATAGAAGAAACAGCATCAAGTGAAAGGGGAATACAGATGAATTTGAAGGATTACATCCAATTGGACGCGGTCGGCATGGCCGCTTTACTGAAAAGGAAAGAAGTAAGCGGGGAAGAGCTGCTGGACTTGAGTTTTGAACGTCTGGAACAATTGGACCCGCAGCTGAACGCTTTTACTGAAACGCGCAGGGAGCGGGCGCAAAAGGAATTGAACAAGATGCCAGCCGGCGATTTCGCAGGAGTTCCAATGGCGCTGAAGAATATTTCACAGGCGCTGAAAGGTGAGAAACTGACAGCCGGTTCGAAATTGCTGAAAGAGGCGAAAGCGGCACAGGATTCGCACCTGACCGCGAAACTCCGGGGCGCCGGCTTTTCATTTGTCGGCCACACGAACACACCGGAATTCGGACTCAAAAATATCAGCGAGCCGGAATTGTATGGCGCAAGCCGCAATCCGTGGAATCCGGACTATTCACCGGGCGGCTCAAGCGGCGGTTCGGCTGCGGCAGTCGCATCCGGCATTGTGCCGATTGCGGGAGCGAGTGACGGCGGGGGGTCGATCCGTATTCCGGCGTCCTTCACCGGGTTGTTCGGATTAAAGCCGACGCGCGGCCGCATGCCAGTCGGACCGGGTGCGGGACGCCAGTGGCAGGGGGCTTCGATTGATTTTGTGCTAACTAAAACGGTACGTGACAGTTCGGCGATGCTGGATTTATTGCAGACAATACAGCCTGCAGCCGCTTTCCAGACTCCTTTATTTCCCGGGAAATATTCTGAGGAAATGGAGCGGGATTTCGCGCGTCCATTGAAAATCGCATTTACCGTTGAGTCGCCGGTTGGCACTCCGGTTTCCGAAGACGCGCGCCTGGCGGTAATGAAGACGATAGAGTGGCTGGAGCAGCAAGGGCACGAAGTCGAAGAGCGCGGCAACGACATCGACGGCATCAATTTGATGCGCGATTATTATCTGATGAACAGCGGAGAAATGGCGCTGCTTGTACGCAACCTGGAAAAAGGCATGGGCCGCGAACTGACAGCGGATGATCTCGAAATTGAATCGTGGCTCCTGAGCCAGGCTGGTTTAAAAGTGTCGGCAGCGGACTATTCGGCGAGCCTGGCTTCGTGGGATGCGGCCGCTGCGAAAATGGCGGCTCTTCATGAAACTTACGATTTCTATATAACACCGGCGACGGCGTTTTCAGCACCGAAAGTCGGCCACTTGACTCATAGCCCTGACTCGCGTGCGGAATTGCTCGGCAGGTGGGAACAGACGTCCACGATGGCGGGGCAGCAGCAGATCATCTACGATATGTTCCTGTCGAGCCTGACTTATACACCGTACACGCAACTCGCCAATCTGACGGGGCAGCCGGCGGTGTCGCTGCCTGTCCATGTTACGCCGCGCGGCCTGCCACTCGGTGTGCAGGTGATGGCCGGCAAAGGGCAAGAGCATTTGCTGCTGCAGCTCGCCCGCCAGATTGAGCAGACGGATTTGTGGGTGGGAATGAAGGGGAACCCTGGTTTGGAGGTTTAATGAAGTTAATATGGTGAGGAGAATTTGGCTTTCAGATTTTGGGCCATTGAAATAAAAACGGCTATCTGTTAAATGAATCATGTTATCCATTAAATAAAACCAGCTATCCGTAAGAAAACCCTCCGTAATGGAGTTCGACGGCAACCGCATGCTGTTTTTAATTGGCACCGCGGGGTATGAAAAGAATAAGAAAGCCAGTATACAAGGAGGGATTTAAATGGTCAAAGATAAATGGCTGAAAACCGGAGCAGCTGCGGTTTTGTCCATTACGGTGCTGGCAGGCTGCGGCAATTCAGAAGATGAGCCTCAGATGAAACAGGAAAACGATATTCCTGGTGTAGAACAAAACGATTCGGATGACGATGATTCAGATGAAGAAGAAGATGAAGATGAAGAT
>NZ_JRGN01000009.1 GCF_000775575.1 Planococcus sp. CAU13
GGGTTCGAATCCCTCTTCCTCCTCCATTTTTTGAATTTACGCGCATATAAATTCGAGATTGGATTCGTTACGAAAGTAGCGAATTTTTTTTAGAAGATGCGTGACTGAAAATTTTGATTCGCCAAATTATTAAATTCAGGAGGCTTCCTACATGGGAGTCTCTTTTTATTTCCCGGGAAATAACGAAAAGCGGAAACGGCCGTTCAGCTTCGACAAGTGTAAGACAGAAAAAACCTTGAGCGGCTGCATAACCGCTCAAGGTTTTTTGGTTTTATTTGCGCAGTACCAAAGCCTGCTGCATAAAATTGCCGATGCGTTCCACAATCTGTTCCGCGCAGTCCGGATCATTCAACAAGTCATAATCGTTGATGTTCAGACGCAGAACCGGGCAGCCGTTGAAAGTATTGATCCAGTTTTCGTAGCGCTGATGCATTTCGATCCAATATTCGACCGGTGTCTGCTGCTCCATTTGGCGGCCACGTTCCTGGATGCGGCCGATAATGTCATCAATCGACCCTTCCAGGTAAATCAGCAGGTCGGGATGCGGGAAATACGGAGTCATGACCATTGCTTCGAAAAGATTGGTATACGTTTCGTAATCGACATTGTTCATCGTGCCTTTTTCCCAGTGCATTTTGGCGAAAATGCCGGTATCTTCATAGATCGAACGGTCCTGGATAAAGCCGCCGCCGTATTCGAACATGCGCTTTTGCTCCTTGAAACGTTCTGCGAGGAAATAAATCTGCAGGTGGAAGCTCCATTTTTCAAAATCATCATAGAATAGATCCAGGTAAGGATTCGAGTCCACTTTTTCATAGGAGGTCCGGAATTGAAGCGCATCTGCCAGCGCTTTTGTCATCGTTGATTTGCCGACGCCGACTGTGCCTGCGATGGTGATGACCGCATTTGCCGGAATGCCATATTTTTCACGTAAATTCATATTGTTAAACTCCTTTGTTGCAGCGTGTCGTCCACTTTTGACAGGATCAGCTGCAAATCTTCTTTGTTCTGCACAAAATCTATTTCATCTCCGTTAAACCGGAGAACGGGGATTTCAGGATGCATACGCTCAAAATGTTCGATAAATTCATGGTAATCAGCAGCGAGCTGTTCCATATAATCCGCTGAAATCAATTGCTCGAACTCACGTCCGCGGAGTTTGATGCGCTTCATCAGCGTATCAAGGCTGGCGTGCAGATAAATGACCATATTCGGCTTTGGCATATCAGCCGTCAGGATTTTGTAGATTTCCTCATATTTCGCATATTCCTGAGGGGGCAAAGTTCTTTTCGCGAATATCAGGTTTTTGAAGATATGATAATCCGCCACAACCGATTCCCGGTTCGAGATGAACTTCTTCTGGATATCGTTCAATTGCTTATAGCGGTTGCAAAGAAAGAACATTTCCGTCTGGAAACTCCATTCTTCGATGTCTTCATAGAATTTATTCAAAAACGGGTTTTCATCCACGATTTCCTTTAGTAATTTAAATTGATTATGATCGGCAATCGCTTTGCTGAGCGATGTTTTCCCTACGCCAATCGGCCCTTCCACCGTGATAAATGGCACCGGCATCCGAAGCCCCCCTTTTTCTTTTCAAGTCTCTTTGGTAACCTTAATTTTACCATAAACTGCTGTTTAAAAGTAGAGACAAAAAGCGTTTGCCAAATTAATAAAAATGCTTACAAACAGCGTGGTTGTCATCTTTAGAGAAACTTATTATAGTCAGAAAAGCGGCTCTTTATTTTTTATTTTTCAGATGGCATTCTTAAAACTTTCTGCCGCATTTTCTGAAAGATG
Source organism: Planococcus sp. CAU13 (assembly GCF_000775575.1). Classification (GTDB taxonomy): domain Bacteria; phylum Bacillota; class Bacilli; order Bacillales_A; family Planococcaceae; genus Planococcus. The sequence goes on from NZ_JRGN01000009.1 coordinate 1,801, forward strand.
CTAAACTTGGCTTAAGGAGAGATGCAGCATGAACGGTATGGAACAAGATCAGTTTTATATGAAAATGGCGATAGAAGAAGCGAATAAAGCGGGGGCAAAAGGGGAAGTGCCGATTGGAGCGGTCATCGTCCACGACGGCAAAGTCATCGCGCGCGCCCACAACCTCCGGGAAACGACGCGTAACGCTGTGACGCATGCGGAATTGATGGCAATCCAGAATGCTTGCGAAGTTCTGGACAATTGGCGGCTCGAAAACACTATCCTTTACGTAACGTTAGAGCCGTGTCCGATGTGTGCCGGCGCCATCCTGCAGTCACGCATCCCGCGCGTCGTCTACGGAGCGCGCGATCCGAAAGCTGGATGTGTCGATTCCCTTTACCGCCTGCTGAATGACGAACGTTTCAATCATGAATGTGAAGTGAAGGAAAATGTGCTGGCCGATGAATGCGGCGGGCTGCTGACCCAATTTTTCCGCAATCTGCGGGACAAAAAGAAAAAACGGAAGCCGTTGTTATAAGGCTTCCATTTTTTCATTGACAAGAAATTCATGAATCAGCCGGTTCACGATAAACGGCTGTTCGTGGTGCACCCAATGAGTCGCCTGGCCGATGAAAACAAGCTCGGCATCCGTACAGAAATTCAGGCTTTCAGTCGCCAGCTGCTGAGACAGGAATTGGTCACCCAGCCCCCAGAGAATCCGAACGGGCACTTCGATTTTTTTACTTGGCGTCTGGCTGAAACTGCCTTTTGAAAGTGCCCGGTACCAGTTCAGCATGGCCGTCAATGCCCGCGGCTGTGCCCATGCCTTTTTGTATTGATCAAAATCTTCCTCAGAAAACGTGTTTTTCCGGCTCGTACCTGCCATCGCCTGTTCCATGAAACGGAAATTGTCTGCGGCCATCATTTTTTCAGGCAGTTCGGGTACCTGGAAGTAGGCCATATACGAACTCCTCACCCATTGCAATGGGTTTCGCATCATCACTTTCGACATCGCCAGTGGATGTGGAATATTGATGGCAATCAGCTTTTCCACCAGCTCCGGATGCGTCGCCGCCAATTGCCACGCAACCGCTCCGCCCCAGTCGTGGCCGATGACAACCGCTTTTTCTTTTCCGCTCCATTCGATGAGACCCACAATGTCATCCCGCAGTTTATTCAATGTGTAATTTTCCGCGCCTTCCGGTTTGCTGCTTACGTTATAGCCGCGCTGATCCGGCGCCATCACGCGGTATCCCCGCTCCGCCAAATCATTGATCTGATGTTTCCAGCCATACCAGAATTCCGGAAAACCATGCAGAAGAATCGCCAGCGGCCCGTCCTCCGGTCCTGCAACAGCCATATGCACCATAATCCCATTCGTTTCGACCCATCGGAATTCAACATTTATCATAGTCAAAACTCCCTTCCATTCTCCTTCTTTTCCATACCCCTTTCCCAAAACAATAAAATCAAACCACCCACTCAATAGAAAAACTCCGCAAGCAACTGCCTGCGGAGCTTTCCTGTTTTATTTGATGAATTCTTTGCCGCCCATATACGGACGCAGCACTTCCGGAATGCGGACAGAGCCGTCTTCCTGCTGGAAGTTTTCAAGGAGTGCAGCGACTGTCCGGCCGACTGCCAGCCCACTGCCGTTCAATGTATGAACAAATTCCGGCTTGCCGCCAGCCTCACGGCGGAATTTAATATTGGCGCGTCTTGCCTGGAAATCTTCGAAATTACTGCAAGAAGAAATTTCACGGTACATTTCCTGGCTCGGAATCCAAACTTCAATATCGTACTTCTTCGCAGCTGTGAATCCAAGATCCGCTGTGCACATTTTCAGAACACGGTACGGCAGTCCAAGCAGCTGAAGCACTTTCTCCGCGTGGCCCGTCAATTTCTCAAGCTCATCATAAGATTCTTCCGGCTTCACAAAGCGCACCAGCTCGACTTTATTGAATTGGTGCTGACGGATCAATCCGCGCGTGTCCCGGCCCGCAGAACCCGCTTCAGAGCGGAAATTCGCGCTGTAAGACGCGAATGCCTGCGGCAGCATGTCGCCCGGCAGGATTTCATCCCGGTAGAAGTTCGTCACCGGCACTTCAGATGTCGGAATCAGGAAATAATCTTCCGCTTCAATCAGGAATGCATCCTCTTCGAATTTCGGCAATTGCCCTGTACCTGTCAAACTTTCGCGGTTGACGAGATACGGCGGCAGCATTTCTTCATAGCCGTGCTCTTCCTGGTGAAGGTCCATCATGAAGTTGATCAACGCACGTTCAAGGCGTGCACCCAGTCCGCGGTAGAACACAAAACGGCTGCCCGTCACTTTTGCCGCACGTTCAAAATCGACAATCTTCAAATCAGTCGCAATATCCCAATGCGGTTTCACTTCATGCCCGAATTCCGGCTTGTCGCCCCATGTGCGGATTTCTTCGTTATCATCTTCCGTATCGCCCAGCGGCACGCTGTCGTGAGGAATGTTCGGCACGCGCATCATGATGTAATTCAGGCGTTCTTCCACTTCACGCAATTCATCGTCAATCGTTTTGATTGCATCGCCCACTTCGCGCATTTTCGCGATGGCTTCATCGGCATTTTCTTTATTGCGTTTCATCACAGCGATATTCTGTGAAGCCTCGTTGCGCTCGGCTTTCAATTTCTCCGTCTGGGCAATCAATTCACGGCGCTTCGCATCAAGCGGCTGAAACTCGTCCAAAACGGAAATATCTTCTCCCCGTTTCGCCAGCTTGCCTTTCACTTCTTCAAAATTGTCACGTACAAATCGAATATCCAACATGTTAAATTCCTCCTCTTGTTTTTGGCGCAAATGAAAAAAAGACAACAAAAATAGCCCACATCCCCTGGTAAAGGGACGAGAGCTACCCGCGTTGCCACCCTGATTAACCGGAAAAATCTCCGGTTCTCTTCATCACATAACGGCATTAAAACCGGCAATGGCTTATTTCGCCATGCAACTCCGGGGTGGATTCAAACGCGTTTTTCACCGGTTCGCACCAACCACCGGCTCTCTTTGGAAAAACAGACGTCCTACTAATTCCCATCAACGTTTCTATTTTTAAATTAACCATACTTTACTATAATCCGTTCATTTTGGCAAGAGCATCTCCGGTTCAGCCCCTTTTGCCCCAACTCCACCGGTGCGTTATACTGGAACTGACCTTCATTAAACTACTGAAAACAATAAAATAAACATGCCAGTTTGGAGAGAACCCTATGGATATGCTGATGTTCCAATTAAACAAACAAAGTGCCAGCCCCATCTACAAGCAACTTTATACCGCCATCAAACAAGCCATCATCGACGGCAAAATCTCTGTAGACACTAAATTACCGAGCAAGCGGAAACTGGCTGAATTTCTGTCGATCAGCCAAACGACCGTTGAACTGGCTTATGGACAGCTCGTTGCTGAAGGTTTTATTGAATCCCGTCCCCGAAAAGGGTATTACGCGCAGGCCATCGAAGAGCTGGCTTATCTCGACCTGCCGCAGGAAGAGCCGGTAATTCCCGAGAAAATTGACTATGAATTCGATTTTAATCCGGCACAGATCGATACACCGTCTTTCCCTTTTTCGACCTGGCGCAAATTGGCCAAAGAAGTGATTGATGAATCAAACGGGGAAGTGCTGCTGGCCGGCCATCCCCAGGGTGAAGACAGGCTGCGGCAGGAAATCGCCCGTTACCTGTTTCAGTCCCGCGGAGTCGTCTGCCAGCCCAATCAGATCATCATCGGTTCAGGAACAGAACAATTGATGCCGTTGCTGATCCGGCTGCTGTCAAAAACCTCTCTCTTCGGCTTTGAAAATCCCGGATATGCCCTGACACATAGCATTTTCAGTCATCATGACCGCGAGTCGCTGCCAATCCCAATCGATGAAGATGGCATTAATGTAGGGGAACTTGAGAACTCTCCGGTTGACGTGGCATACGTCACGCCATCCCACCAGTTCCCGACAGGTTCTGTGCTGAGTGCGGCCAGGCGTGCCCAATTATTGAACTGGGCGGCAGCAAAGCCCGACCGTTACATTATTGAAGACGATTATGACAGTGAATTCCGTTACACGAGCCGCCCGATTCCGGCACTCCAGAGCATGGATCTGAGCGGCCGGGTCATCTACATCAGTACTTTTTCAAAATCGCTGATGCCGTCGCTGCGCATCGCCTATATGGTGCTGCCGAACACACTGCTGCATGAATACAATAAAACCTTTCTTCATTACTCTTCTTCAGTGCCGCGGCTCGATCAGCAGATTGTAGCGCAATTCATGAAAGAAGGACATTTTTCGAGACATCTCAACCGCATGCGGAAACTGTACAAGAAAAAACTCGAAAAATTGACAGAAACGTTGGCTTTATTCGCGCCGGCGGTTAAAATTTCAGGTAAACAGGCGGGTATGCACATCGTTTTGACAATCGAGACCCCTTTCAATGAAAAGCAATTGATTGACCTAGCAAAAAACGCTGGAATCCGAGTTTTCGGTCTGCAATCCTATGATGTAAAAAAATCTGAATCCCCCTCTCCCCGCATTGTCATCGGATTTGGCGGCTTGTCTGAACATCAGATTGAAGAAGGTATCCATAAGCTCATGGCAAGCTGGCAGATCAGTGAAAGCAAAAAGCAGCGCATCCACTAGAGGATACGCTGCACTTATCTAAAATAAGCCTTTTATAAAATCAAGGGCGCCTGTCCACATTGTGGAGAAGAAGTTTCCGACCGCCTGCATGGAAAGGGCGAACCAGTTGGCACGCTCCACGCCTTCAGTTGTCACGACTTCCACGCCGCTTGCTGAACCATCCAGATAACCGTAGTCTGAACCTGATTCTTTTGAAAGATTCACAGTTCCAACCACTTGATCTTTTTCAATTGAAGCTTCAAGTTTGCCATTGTCCAAAAGAGATTCATCAATGATCAATTCAGGGACATACGCATCTTTTTCGCTTGAATGGACCATCATCGTGATCGGTTCTTTTACCGCAATTTTGACTTCATCTTCCTTGCCTTTTGAAACAGGCAAAGCCTCCTGGCCTTCAAACTGATAACCGGCAGGAATGATTTCCTGTTTTGTAAACTGGCCAAATCCATAATCCATCAATGCGCGGGTAGCATCGAAACGTGCTTTATAAGAACCAACGCCTTCACTGTCGACAGCCTTCATTACGACAGTGATCAAGCGTACGTCTCCGCGTTTCGCTGTGCCTGTGAAAGAATGTCCTGCAAAATTGGTTGTGCCTGTTTTTAATCCATCCATACCTTCATATTCAAATACCAAACCCGGAAGCATAAAATTCCAGTTCGGCATATCTGTCTTATCATCTGTACCGTCACGGAAAATGGCTCTTGGAATACTTGTGGTTTCAAGAACTTCCGGATAGTCATCCATCAGCGCTTTTGCCAATTTCGCAACAGAACGGGCAGGCATGACGTTTTCGTCAGTTTCGCCGGTACCTTCCGGGTGCATGCCTTTCAAATCGGCATTATTCAAGCCAGTCGAGTTGACGAATTTCGTGTCATCCAATCCGAGCTCTACCGCTTTTTCATTCATTAAACGAACAAATTCACCTTCAGTGCCCGCAATTGTTTCGGCAATTCCGATTGTTGCCGCGTTCGCCGAATAAATTGCCAAAGCTTCGTACAGCTCTTTGATGGAATATGTGCCATCTGCGCGAAGCGGCACATTGCTGAGTGCTCTGTCCTGAGAAACCTGATATGTAAAATCAGTTACGTTATATTGCTGATCCCAAGTGATGCGCCCATCTTCGATTGCTTCAAAAAGGAGGTATTCGGTCATCATCTTCGTCATACTTGCTACGCCAAGTGGTGTATCAGCATTTTGTTCATATAGTATCTTTCCACTTTCAGCATCCACCAAAATAGCGGCGTCTGCCATTATATTCAATGATTCGTTCGCGCTAGCCTGTTGCGGAACGACAATAGCCGTCATAAACATCGTTAAAATTGTAAGCATTATTGTTACTTTAAAGACCTTCTTCAATTCTCTCTATACCTCCATTAATCTATTTCCCCATGCTATTCTATCATATTATTAATGTCCTGAAATAAAAATATGCAAAAAGCACTCTTTCCCACCTGTTAAAGATGGAAAAGAGTGCTAAAAGGTTCAGCTTATGTCAGATTGAATAGTTTGGAGATTCTTTCGTAATTTGAACATCGTGCGGATGGCTTTCGCGTAATCCAGCTCCGGTCATGCGGATAAATTGAGCTTCATTGCGGAGTGTCTCCAGATCCTTTGTCCCGCAGTAGCCCATCCCTGCACGAACTCCTCCGAGCAATTGATGGATCGTATCAGAAAGCGGCCCTTTAAAAGGCAATCTTCCTTCGATTCCTTCCGGCACCAGTTTCTTGGCTTCATCCTGGAAATAACGGTCTTTTGAACCTTTTTCCATCGAAGCGATGGACCCCATGCCCCGATAATTTTTAAACTGTCGGCCCTGAAAGATCTCGGTTTCTCCCGGGCTTTCTGTAGTGCCCGCGAGAAGACTGCCAAGCATGACGACATGCCCACCGGCAGCAAGAGCTTTGATGATATCGCCCGAATATTTAATGCCGCCATCAGCAATAATCGCTTTGCCGTGTTTTTTCGCTTCTGTTGCACAGTCATAAACCGCTGTAATCTGAGGAACGCCAACTCCTGCCACAACTCGTGTCGTACAGATTGATCCAGGACCAATACCGACTTTTACAACGTCGGCTCCTGCTTCTATCAATGCTTTTGTTCCTTCAGCAGTCGCCACGTTTCCGGCTATGATGGTGAGCTCTGGAAATTTCGAACGAATTTCGCTGACCATCTCCAATACGCCCTTTGAATGGCCGTGCGCAGTATCGAGGACAATAACATCCACCTGCGCTTTTACAAGCAGTTCAACCCGTTTAAGTGTATCGGATGTAACGCCGACTGCTGCCCCGACAAGCAGACGCCCGTGTGAATCTTTCGCAGCAATCGGAAATTCGATAACTTTTTCAATATCTTTGATTGTAATCAAACCTTTTAAAATTCCTGCATCATCGACAATCGGCAATTTCTCAATTTTATATTGCTGAAGAATTTTTTCTGCATCTTCCAGGGTCGTGCCAACTGAAGCGGTAACAAGTTTTTCTTTCGTCATCACGTCATCAATTTTTAACGAATAATCCTGAATAAACCGGAGATCCCGGTTTGTTAAAATGCCTACCAACTTCAATTCTTCTTCATTATTAACAATCGGCACACCTGAAATACGATATTTTCCCATTAAATGTTCTGCATCATACACTTGATGCTCTGGAGTCAAAAAGAATGGGTCGGTAATGACGCCGTTCTCAGAACGTTTAACCGTCGTAACCTGTTCCGCTTGTTCTTCAATGCTCATGTTCTTATGAATAACACCAAGTCCGCCTTGGCGCGCCATGGAAATCGCCATTTTTGCTTCGGTGACCGTATCCATTCCTGCACTGATTATTGGGATATTCAGTTTCAGTTTTGGTGTTAATTCAACCGATAAATCCACATCTTTCGGCAATACTTCCGAATGTCCCGGAACAAGCAATACATCGTCAAAAGTCAGACCCTCTTTTACAAATTTCGTTTCCCACATTATCGACACGCCTCCAGCTTCCTATTAAATATTAATAGTAAGGTTATCAGTGGGTATGCGGAGTGTCAAGAATTCAAGAATAGAAAAAGTATTCCGACTAGTCTTTAGAGAATGGTGCGCAAATCTTCTTCAATTTTCTTTGGTGAAGTCTGAGGTGCATACCGTTTAACGACATTTCCGTCTTTGTCCACCAGGAACTTAGTGAAGTTCCATTTAATTCCTTCAGTCAATAAACCTTTTTGTGAAGACGTCAGATATTTAAAAAGGGGATCTGCAGTTTCGCCCTTTACATCGACTTTTGCAAACATTGGAAATGTCACGCCATAATTCACCTGACAAAATTCCATCGTCTCTTCCTGATTTTCAAATTCCTGATTGTTAAATTGCGCACTTGGAAAACCGAGGATTTGAAGGCCCTGCCCCTGATACTCTTCATACAGTTTTTGAAGATCTTCAAACTGCGGTGTAAATCCGCATTTACTGGCTGTATTGACTATGACGAGCGGGCTGCCTTTGAATTTCTCCAGTGATTCCATTTCCCCTTGTGCATTTTTTACTTTGAAGTTATAAATCGAAACCATTTTACCAACCTCCTGTATTTTCTTTAAGGTTATATTTAAACTGGCTGATGTACAAGCAATAGGTGCTTTATAAGGTGAGGAAATGATTCGCACTTTATAGTGATGAACGACAAAAAAGGCCGCTACCGCAGATGCGGTAAC
>NZ_JRGN01000311.1 GCF_000775575.1 Planococcus sp. CAU13
AACTGACCGTAAAAACCCGATTGGATCAACCAACATTCAATGGAGAACAAAAACTCTCCATTGAATGAAGTTTCTCTTTATTGTCCTTCCAGTTCTCGCAAATCATCTGTATAGCCCTGTTCACTCGCGCCCCATCCTTCGATGTGTTCGCTCAATGTTTCAGTCGTCACTGCTTCTTCCGGAAGCTCTGCAGCATCGATGAAGACCGGCTCCAATACGACTTTCTCTTCAGGCTGTTCGCCGTTGATCAATTGATATGCATAGCGTACCTGGATGCGTCCGATATCTGTCGGATCGACCGCTGCTGAAGCTACCCATGGGCTGCCGTCTTTTTGGATCATCTGCAGATCTTCGTCACTCATATCGATGCTGTAGACTTTGATGTCTGTACGCCCTGCCTGCTCGATAGCGCGGACAGCACCTTTCGCGAATTCATCCCAAGCTGCCCAAACAGCTGTGATGTCTCCTTCGTTCGGATATTGCTTCAAAATCGCTTCCATTTGCGCTTGTGTATCAAGTGCCGTGTTTTGAGTGGCAGAACCGAATGCTGCCACTTCATTAATGCCCGGGTTATCGCTCAGGAACTGCTCATATGCCACTTGACGGCGTTCCATCGGCGCAAAACCGGCTGTCCAGATTTTCACGATATTTGCTTCACCGCCGTGGTCGTCAGCCAGTTTCTCTAAAGTCTGTTCCGCCATCAGCTGGTCGCCCTGTTCAAGCGAAACCACGCCTTCCACGTCCACTCCTGCGTCAAACGCAACAACCGGAATGCCTTTTTCGACCGCTTTTTCAACGCCCTGGTTCAATGCTTCTTTCGTTCCGTGGTCAATCAGGATCGCATCTGCTCCCTGGTTGATCGCAGCGTCCAGGTTGGATGCCATTTTCGCAAGGTCGCCTTCTGAATTGAACACAGTAACTTTGCCGCCGAAATTTTCAACCTGCTCTTCGACTCCTGCTATGTATTGCGCCGAAAACGTTCCGAGATTCTGCTGCAGGATCAACGCCACTTCTTTGCCTGCAAGCGGATGTTCCGAAGCTGCTGCCTTCTTATCCGAATCTGTTTCCTTCGTTACTGTTTCGCCTTTCGGCTGGCACGCTGCCAATAAAACACTTAAGACCAGCAATGCCGCGATAATCCATAATGATTGTTTTCTCATGATCGTTCTCCTTTTCCGGAAACTGCGCCAAGCAGGCCGGCTATATTTTTTTCGTAATCGGGTTGGATGATGCCTTTTTCCGTGATGATTGCTGTAATGTACTGTGCCGGCGTCACATCGAATGCCGGGTTGAAAACTTTCGTGTGGTTTGGTGCTATCTGCTGGCCGGAGATATGCGTGATTTCCGCCACCGGACGCTCTTCAATCGGAATCTCTTTGCCGTCCGCTATCAGCAGATCGAATGTAGAAACAGGCGCCGCTACGTAAAACGGAATATTATAAGCGGCCGCCAGAATGGCAAGATTGAGCGTACCGATTTTATTCGCCGTATCGCCGTTTGCCGCAATACGGTCCGCTCCGACGATGATCGCTTCGATATTTTTTGCGCCAATCGTATGCGCCGCCATGCTGTCGGTGATCAGCGTCACATCGACGCCGGATTGCTGCAGCTCCCAAATGGTCAGCCGTGCGCCTTGGAACACTGGCCGCGTTTCGCAGGCAAAGACTTCGAATTCACGGCCGAGTTCCTTGCCGAGGTGAAACGGTGCCAGCGCGGTGCCGTATTTCGCCGTGGCGATGGAACCGGCGTTGCAGATTGTCATAACTTTCGATTTGCCTTCCAGCAATTCAAGCGCATATCCGCCGATTGCGCGGCAAGCTTCTTCATCTTCTTTGTGGATGCGCTTTGCTTCTTCCAGGATTTGCGCTTTCGCCCCTGCAACTGTCCGCACCGATTCGATGGATTCCTGCAGGCGGTTGAGCGCCCACACAAGATTCACCGCTGTCGGACGCGAAGAGGCGAGGTAAAGCGCATCTTTCTTCACGAATTGGAGAAAAGCTTCCACTGTCTCCGCTTCGTGTTTTTGCGCCGCAATCGCGAGTCCGTAAGCTGCCGTAATCCCGATGGCCGGTGCACCCCGGACTTTCAGGGTTACGATGGCGGTGTATACGTCTTTCAGCGTATTAAGTGCAATATACTCCGTTTCGTGCGGAAGTTTCTGCTGATCCAGGATGATCAACTGGCCGTTGAGCCACTGGATGGATAAGGGAATTGCCATTTTTACCGCTCCTCTATTAATGCTGTTACGTCATCTATGGATGTTAATTCGTTGCGTTTTAAAATTAATGTTTCTCCGAACTGCAGAGCCTGTTTCTTCAACTGGATGCGCAGTGTGTCGTCTTCGATGCCGTCCAGATCTTTGACATGCGCCAGTCCGATGGTCCGGCGAATCAGTTCACAGCCCGCAAAGCCGAGTGTGTCGCGGAAGATTTTTTCAAGCACCGCCTGCCGGTAGCCCGGAACCTCCCTGAAATCTTCAATGCCTTTCGATTCCCACAGTTCCGAGAAACGCGTTTCGAATACATTCCATGTATTTTCAATATGGCCCACGATAGTTTTGCGCCCTTCCCCGTTCCGCGTAATGCCCTGTGCAATCAGGTTGGCAATGAACAAACCAACGTCAAAGCCGATCGGACCGTAAAACGCGAATTCCGGATCGATGACTTTTGTTTCATTGTCATCAGCGAAAATGCTGCCGGTGTGGAGGTCGCCGTGGAGCAGCGCTTCTGCTTCCGTTAAAAAACTGCGCTTCAGTTTTGCTGCTTCGAGCTTCAACGCATCATTGTTCCAGATGGCTTCGACGGTCTGCCGGAGCGCCGGTTCGAAGTCATTTGTATCATGATCGAAGAATGGATCCGTGAAAATCAGGTCTTCCGTAATTTTGCAGAGCTCCGGGTTGGAGAATTCCGCCGCCAATCTTTTCTTTTCAAACGGATGCAATGCAAAATCAGATGTATGGAATAAAGTCTCTGCAAGATATTCGCCGATGTGGGTGGATAAGTTCGGGTAGCTTTTCCCATGGATCAGGCCTTCCCGCGCAATCGTCAGATGGGAAAGATCCTCCATGATTGTGTAAGCCAATCTCTCGTCCGTGCCGTAAACTTCCGGCACCAGAGCCGGAACAAATTCCCCGTGTTTCTGAAGTGCCGCCGCTTCGATCGCCGCACGCTTCAATGTCAGCGGCCAGCTTTCACCCACCACTTTTGCGTAAGGGAGCGCCTGTTTGATGATGATGCCTTTGCCGCTGTGTGCGTCGGTTACACGGAACACATAATTCAGGTTGCCATCGCCGATTTCCCGGCATTCCAGTTTGCTTCCTTCCGGCAAAAATTCTGCTGCCAAAGTGATTGCGGCTTCTTCCGTCAAAGCTTCATATGTTGAGATTGCTGTAAGTGTCATTTTTATCTTCCTCTCTTTATTCAATATAAAAACGCCTCTTTCCCGAAAGAAAGAGGCGCAGAATAAAGAGGTTCCATGCCTCTTATCTTTCAGAAATCAAATTTCTGATGGAATTAGCACCGTGCCTTGCGGGATGTTCATCCCGGCGCATAAAGCGCCCCTTCTCACGAAGGTATTACGGTCGGTTGCTGGGCGTCATAGGGCCAATTTCCCTCTGCCTGCTCTTGATAAGAGTACGTAAATTTATATGCGGTTTTGTTTATGATTCGAATCCTATCACGAGTCGGAATTGGCTGTCAACATGGAAATTTGAAATTCCTCGGCAAAAGTGGAGTCTACCGCTTTCGAATTTTTGCGCTCTTATAGAAGGTTTTGCCGGCTGGTGGAGAAAAATTTTTTATCTGTTTCATTTTCGGGAAAAACGGTCGTTGTTTAAGTGAATGTCATTTTACTTCAGGCATATTGGGAAGAAATCAGTGAAATTTTATGAAATGTGCCTTTAGAGAAGGTGTCTGAACTTTCTCGAGGTCATTTAATTCCATATAATGGATATACTATCCATGGTCACTGAAATACTGTCCGGAATCGACCAAATACTATCCGGAAATTGAAAATACTTTCCGGGTGGTCCAATTTACTATCCGGAACCTTTTTCGGCTTGTTTTTAAAGTTTCAGGAGTATCCTGTTTTATTCAAAATAAAGATTATTTCAGACTTCCCTGTTGACAGAATTCTTCGCACGTGGAATAATCAGAATTAATTTGTTGCAACAACCAACCGAATATCCAATTCTTATTTAGAGCAGGTGGAGGGACAAGCCCTACGAAGCCCGGCAACCGGTCCAGCAATGGACACGGTGCTAATTCTTGCAGCCAGAAACAATGGCTGAGAAATAAGAAGTCGTTAACGTCCTTAACCTCTTCTTATTTGAAGAGGTTTTTTATTTTTCATGAAAAGAAATTAAGGAGTGTCACATATGAGCAGACTGACAGCGAGCTATCAGGTATACGGCAAAGCGGGGTCTTTCGAAAAGAAGGCGGAAGGCATCGCACTTGGACTCACGATCGGTTCGTGGACCGACTTGCCGCTTCTCGAGCAGGAGCAATTGAAAAAACATAAAGGCCATGTAGTATCGGTCGAGGAATTTCCGGAAGCCACTCACCCGCTCCAACCAGGACTGATTAAAGCGCATATCAACGTTTCTTATCCGAGCGCGAATTTTTCATCGGATCTGCCAGCTATTCTCACAACGGTATTTGGAAAGCTGTCGCTCGACGGCGAAGTGAGGCTAATGGACCTGGGCTTTGAAGAAGGCCTGCTCCAACAATTCCCGGGACCGCGTTTCGGCATCGACGGCATCCGCGGATTGCTCGACGTCCATGGCCGCCCGCTCGTCATGAGCATCTTCAAAGGCGTCATTGGCCGAGACATCGATTACTTAACGGTACAGCTCAGAGAGCAGGCTCTCGGCGGCGTTGACCTCGTCAAAGACGACGAAATCCTGTTCGACAATCCGCTGACACCATTTGAACAGCGCATCACCGCTGCCCAACAGGTACTGCATGAAGTCCATAGCGAAACCGGCCACCGCACACTTTACGCGGTGAACCTGTCGGGCCGTACATCGCAGCTGCGCGATAAGGCAAGGCGCGCCCGTGAACTCGGCGCCGATGCATTGCTGTTCAATGTCCATGCCTACGGACTTGATGTGCTGCAGGAACTTGCGGAAGACGATGAAATCGCTCTGCCGCTCATGGCGCATCCGGCATTCAGCGGCGCGTTCACTTCTTCGCCGTTCTACGGCGTAGCGGCACCGCTCGCACTCGGCAAGCTGACACGCTATGCCGGCGCTGACTTCTCGCTGTTTCCCTCTCCTTACGGCAGTGTTGCCATGGAGAAAAACGCAGCGCTTGGGCTTGCGGAACAGTTAACGAATGAAAGCCTATTGAAACGGGCATTCCCGGTACCTTCCGCCGGCATTCATCCGGGGCTCGTCCCACTGCTCATCAACGACTTCGGCACCGACAGCATCATCAATGCAGGCGGCGGCGTCCATGGGCATCCGAGTGGCGCAGCCGGCGGCGGTAAAGCATTCCGCCAGGCGGTCGATGCCGTCCTGAAGCAACAAACCCTGGAAAATGCCAGCGAACAGCATCCGGAACTAAAAATAGCATTGGAATTATGGGGGTAAATCATGACTCAAGCAATCATCTTCTGTGATTTTGATGGCACAATCACGACAAACGATAATTTAATCGCCATCATGAAGCATTTCGATCCACCGGGCTGGGAACCGATCAAAGACGAGATTCTCGCTCAAACCATCTCCATACGTGAAGGTGTAACGCAGATGTTTTCTTTATTGCCATCGTCGAAAAAGGAAGAAGTGATCGCCTATGTGCTCGAGCAGGCGGAAATCCGGGAAGGCTTTGCGGATTTCGTGGCCTATACGAGACAGCACAACATTCCGCTCTATATCGTCAGTGGCGGCATCGACTTTTTCGTTTATCCGCTGCTCGAACCGTTCGGGCCGTTCGCCGGCATTTATTGCAACACAGCGGATTTCTCAGGAAACACCATCCGCATCGATTTCCCGCATGGCTGCGACGATGAATGCGCGAGCCAGGGCTGCGGCTGCTGCAAGACGTCGATCATCCGTAAGCTGCTCGCTGAAGGCGGCACGAGCATCGTCATCGGAGATTCGATCACCGATCTGCAGGCGGCAAAATATGCCGATCTGGTCATCGCCCGCGATTTCCTCATCGAGAAATGCGAAGAACTGAACATCCCTTATGAGGCGTTCGAAAATTTCGGCGACGTAACAGAAATCATCGATGCGAAATTGGGTGTCCGCTCATGACTGAACAGACACTCAACACTTTAGAAGAAAAATGGAACGAACTGGCCGACGTCAAAGATGTGCTCGCTGCGCGCGACTGGTTCATGGGCACGAGCGGCAATCTCGCCATCAAACTGAGCGATGTACCGCTCCAGTTCCTGGTCACAGCAAGCGGCAAGGATAAATACAAACGAACCGATGAGGATTTTCTCCTCGTCGACGCAAACGGCGCACCGGTCGAAGCGACGCACCTCAAGCCTTCCGCCGAAACGCTTCTGCACAGCGTCATCTACAATCAAACGAATGCCGGCTGCAGTCTCCACGTCCACACCGTCGCCAATAACGTCCTATCTGAAGTTTACGGACGCGACGGGAAAATCGATTTTAAAGGCCAAGAACTCATTAAGGCTTTCGGCCTGTGGGACGAAGATGCAGTGCTGTCCATCCCGATCATCGCCAACCACGCCGATATCCCGCGGCTTGCGGAAGATTTCGCTGAACACGTGACGGCCGATAAAGGCGCCGTGCTGATCCGCAACCACGGCATCACCGTCTGGGGCAAGGATGCATTTGAAGCGAAGAAGCTGCTGGAGGCGAGCGAGTTTTTATTTCAGTATCAGCTCGCTCTGCTCCAACTCAAATAAAACCCAAATCAGAGAGGAAGATTATACATGGCAATCATCAAAATTCAAGGTACAGACGAAAAGATCGAGGCACAAAACGAAGTCGCTGCATTCTTGGAACAGCAGGAAGTAGTTTACGAGCACTGGGATATCAATAAACTGCCGGAACCGCTTCGCGAAAAATTCGATTTGAGCGATGATGAAAAAGAACAGATCCTGCAGGCATTCAAAGAGGAAATTGACGACATCTCGGAGCGCCGCGGCTATCAGGCGGCAGATATCATTTCCCTGTCCGATTCGAACCCGAAACTGGATGAATTATTGAAGAACTTCCAGCGCAAGCATATCCATACAGACGACGAAGTCCGCTATATCGTCAGCGGCCACGGCGTTTTCATCATCCAGGGCAAGGACGAGCGCTTTTTCGAAGTCCACCTGACGCCTGGCGACTTGATTTCGGTGCCGGAAAACATCACGCATTACTTCACTCTCTCCGATGACCGCAAAGTAGTCGCAGTACGCATCTTCGTTACGACTGAAGGATGGGTGCCGGTTTACCAGGAAGAAAGCGTGCAAAGCTGATAATATATATACCGACATAAAATAAAATCCTGGAGAAGAGGCACCGGATGCTTCTGCTTCAGGATTTTCTGCGTATTGCAAACAAACCCTTTCATATTGCAAACAAAGCTCTCTATACCGCAAACAACTTCGTTTATATCGTAAATAAACCCTCCTATATTGCAAACAACCTCCTTTATAATGCAAACAACGTCTCCGCACGTCTTTTATTTTCAGGAACGCACTTTTCAAAACCGCCGTTTAAGGGAATACTGTAGGATAGTGAAGACGCCGTTTCTGCTTCCCGCAACGGCTGACGTCCGATTGACTTCAAGGAGAGATTCCCATGACATTAATGATGACAGAAAACGAAATTACGCTGGCCATTATCCAGGCCATGAAAGAAGGGCGTATCCATGAGTTCCAGGAAATCCTGGATGAATTGCAGCCGTATGACATGGCGCAGCATTACCTCCGCATACCGGCCAAACACCGCACGAAATTTCTTCTCTACTTAACCACCGAACAATTGACCGAAGTGATGGATGAGCTGGACAGCGACGAACAGCTCGAAATCCTCCAGAAACTCGGTGTCGAAAAATCCAGAAAAGTGCTGGACCGGATGGACAACGATGATCTTGCTTCTTTGCTTGCAGACATCGAGCCGCACCGGGCCGATGAATTGCTGGCAAATATGAATGTCGATGAGTCGACGATTGTCCAGAATCTGATGAATTACCCGCCGGAAACGGCCGGCCGCATCATGAACAACCGTTACGTCTGGATTCCCGGCCATTACACGATCCGTGAAGCGATCGACAAGATCAAGGCGTTCATTGACCTGGCTGAATACCTCAACTACCTGTATGTCGTCGATGAGGAAAAACGCCTGGAAGGGGTTGTGTCTTATAAAGACCTGCTGCTGGGTGAGCTGGACGAAGAAATCCGCAACGTCATGTACACCCGGGTCGTCAAGGCGGATGTGCTGACCGACCAGGAAGAAGTCGCCAACCTCATCAGCCGCTACGACTTTGTATCCCTGCCGATTGTCGAAGGCGATAACCGCCTCGTCGGCGTCGTAACGGTTGATGACGTGATTGACGTCGTTATGCAGGAGGCGAACGAAGACATCGAAAAATTATCCGCTTCCGGTAAATCGATTGATTTCAAAACGAAGCCGCTTATTGCCGCATACCGGCGCCTGCCGTGGCTCATCCTGTTATTGTTTATCGGCCTCTTTTCCGGCGGCATCATCAGCAGCTTTGAAGCGACGCTGGAAACGGTCGTCGCCCTGACATTCTTCATGCCGATGATCGCGGGCATGACCGGGAATACCGGCACACAGTCATTGGCGGTTGTAGTGCGGGGGCTCGTGTCCCAGAAGCTCGACTTCCGGCAAAGTTTGAAACTGATCCTCCGTGAAATGTGGGTTGGGATCATCATCGGCGTCATCTGTGCCGTGCTGATTACCGGCATCGCCTACTTATGGCAGGGCAGCCTCGTCCTCGGTTTTGTTGTCGGCAGCTCGCTTTTGCTGACGCTCATTATCGGGACACTGGCAGGCACCATCATTCCACTGATTTTATTCAAGTTAAACATTGACCCGGCCATCGCATCCGGTCCGCTGATCACGACAATCAATGATATTTTGTCCCTGCTGATTTATTTCGGCATCGCGACGGTTTTCATTTCGCAGTTGATGTGAAGAGTGACCGGCAATACTTCCTTTATCTTAATACCCCGTTCCCTTTTTCCGAATTTTCGCTATACTGGAAATAACAGGAGGGATTCTGATGAAGTTGCAAAGAGCTTCTATAGAAGGATACAAAAGACATACTGTCGATTATTTGCTGATCCGGCAGGAAGAGACGAGTTCGCGGCTCGCCGTTGTGCTGCCGGGTGCCGGTTATACAGCACAGGCGCCGCTGCTCCATTTCGCAACAGATATTTATTTGCAGAAGGGTTATGACGTGCTGAATGTAAATTATCGTTATAACGATTCGTTTTATGATGACTTCACTATGGAAGAATTGAGCGACGCCATCCGTTTTGATGTGGGCGCCGTCATTGACGCGGTGACTGTGGATGCTTCCTATGAAAAGTTTTGCTTGATCGGCAAATCACTTGGCACCATTGCAATGGCTTCCGAACTGAAGCGCCCGATGTACCAGGGAGCGAAAGCCGTCTGGCTGACGCCGCTCATTAAGCGGCCGGATGTTTTTGAAGCGATGCATACATTTCCACACCAGGCTCTTGGATTTATTGGTGATAAAGATCCGATTTACGATGCGGGGCTTTACAATCAATTGGAAGCGAATCCGCAATTGGATTTGCGGCTGGTGCCGGGCACGGATCACAGCCTGGAATTGCCCGGAAAGCCGATTGCTTCGATCGAGATTTTGAAAGAGATTATGGCGGAAATCGAGAAATTTTAGAGAAGAGGCTGACGAATGACAAGTGCATCCATCCAAAAAATTAACCAGATTGGCGTGCCCGCAAAAGAGCTGGGGCGTGCCATCGAATTTTATGAAATAAAACTGAATCTGCCCTTATTGTTTCAGACCGATACCATGGCATTCTACGACTGCGGCGGTCTGCGACTGATGCTGAGCCTGCCTGAAAAGGAGCAGTTTGCTCATGCCAGTTCGGTCCTTTATTTTGAAGTGGCAGATATCGATCAGGCTTATGCAGAATTTGTGGAGCGCGGCGTCCAGTTTGTCGGACCTCCCCATTGTGTGGTGAAAAATGGCGCAGCTGAAACCTGGATGGCATTCTTTGAAGATACGGAAGGCAACACGCACGCCCTTACGAGTGACAGAATCGTTTCATAGTATGCAAAAAGTCCGGACAGCAAAAGCGCCCGGACTTTTTTGTATCGGAAGAACAGGGTGAAGTCTGTCCTGCTCACATCCCCGCTTCCGTCTTCGAAGCCGGTTTACCGTCTTCAACTTCCGCATTCTCCGGAAATGTCTTCCGCCAAACTACGAAAATCGCCACAACCAACAGCACCAGATAAACATAGATGCCGTAGTCGAATGATCGGGCGAGGAAATGGACGAGGACGAACGCGCCGATGATCAAGGTCAGCGACAGGTTTCGGGCAGTGCCCTGGTCCTGGGAAAATTCAAATGAGCGTGTAAACGGGAATTCCACATCTTTCATCACCCGGTAGGTGATGAGCGATTGCAGGATGGCACCGGCCAGCACGGCGGCAAGGTCCGGCAGGATGCGGGCGGAAAAGATGCCGACGTACACGATGCTGAGGACAAGAAAGATCGGCAGATAGAGCTTGCTGAGAAAAACTTTGAGCGCCGCACTGTAGGCCGCGGTTTCCCGGGCAATCGGCGCAGCTTTGAAAATCCAGCCGCCTTTATAACTGCCCGCGAATTGAAGCATGAAAATCGTACCGGGAATCAAAATATTGCAGAAATAAATGAACAGATACATATTGCCTTCTGAAATATCCGCCAGACTGCGTATACGCAATTCATTGAAAATGAACAGGATCGGAAAAACCAGCGCCAGTCCCACGTTCGGAAACACTTTCAGCTTGAATTCCCTCTCCTTTTTCAGCATCAGCGCTGAAAAGCGGAAGAAGACGCGTTCTTCTTTCGTCCGGCATAATAGTTTCGCCCATAAGCCATCCAGCAGACTGCGGCTTGGCTTTCGGGCTTTCGTGTCGCTCAGCAATTTTTCCAGGTTGCGCTCAAATGAAGGCATCAGCCGGCTGTAGATAAGGATTGCCAGAATCGGCATCAGAACCGCAAGCCCGGTAAAGGCAATCATATACCATGCTGTATTGCCGTTCAGAATCATTTCAAACGGCGCCCCGTACCAAATTGGCGGGATCAGGAAATGCCACGGGCTGAATACATATTCTATGTTGAAATTCGCAATATCGAAGGCTTGTATCAACACCTGGTAACCGATTACGAGACCCAGTGACAGCACAATCTGTACGTAGTTGATAATGTCCTTCAGACGCTCCCCGTCAAAATAGCGGAGTACAAAAAGGTACAGAAGCGAAGTGAATACCACCACCAGCAGCATCGTCAATACAATTTCCACCAGGAAGATCAATGAAAATACGATGCCGTGGCGGAATATCCCCACTATAAACGGGAGCGCCACAAAAGCACCCGCAATAAAGCTCATATAAATGAGGATGTGAATCGTCTTCGCCGCCGTTATCGTCTTTTTATCAACCGGCTTCGTCTGCAGCACGTTTTTATCGCGGACATCCAGCAGCACGGATGAAAAATCCGAAATCATCGACGTCATCAGGATGAACAAAATAATGCCGAATTGAACGCTCATCCCAAAAATATAATTGTCGCCCAGGAACAGGAACGGCAGCAGGAGCAGGCTGTACAATCCGTATATCCACAGCGATTTCAGGAATTGATTGCCTTCTTTTTTCTTACCCATTTCATTGAATACAGTCGGCACACGCCGTTCGTCCATCGTCAGTTTGATGCGCAGAATCAGCATCATGATTTCGTAATCGACGCCAAACTTTTTAAAAAGCCCTTTGAACAAAGCAATGAATTTGAGTGATTGAAACTCACGCATCGTCCATGTCTCCCCGCACCACCGACACGAATTGCGCAGCTTTTTTGCGGTGTTCGGTAAAGCCGGTCAACTGGTTAAAGATGCCGGACAATGAACCTTCGGCGCTCAGTTCCTGCAGTTCCTCGAAGCTGCCATCCGCGACAACTTTGCCGTCCACCAGCAGGACGATGCGGTTGCTGATTTTCTCCACGAGGTCCATGATATGGGACGAATAAAAAATGGTCTTGCCTTCCGCCGCAAGCTGCGACAGGATTTCCTGGATGACCATCATGCTGTTGGCATCCAGCCCGCTCAGCGGCTCGTCCCAGAACAAAAGATCCGGATCATGGAGCAGGCTCGAAATGATCAGCACTTTTTGTTTCATTCCTTTTGAAAAAGACGAAAGACGGGAATGCCGGACGTCGATCAGATCGAATTGCTGCAGCAGCCGTTCTGCCTTTTCCTGGGCAAATTTCTGGCTGAGCCCGTAGAGTTCTCCTGTGAAAATGAGGTATTCCATGGCACTCAGGTTATCGTATGCTTCCGCGTTTTCCGGCACATAGCCGATACGGCGTTTATAGGAAGCATCCCCCTTCGAAATATCCTGTCCGAAGATAACGACTTTTCCTTCAAAATCATCGATGAGGCCAAGCATAATCTTTACCGTTGTACTTTTTCCGGCACCGTTCGGACCGATATAGCCGATGATCTGTCCTTTTGATACTTCCAGGTTGATGCCGTTCAATACGTTTTTACCGCCATAGCTCATCGTCAAATCCTGGATGGATAGAATGGTATCCTGTGACAAATGCATATAAACACCTCATTAGTTCTGTAATGCACTTATTTTAACATCTATCTGGTTGATTTTGGGAGTTGATTTTGAATTAATGAAAGTCTAACTTAATCGATTACTCAACAATAAAAATAAGGCTGCCGAATAAAATTCGACTGCCTTATTTGTTCCAGCAATAGTTATAACAGATGAATTTAAGTTAATTCACAGCCTCTTTAGTATCCAATCGCTTCACAAGAAACAAGTATGCCAATAATGCAAGAAGGCACATAGTGAAAATGATCAGACCCAATGGCACAGCAGTTTCTTCTCCGGCAACACCGACCAGCGGTGCTGCCACTGCGCCGAGGATAAATGGCAGGAGTCCAAGCAACGCAGATGCGCTGCCCGCGACCCGGCTTTGTTCTTCCATCGCCAAAGTGAAGGCAGCGGTGCCGACCACGCCAATCGCGGTGACAAAGAAGAAGATGGGAATCACGACGGCCCACAGCGGGCCATCGATAAGGACCACGGCAAGCAGCACGGCGCCTGCTGCTGTTGCTGCATAAAGCGCCACTTCAAGGAATTTTTTCTCCGACCAGACATAGCTGTAGCGACCGACGGCATAACTGCCGAAAATCAGACCAATGCCGTTCATGCCGAAAAGGATGCTGAAGACCTGGGGCGAAACGCCGTAAATATTCTGATAGATGAACGGGGTGCCTGCCACATAGGCAAAGACGCCGCCGATCAACAACCCCTGCGCCAGCGCGTAACCGGTGAATTTCCGATTTTTGATGATGGTGCTGAAATTGCTGAAGGTTTCTGCCAGATTGCCCGGCACTCTTCTTTCAGGAGGCAGTGTCTCTTCCAGACGCAATGCACTGATCATGAGGAGAACAAGGCCCACTAAGGTGAGAAACAGGAAGATCCCTTTCCAGTCGGCAAACAGCAGCACCGTGCTTCCAACTGAAGGCGCGAGCAGCGGCACCAGGTTATTGACTACCATCAGCAAGGCAAACAGCCGTGTCAGTTCTGCCCCGCTGCTGACATCCCGGACTATTGCCCGGGAAATAACGAGTCCGGCCGAAGCCGCAAAGCCCTGCACAAAGCGCAATGCAATGAATATGTAAATGTTCGGTGCAAAGATGCAGGCGATCGAAGCAATGGCATAAGCGACCAGAAAAATGATCAGCGGCTTTTTGCGTCCAAGCGAATCGCTGAGGGGCCCCGTCACCAGCTGGCCAAAGGCGAGTCCGAGCAAACAGGCAGTTAAACTGAGCTGCACGGCTGAAGCATTTGTGTGGTAGACCTCCGCCAGAGTAGGAAACGCTGGAAGATACATATCAATGGTGAAAGGAATCAGGGCTGTAAGAGCACCTAGAAGTATAACGAAACGTGATCGTTTCATTCCGGCCAGATTTTTCATTTGTTTGTAACCTTCTTTCGAGACTGTATTGATCGTTTCTTATTCATTTCTTGCTGAAAATAAAATGACCGTTTTTCAGCCTACCATGAACCCGTATAATTTTCCCTATATTTAACTTCATAAATCAACATTTTTATTTTTCACTGAATAAAAGAGAAAACCTTTGCAGTATGCACAGGCTTTCTCAAAATACCCGGGTAATGAGGATTTGGGCAATCAGTAATACCGTCACCACCCGCAGCAGCGGTTTTACAAATTGCGGATTCAATTTTTCTGCAATCCTTACGCCTGCCTGTGCGCCGGTGACCGACCCGAGCATGAGCGCCAGCGTCAACGGCCAGATGATGTGCCCCGCCAATATGTAAGTAACGGCGGCTCCGAGGCAGCTGGAAAACGTGGCAAGACGCACGAATCCCACTGCCCGGACATAGGCGATATCCAGATAACTGAACAGGAACAGCATCAGCGTGCCCTGCCCCGGGCCAAACAGGCCGTCGTATATACCGATGCCGAACAAGCCGCCCGCACTTTTCGGCGTGGCTTTCAATCGGCTCTCGCCGGTAAACCCTTTCTTTCCGATAAACGAAATGAAAAACGCCGCAATCAGCAGCCCACTCACGACAATGTACATCTGATCTTCAGGAATTGACGAGGCAATGGATCCGCCCGCAATACCGCCCAGCAGACTGACCGGCACGATCCAAACCGACTCTTTGAGCGAAATTTTCTTCTTGCGGATCAAGTAATAGAAACTGGAAAATGAACTGACCGTGTTCGAGACTTTATTGGCACCGATGGCGGAATGGACCGGCATCCCGAGCAGCAGCATTGCCGGCAGGCTGATCAATCCGCCGCCTCCGGCTAGCGTCCCCAAAGTTGTTGCAAACAGACCAATGAAAAACATCAGAATGAAATCCATCGCATTCACCTCTTTCATCCTTACTATAATCCTCATTGGCACTTAATTAAATTCAATAGTTATTATAAAAATGGATAAGTTAAACTTATGTCTGGATTTCAAAACATAAAAAAGACCATTCAGCGAATGATCTCCATAAAATGCGTGAGTATTTTAGCGGTGAGGCCCCAGATCACTTTACCTTCATACGTATAGAAAAGTTCGTCGACCTGGCGGGTTCGCCAATTATAATTTTCCCCTCCCGCTATGAGGTCATAGGGAAAGCTTTCTTCCGGCTGTATATCAAAATTGATGCGGTACACTTTCGGTTCGTTTTCGAGGAAAAAGGACAGCGGCACGGTGAAAATGCTGTCGACTTCCGGCGGATTCGGACTGAATTCGGCGTCTGCATCGATGATTCCTGCGAAACTGTAGACGATCATGCCAAACGGCGAAACGATGTAATCGAGCGGAAAAACATCGGAAATCTGCTCGTGTCTGATTCCGAGTTCTTCCGTCGTTTCCCGGATCGCCGCCTCTTCTTCCGATTCGTCCTGTTTGTCGATTCTTCCGCCCGGAAAACAAATGTCGCCCGGCTGATTTCTGAGGAGATGGGAACGGACTTCGAAGAGGATATGGATTTCGCCGTCCTTCTCGATCAACGGCAGCAAAATCGCAAATTTCGAAAATACCCTATTGTCCATTACCTCCGGAACACGGTCTTTCACTCTTGCCACAAGACTTTTCGGATCCATATCATCACCCCCGTTCTCTTTCCCTCTATTCTAACAAACCATCCGCCTAAAAGCTTTTTTGGCAATAAAATCTGTGAGATCAAATCATCAGCAATTCCCTGATATCATCTTCCGTCATGGCCGCCAGCGGCTCCTGGCCGGATTGGATCACTTCATCGATGAGATCCAATTTTTTCGCCTGCAGTTCGGTGATTTTTTCTTCAATGGTGCCTTTGGCGACCATACGGATCACCTGCACCGTATGCTGCTGGCCCATGCGGTGCGCACGGCTTGCAGCCTGCTGTTCAACCGCCGGATTCCACCACAGATCATAAAGGATGACGGTATCGGCTCCCGTCAGGTTCAATCCTGTGCCGCCCGCTTTTAATGAAATAAGGAACAGATCGCCTTCGCCTTCGTTGAAGCGGCTGCACATTTCGACACGGTCCTGCGGCGGCGTCTGACCGTCGAGATAGAAATATGGACGGCCTTCGCGCGTCAGCCGGTTGCCGATCAATTGCAGCATCCCAGTAAACTGGGAAAACACCAGCACACGCCGCCCCGCCATCCGGCTGCTTTCGACGATTTCCATCAATTGATCGAATTTCGCCGATCCGCCCTGATAGTCATCGACAAATAAGGAAGGATGGCAGCATAATTGGCGCAGACGGGTCAAACCGGCCAAAATCTTGATGCGGTTTTTCTGCAGGCTGTCTTTATTAAGATGCTTCAGCGCTTCCTGTTTGAGTTCCGCGAGATACGCCGCGTAGTATTTTTTCTGTGCCGGATACAGCTCGGAAAATTGCAGCGTTTCGACTTTGTCCGGCAATTCCTTCAGCACGTCCTGTTTGACGCGCCGCAGAATGAACGGGCGGACGCGCTTGGCAATGCTCGTCCTGCGCATTTCGGCAAAGCGCATGCGGTTCGGCAGCAGTTCCGGAAACACGACATGGAAAATCGACCACAGTTCATCGAGTGAATTTTCGATCGGCGTACCGGTCAGCGCGAAACGGTGATCCGCTTCGATGCCTTTTACTGCTTTCGCTGTCTGCGTCACCGGATTCTTGAATGCCTGCGCTTCGTCCAGAAACAGCGTATGGAACGTCTTCCCTTTATACAACGCGCCGTCCATGCGCAGCGACGGATAGGAAGTGATGATGACATCGGCTTCCACACTGTCGGCAAGCCGCTTCGTTCGCTTCGCTTTATTGCCGTCGATAATCATTGCGTGAATGTCCGGTGTGAACTTCTCGAATTCACTGAGCCAGTTATAGGTCAGCGACGAGGGCGCCACGATCAGCGCCGGAGTTTTTCGCCGGCGGATCTCAGGAAGCTCCGACTGGATGAACGCGATGCTCTGCAAAGTTTTGCCAAGACCCATGTCATCCGCCAGAATACCGCCGAAACGGTATTTCGCCAGCGCTTTCAGCCAGTTATATCCGGCTTTCTGGTAATCGCGCAGCACGCCTTCGAGCTCTGCCGGAATCTCAAAACCGACTTCTTCAGGGTTGCTGAGGTTCTGCAGGAGCTTCGCAAAACCCGCACCGGGATCGAGCAGATCGCCGTCTTCGAGCGACGCCACCAGCTGCAGCCCCTGGATGAGCGGCAGACGGATTTCGTCACCGAACCACGCTTCTTCATTGCCAAGTTCCAGCATCAGCTCGTTCAGCGCAATAAATTCCTCCGTCTCCAAAGACAATAACGTACCGTTAGGGATGCGGTAATACTTGCGCTTTTCCTTCAGCGCCGCCAATAACAGCCGGATTTCCGCTTCCGGAATTTCACCCGGCTCCAGCTTGAACGCCAGCCAGTCTGTGCGCTCCTTCAATTCCACTTTCACTTTCGGGCCGGTGTAATTTTTCTGCACACGCATTTTTACAGCGGTCGTCGCGTAGACCTGCAGCAATTGTTCCAGCTCCGGAATCGCGTGCATCAGAAAATCGTATTCGGCTTCTTCGTCCTGCATATAGAAGCCGCCGTCCGTCTGCGTGAACAGACTGTTGTTCATGATTTCCATGATCTTCTCTTCTTTGGCGCGCTGACGGCGGACGCCCGGGTAATGGCGGATTTCATCTTCCCGTTCTTCGCTGGGATTGATGATCAATTGGCCATAATGAAATTCCACGCCCGCGAGCAGCCGGTTGCGGATCCGGTCCAGAAACAGTTTCGCCTCCAGCGGCGATTCTTCCAGCCGCCCGGTCACTGCGGCCGCCAGATGGACTTCTCCGATGCGTTCGAGCCCGGGAATGACGCTTTCCAGGAAATAAGCGACCTGCGCTGCCGGTATTTCGAATTCTGCTGATCCTTCCATCAACACTTTCAATTCTTCCAGCCGGCGGCAATCATCGGGCGGCAGCTTCACTAATGCACCGCCACTCAGCACGATGCCGTATGGTTTCATGACCGTGATGTGATCGAGCCCTTCCGCTTTTAAAACATAACCGGCAAAAACCGTTTCATCAAAACGGAATACCAGCGGCAATTCCTCTTCAAAACGCAATCCTCTATGTACCCTGCCTTTATGTGCGATATTGACTGACGGAATTTCCGCCAGCAGCTGCAGGAGCCGATCCCAGGCGGAAGCAGCAACGATGACGCGGCTGCGTCCCGTCTCTCTGCCGTTTATTTTCATCAATTCATGAAGCACTGCATCCGTCTCAGGGGTAAAACTGAATGCGTCGCGTGAATACTGTAGTTCTGAAGAAATCCGGTAGTCCACGCCATGCTCCACTGCCTGTAAAAAAGCACCGGCATCCCGTATCGGCACCTTTCCGTCCATTCCGGCACTCAAACGCACAGCGAAAACGCGCTGGCCATCTTCCGCTTCGACGGAATGCAGCAAAAAGCTCATTTCAAGCACTGGCCGATCATCAAAATGGAGCTGTTTCCGGCTCGGCCGCATTTTATTGTCGCCAAATAAAGCCATCAGCTTTTGCGCTTTTTGCAGTTCCTGCTGCTGCAGATCATTTATTGCCAAAAGGGTTGCTGCAATATGCTGGCAGTAGGTGCTGACAAAGCCGACAGGCGGACAGCTGCAGGAAGCCTGGATGCCGCCATCCATTTCTTCCATGACCGCCACTTCGAACAGACCCGCTCCGTGCACTTCGGCCCGGATGACGGACGCATGCTCACCGACCGGCTGCAGTCTGACTTTGCCCGCGTCGAAATAAGCCTTGCCTTTTCTGTAGGCGGCCATGCCGCATAATTTTTTTATCCGAAAATCGTTCAATGCCAGTTTCATCTAATGACCCTTTCCCGCACATGCTCGCTTTACTCTCCATTATCGCCAATAAAACCTGTGGAAACAACCAAACCGGAGACCTATTTAAGAAAAGCGGAAGCGCCTGTTAAGCTCTGAC
>NZ_JRGN01000303.1 GCF_000775575.1 Planococcus sp. CAU13
TGGGAACCTGGTCCAAAGCGCCGAAGCGGTACATATAGGCTGCTTCTTAATTTCAATTAGTTATGACATTTTAGAAACTGAATATTTTTACTTTTTAATATCTCTTGATACCTTTTTCAATCATGCTATAATTGGACCATTCTAAAATAATATTCACTCATATAATAGCGGGGATATGGCTCGCGAGTTTCTACCGGTTTACCGTAAATAGACCGACTATGAGAAGCAACGAAACGGCAGGAATATGCGCTTTTGGGCGTATGCTTCTTTGCGTTTCCTTTCGAAGTCAAGCTCGAAGGACATTGCTCCGCTCATGGTTATGAATGGATGCACGGTTCTGAGGGCTATTTTTTATGCCCTTGGCCGTGACGAAAGGGGACCAAGCGACATGAAGCAATTACAGGAGAAAATTTTAACAGAAGGAAGAGTGTTATCGGAGTCGGTGCTGAAAGTGGATACGTTCCTTAACCATCAGATCGATCCGGTGCTGATGGAAGCAATCGGGGAAGAGTTTGCCTCCCGTTTTGCGGGAGCAGGCGTCACTAAAATACTGACGATTGAATCGTCAGGGATTGCACCGGCAATGATGACCGGGCTAAAAATGGGCGTCAAACCGGTTTTTGCGCGCAAAAGCCAGTCGCTCACATTGACCGATAATTTATACACGGCAAGTGTTCATTCGTTTACGAAAAATGTCACCAGTGACATTTCCGTTTCAAAGGATTTTCTTGATAAAGATGATGTGGTGCTGATTTTGGATGATTTTCTGGCGAATGGACAGGCGGTATTGGGGTTGCTGGATATCATCGAACAGGCTGGGGCGTCGCTTGCCGGTGTTGGCATCGTCATTGAAAAAGGCTTCCAGCCAGGCGGCAAAGCAATCCGCGAACGAGGCATCCGCGTGGAGACGCTTGCGAATATCAGAACGATGGAAAACGGTACAGCAGAATTCTTTGAGGAGGCACACATCCGATGAAAAAGTTTTTAGGCGATTCAGCTTTGGGGCTGCAGCATGTATTGGCGATGTACGCAGGAGCTATCCTCGTTCCTTTGATTGTTGGCGGGGCACTCGGGCTTACTTCTGAACAATTGACTTATTTGGTGGCAATCGATATTTTACTGTGCGGCGTTGCAACGCTTCTGCAGATTGTCAGCAACCGCTTTTTCGGCATCGGCTTGCCGGTTGTGCTTGGATGTACTTTTACGGCAGTCGGTCCGATGATCGCTATCGGCGGTGAATTCGGCATATCCGCAATTTACGGAGCAATTATTGCTTCCGGTATCTTCGTTTTGCTGATCAGCACGATCTTTGGCAGTCTCGTTCGCTTTTTCCCACCGATTGTCACCGGTTCAGTTGTGACAATCATCGGAATTACGTTAATCCCGGTAGCAATCAATAATATGGGCGGCGGCCAGGGAGCTGCTGACTTCGGTTCCGTGACCAATATTTCATTGGCGTTCGGCACATTGCTTTTCATCATTTTGCTCTATAAGTTTACAACAGGATTTGTCAGAGCGATTTCGATATTGCTCGGACTTGTCGGCGGTACAGTCGTGGCCGGCTTCATGGGTCTGGTCAACTTTTCCCCAATCGCGGAAGCGTCTTACTTCCATATGGTCCAGCCTTTCTATTTCGGGTTGCCGACCTTTGAATTGTCAGCCATACTGACGATGTGTCTGGTGGCAATGGTATCACTCGTTGAATCGACGGGCGTCTATTTTGCGCTAAGCGATATTACGAAAAAGAAATTGGAGCAGAAAGATTTGGCGAAAGGCTACCGCGCGGAAGGCCTGGCCATTTTCCTTGGCGGTATTTTCAATGCATTTCCTTACACCGCGTTTTCACAGAACGTCGGCTTGATCCAAATGTCCGGCGTCAAATCACGCAGAATCATTTTTATCGCTGCGATGATGCTCATTACACTCGGTTTCGTGCCGAAAATTGCGGCTATGACAACGATCATCCCGGTAGCGGTTCTCGGTGGAGCCATGCTTGCGATGTTCGGAATGGTTATTTCACAAGGCATAAAAATGCTTGGCAAATCTATGGGGGAGTCAACTGAAAACTCCATGATTGTTGCCTGTTCAGTGGGAATTGGCCTTGGTGTAACGGTCGTACCAGAAATTTTTGCAATGGTGCCGCCGAGTTTCCAGATCCTTACAAGCAATGGGATTGTTGCAGGAAGTGTAACTGCGATTGTGCTGAACATCGTCTTTAATATGATTCCGGCGAGACGCAAATCGAAAGCTGTTGCAATCGAATCAAAAAAGCTTTCAGCAGCTGAAAATGCTCTCGGGCATAACTGAAAAGACTCCAGATAAGCGGAAACCCGCGTGTCTGGAGTCTTTTTATCTGCTTTTGACTGACAGAAAATCCAAGGTTCTGGACAAGGTGTCCTGTCCATCCAATGTGTCGAGTGCATATTGGAATTCATGCTGAAGATTTTTGCCGGTGCCGTCAAAGAACATCGTCTCAATATCCACTCCGCTGGTCTTGAGGATACCGGCAAGCTCAACAGACTGTGGCGCCAGTGGGTCACCGTCGCCGGCAGCAATGAAGCTGTCCGGAAAATCCGGTGTGACCTGCTGAACAATCGACAATTCCTGAATGCGCGCGAATTCTTCAAAGTCAGCTGTGCCGGTATAGGTGTTCAAAAAGTATTCGATATTGGGAAATCCGGTTGATGCGACTGTTTCCATATTATATAATCCGCAGAACAATAAAGCGCCGCGCAGGCTTTCCGCTTCAACCGCCGGAAAGATCTTCATTTCAGCGGCAAGTCCTTCATTGGACAAAACAGCGGCGAGTTGGCTCGCTATATGGGCTCCGGCAGAATCACCGCCGATAAAGACGCGGTCCATATCGCCTCCGAAATCAGCTGCATGCTGCTGCAGATAATCCAGTGCAGCATTGGCCTGAAAAACGGGACCGGGATAGAGCTGTTCCGGAGCAAGGCCATAATCCATATTGGCGACGACATATCCTTCATAAGCCAGCGTCATGGCATAATCACGGCGGCTGTCTTTGGAGCCTCCGACAAAACCGCCTCCGTGAATCCATAGAATAACGGGGGCAGAATCCTCCAGGTTTTCAGGAATGTAAAGGTCGAGCAGTGCGCCGGATTCTTCTTCATATACTACGTCTGCAATGACTTTCACGCCTTCTCTCACCTGTTCGATATGGGGCGGCGGTGCAAACACGGCAGAACTTGCAGGTTCGATGGAAGCGACAGCATCTTTGGACGTCAGAAGGTCTGCCGCTGCGAAAACAGCAAGCAGCAATAACACGGCGAGGACGGAGCAAAGCCATATTGGTTTCAGCAGAAATTTATCGGATTTTATCATACAGCACATCCTCACGTTGTTATCTGTCAATTCGAAGCTAGTAGTTTCATCCTATCTGCAACACTTGTAATAAAGAAAGAGACTATCTGCCCAAATCATGTAATATTCGTATTTCATCAGATTTTGCACTCTAAAAGCAGAAGAAATGGGTATGATTTAACTATAGGTTTTAAATCGGGAGGGCTCTCTATGTTCGGTTTGGCGGACTTAATCTCATTAATCGTATCAGCCTTCATTATTCTTCCGATTGTCATTTTCCTGCGGGAGAGCGGGTACGTCATTGTCAGTTTCCTGCTTGGGGTGGAGAACCCCCGTTTAACGATAGGATCCGGTCCCAGAGTCAAAAAAATCGGGATGTTTGATATCCGGAAATATTACCACCTGTACAGCTGGTTCTCTTACGATTCCCTGAAAAGGCAAGGGAAATTTGCGTATGTGATGCTGTATGCCGGCCCCATCCTTGTGAATCTGGTTGTCGCCCTGACCATAAATGCCATGCTGGCAAGTGGTTTGATTGAAGAATACACGACATTCTGGGATCGCTTTATCTTTTATGCCTTCTATTACGTTCTTTTTGATATCGTGCCCATGAAAACGGCAAACGGCATGCCGAACAACGGGCTGATTATATACGAAATGCTGCGCTATGGAAGAAGAACCGATTATAATGACGAACCGTTCATTCCCGGAACAACTGAAGTGGAGGAACAATACCAGGAAGAAATGGAAAAAATCGAAGAAATAAAAGAACAGCAGAAAGAAGTTATTGAAGAAACGGCTGACACTAAAAAAGAAGAGAAAGAACAAAAAGCGGAAATTGAGAAAGACAAACAAGAAGATAAGAAAGAATTGAAACAGGCTGAAGAGCATGAAAGAGCCAAAAAAAAGAAACAGGAAGAGAATAGGCCGGAGCGATAAAATGATTTTATTGGAAAGAAGATGCTTTGGATTCGAGATATCGACCTGCTATGATGGGAGATATAAGGAAACGTAAAACAAAGGAGCGGTTTATAATGGGAAAAAGAATATCCGGAATTCATCATATAACGGCCATCGTCGGCGATGCGCAGGAAAACGTGGATTTCTATGCGGGTGTATTGGGCTTGCGCCTGGCGAAAAAAACAGTCAATTTCGATGATCCCGGCACTTATCACCTTTATTTTGGCAATGAAGAAGGCGAACCTGGCACGATTATGACATTTTTTCCGTGGGGCAATGCTTATCGCGGAAAAATCGGAGACGGCCAGGTTGGCGTAACTGCATTTGCGGTTCCTGACAATAGCCTTGAGTTTTGGAAGCATCGGCTAAATAAATTCGGCGTTCCTTTCACTGAAAACGAAAGGTTCAACGAGCAATACATCGGTTTTGAGGATCCGCATGGCTTGCTTCTGGAGCTGGTGGAAAGGCCATCAGGCAGGAACAGCTCGTGGGAAATTGGCGATATTACTGCAGAAAATGCAATCAAAGGCTTTGCAGGAGCCTTGCTCTTTTCAGCCAATGCCGAAAAAACAGGGGAATTGCTCGAATCTGTTATGGGGCTGGAGAAGGTCGGGGAAGAAGGAGCCGTCATGCGTTTCCAGTCGACGGCTGATATCGGCAATATCGTGGACGTGATGACGGAACGGCAGGGCACCGGACAAATGGGCGTAGGAACTGTTCATCATATTGCATGGCGCGCTGCTGATGATGCCGACCAACTGGATTGGAAGGAAAAAATCGAGGGATGGAGGCTGGGCGTGACACCTGTACAGGACCGGAACTATTTCAATTCGATCTATTTCCGCGAATATGGAGACATCCTGTTCGAAATCGCCACTGACCCGCCAGGATTCGCAATCGATGAACCGCTGGAGTCGCTGGGCGAAGAACTGAAACTTCCGCAGCAATACGAGCAATTCCGCAAGCGCCTGCAGCAGGAACTGCCGAGGCTGCAGTTGAGGGATTTGGATAATAAATAAAATTAAGTATTTTATAATCATTCCGCTTCAGGCGGACGCTTTCTTATGC
>NZ_JRGN01000065.1 GCF_000775575.1 Planococcus sp. CAU13
TCGGAGCTGAACGGGCGCTGTCGCTTTTCTTTATTTGCTGTTGCCAAGAAGATACGAAGCGAATCCTGCATCCATCCACTGTGAACGGTCGAGGCAGTTCTTTGTATCATAGACGGTCTTGCCGCGCATAAGTTCCGAAATTTCTGCCGGGTTCATGGCTGAAAACTCGTCGTGGTTTGTCAGTACCAAAAGCAGATCTGCGTCACGAAGCGCCAGTTTCATATCCTGCGTTTGCGACGGATGAAGATTTTCTTTGATATGCGGATCGAAAGCAGTCACTTCCAGATCCAGTTTCTGAAGTTCTTCGATGACGTCGCTGGATGGGCTTTCTCTCATATCATCCACATTCCCTTTAAACGCCAATCCGAAAACAGCAATGTTCTTGCCGGCCGCATTTTGTTGAGCCAGGATGCGCTGCACCTGAGATGCCACGTATGCAGGCATGCCGTCATTCGTATTGCGTGAAAGGCGGATCAGTTTCGAGATGTCCGGCTGCAATTCAACAAGGAACCACGGATCTACGGCGATACAATGCCCACCGACGCCCGGTCCCGGGAAATGGACATTGACGCGCGGGTGATAATTAGCGAATTTGATCGCTTCCCATATGTTTACATCCAGTTTGTCCGCCATTTTGGCCAATTCGTTCGCGAAAGCGATGTTCACATCGCGGTACGTATTTTCCATAACTTTAACCAGTTCAGCAGTCGTTGCATCTGTCAGATGGATCTGGCCTTTAACGAAGACTTCGTATAATTCTTTTGTTTTCAATGAAGATTCTTCATTGATGCCGCCTACGATGCGGTCGTTGTTGATCAATTCTTCAAAGATGCGGCCCGGGATTACCCGTTCCGGTGAATGGGAAACAAGAATGTCGGTGCCGATTTCAAGACCTGATTTGATCAGTTCCGGCAGCATGACATCTTCCACTGTTTTAGGGGGAACGGTCGATTCAAGGATCACCAGGTTGCCTTTTTGAAGATAAGGCACAATGGATTCTGTCGCTTTCCGTACATATTCAAGATTTGCCGTTTTATCGCTGTTGATCGGCGATGGCACAGCCACGATGAACACATCGGCTTTTTTCGGTTTGATGCCGACTGTCAGATAGCCTTCATCGATCGCTTTTTCCATGCGGTCCTGCAAGCCGTTCTCTTCTATATGCAGCTGTTTATTCTGGATCATTTTTACCGCTTTTTCATTTATATCTACTCCGTGTACATGGAGTTTATGATTCGCGAACATAACTGCTGTCGGCAATCCGATATAGCCAAGCCCGACAACACACAAATTTTTAATCATTCCTTAACTTCCTTTCGATTGCAGCTGCCGTTGTTTGGCGCGCATACTGCCTCTTAATACATTGATTTATTATAACACAAAATTTTTCAGGTGCCAGCCTGATTATGAAAGGCGGGTCTTTGGCAATGGTTTCATTATTCCAAAAAACTGAACCCTTCCGCCAAACGGCAAAAGGGTCCTTTCATTATTCAATTAATCCCGGTCTTCTCCCCAGCATTCCGTATTCTTCAAACCTGGAATGTCGCGGGAATAGAACTCCGGATTCTTCCCGGCTTTCCGCTGTTTCGTGTAGTCGTCGAGCACCTTGAAGGCGGTGCCGCCCAGAAGCGCAATGACGACGAGATTGAGCACGGCCATCATGCCCATGAACAGGTCGGCCATATCCCACACCAGACTGACTTTCGCCATGGCACCGAACATGACCATCGCAAGGACGCCGAAGCGGTACGCCGTCAGCCAGCCGCTGTGTGCGTTGATGAATTCGATATTCGTTTCACCGTAATAATAGTTTCCGATGATCGAGCTGAATGCGAAGAACAGGATCGCGACTGCCAGGAAGTAAGGAGCCCAGGCACCGACGTGAACGTTGAGCGAAGCCTGCGTCAGCAGAATTCCTTCCTGTTCCCCCGTATTATAGAGGTCGGCAAGGATGATGATGAATGCCGTCGCCGAACAGATGATGATCGTATCGAAGAAGACCCCAAGGCTTTGCACCAGCCCCTGCTTGGCCGGGTGCGACACGTTCGCGGATGCTGCCGCGTTCGGAACGGAACCCATACCGGCTTCGTTCGAGAACAGACCGCGGCGCACACCCTGCATGATGGCCGCACCGATACCGCCGCCGACAACTTCTTCAAGACCGAATGCACTTTGGACGATCAGTGTGAAGACTGCCGGAATTTCACTGAAGTTCGTGATGACAATGAACAATGCGACCAGTATGTAAAGCGTCGCCATGACTGGTACGACTATCTGTGTCACACTTGCGATCCGCTTGACCCCGCCGAAAATGACGACGGCCGAAAGCAGCACAAGCCCCAGTCCCACTGACCAATCCGGTAAATTGAAGACATCACCGAATGACTGGGAAATCGTATTTGACTGGACAGCATTGAAGATGAATCCGAACGCGAGCGTCAGCAGAACCGCAAAGATAATCCCCAGTTTCCGGTTGCCGAGCGCTTTTTCCATATAATAAGCAGGACCGCCGCGGAATTGCCCGCCGTCACGCACCTTATAAACCTGTGCCAATGTACTTTCGATGAACGCTGTCGCCATCCCGATGAGCGCGACGATCCACATCCAGAAGACAGCTCCCGGTCCACCGATGGCAACAGCCAGCGCTACACCGGTGATATTGCCTGTCCCGACGCGGGATGCGGTCGAAATCGTGAATGCCTGGAAAGCGGAGACCCCTTTTTCCCCGTCTTTCTTTTCCGAGATGACGCGGAACATTTCACCAAACATACGCACCTGTACAAATTTTGTGCGGATTGTGAAATAGACGCCCAATCCTAACAGCAAAGCGATTAATATGTATGTCCACAATAAATTATTGCCTTCTTCGACTATCCAAGCCAAAGCATCCAGCACTACGTCCATTCAATTTTCCTCCTTCTAAGTTGAAACTCATTCTCTTTTACCCTTTCCGGCACTTGGAAAAACCTGTGTTTTCCGTCGGTAAAAGGAAAAGCAGACCCCCTTCGATAAGAGGATCTGCATGTTCACTTTATTAACTTTATCACAATGAAACCTTCGGCGGACGTGTCATCCGCATTAACTTCATCCACTATTTCCCGGGAAATAATCAGGTATTCTTCAGTGTTTCGGCCAAAACACGCGCACCGATATCGAGCGCATCGGTGTTGAAAGCCATATCCGGGTGGTGAAGCCCGTGCGTCAAATCCGCTCCCACTCCGATCATTGCCGCTTTCAGTTGCGGCTGGCGGATTGTATAGAAATGAAAGTCATCCGCTCCCGGCGTGTGCAGCGGTTCGGCTGTATTTTCTTCACCGATGGTATTGCGAATCGCTCTTTCCGTGATTTCCGCCGCCTCTTCGGATACTTCCGCCGCCGGTGTGAAGTCGGTCCATTCCCAGCCGATTTCGACACCATAAAGATTCGCGAGATGTGTGAAACCTGCGTCAATACGTGTCCGCAGTTCTTCCATCAATGTGTTCGACTGCGATCGGACATCAAGCGCAAAAGTAGCGCTGCCAGGGATAATGTTCAGGCTGTCTCCGCCCATCCGCACATTCGTCAGTTTCGCCGACCAGGATTCGAACGGAGAAAAGTAAATCGTTTTGATGAATTGATGAATGGCTGCAATGACATCCATCGCATTGCTGCCCTGATGCGGACGCGCCCCGTGCGCATCTTCCCCGGTGATTTTCCCTTGGAGAAAAATGCCTGAACCGTGATGGAGCGCCGGCGACACTTTCCCGAGCGGCAATTCTTCCGCCGGCCGCAAGTGAACACCGAACAGATGGCTGACACCTTCAATCGCCCCGCGGTCAATCATCGACAGCGCGCCATTGCCTTTTTCTTCCGCCGGCTGAAAGATGAAACGCACACGCTTCGTCAGGGTTTCCTCTTTTAAATACAGCAGCGCCCCGAGTACCATCGCCATATTGGCGTCGTGCCCGCACGAATGATTCGCCTGCTCTTTACCAGCGACTTCCTGCCACAGCGCGTCCATGTCAGCACGCACCGCGACAATGTCGTCGCCTTGCCCGATTTCCGCAATCAAACCGGTGACGTCGTCGAATGTGCGGTGGTGGATGTGGTGGCTTTCCATAATTTCCTTTAATTTTTTCGTCGTTTCGAATTCTTTCCAGCTTACTTCCGGATTGGCGTGGAAGTGGTCGAAGTATGCCTGTATCTGCTGTTTAATGGTCATTGATTTGATTGCCTCCTTCGATGATTGCGGATTTTTTCGTCAGCTTTTTCAATTGCTGTTCGTCGATATCGATTCCGAGCCCCGGCTTGCCGCTGAGCTTGACGTTTGGCGGCTCGTACAAGAGATTGCCGATTTCTTCCGCGAATAAAAGCGGACCCGTGAGTTCGGCAGTCTGGATGTTTTTCCGCGACATGACGGCGTGGTAACCGGCGGCAGAACCGATCGACGACTCGACCATCGAGCCGATTTGCGCAATGACGCCGGCTGCTTCCGCTGCTTTTGCTATTTGAACAGCCTTGTAGATGCCACCGGTTTTCATCAGTTTGATATTAATGTAATCAGCCGCGTTGAGACGGATGATTTCCAGCACATCTCTCATCGACTGCATACTTTCATCCACCATGATCGGCGTTGACACTTTGCGCCTCACTTCCGCGAGGCCCCGAATATCCCCCATCCGGATCGGCTGTTCAATCCATGTGAGATTCGCCCCTTCCAGGCGATTGATCGTCTGCACAGCGATGCCGACCGTTTGCCAGCCCTGGTTGACGTCAATCCGGATTGGCATGTCTTTGCCGACCGCTTCCCGGACTGCATAAATGCACGCGATGTCGAGTGCCGCGTCGTCGCGTCCGACTTTCAGCTTGAGACTGGAGAAATTTTGCGTCTGCGCAAGTTTCGCTTTCTCCACCATGATTTCCGGCGCCTCAATACTCAGCACTTTCGGATATTGCAGCGTGTCATGCGCGCGGCCGCCGATCAGATTATAGACCGGGTGCCCCGCCGCCTTCCCCATCAGGTCATAGCAGGCAATATCAATGGCGGCTTTTGCTGCAGGGTTATGTGAAATCGCGGCGTCCATTTGGTGATGGATTTCTTCGATGTCGAACGGGCTGCGGCCGATGATGCGCGGAATCAGCACATTTTTCAGTACCTCGAACATTGCATCCACCTGCTCACCCGTCACATGCTCATCCGGCACTGCTTCGCCGAAGCCTGTGAGTCCGATATCCGTTTCAAGTTTCAGGATGATTCCCGGCATGTCGGGATAAGTGGCGTAGGAGATGATGAACGGCTCCTTTAATGGAAATCGGACTGAATGGATCGTGGCTTTGGTGATTTTCATGTGGGTGGCCTCCTTTTTGGTTTTTGGGTGGATTAGATAGTATTATTGTAGCTTTGTTGGGTGGGAGTGGCTAGGGAGTTTTTGGGGTGAGGGTTGTCTTATGATTTTGGGCGTCTCTCTTA
>NZ_JRGN01000230.1 GCF_000775575.1 Planococcus sp. CAU13
ATTTATTTGCGCAGACCGGATCTGAGCCGTCTTTCACCCGAATCTCCACCCGACTCTACCACTTCCGCCTCACCCAAACTGCCAAAACCAAACCCTTGATATGAAAAAGCCTTAGCGGCCCGGCCGCTAAGGCTTTCTTTAAACCATGGAGTTTTTCGCGCAGCGAAAAACATCCGCTGTTGCTCTTTGCACTGGTCGTGAGGTTGATCTGTTTAGCATCTGGATAACAATTTGAGCAGAAATACCGCACGGTTTTTCTAATAAATTGGATATACTATCCGGAATGGCTGAAATACTATCCGCATTCCCAAAATACTATCCAGATGCGAAAAACGCCATAAAAATACCCGTCCCACAATCTGCAGAACGATTGCCGTTGCTTTTCTTTATCCAGACTCCAGCGGCTCAGCTCTTGGGGTCATAAGTCAGCCCGGCTGTGCGGCCAATGCCGCTTCCGCTTTTCTAATCAGAACGCTGAAGTCCATCCAGCATCTGCGACAATGACTGTGCCGTTGACGAAGCTCGATTCGTCAGACGCCAGGAACAGCGCCACTTGGGCGATTTCTTCCGGCTGGCCAACGCGCGGCATTACGCCTTGTGGTGCCTGCAGACGGCCGGCGCCGAACTGGCTGACGTTCGTCATTGATGAGCCGATGTTCGTTGCGACGCCGCCTGGTGCGATGGCGTTGCAGCGAATGCCGGACTTGGCGTACATGTAACCCGTATTCTTCGTGAAACCAACGACCGCGTGTTTCGATGCGCCGTATGCAGCACCAGCGTGCGCGCCGTTCAGGCCGCCGGTTGATGCCGTGTTGATGATGACGCCTTTGCCTTTTTCAAGGAAAATCGGAATCGCTTTGCGCGTTGCGCGCATGACGCCCTTTGTATTTACGTCGAAAATCAGGTCCCATTTCTCATCAGTGATCTCGCCGGCCGGCTCAAAATTGTCCATGATGCCCGCGTTGTTGACCAAAATGTCCAATGTGCCGAATTCGTTTACTGCTGTATCAATCATGTTGTCGATGTCTTCCTGGCTCGTGACGTTCACTTTCACCGCTTTGGCCGTTCCGCCATTCGATGAAATGCCTTGG
This sequence comes from Planococcus sp. CAU13, assembly GCF_000775575.1. Taxonomy (GTDB): domain Bacteria; phylum Bacillota; class Bacilli; order Bacillales_A; family Planococcaceae; genus Planococcus. The sequence goes on from NZ_JRGN01000230.1 coordinate 1,092, forward strand.
GCCACTGCTTCAGCGCCGTCCAGATTCATATCGGCAACGACCACTTTCGCGCCTTCAGCCGCATACAATTCTGCAATCGCTTTGCCCATTCCGGACGCCGCCCCAGTAACTACCGCAACTTTACCTTCCAATCTCATCAATAAAACCTCCTCATATTTAATGAACAAGTGTACAATAAAAGTATATTCTCTATTAGTATGAATATTCAATAAACAAAAAAGGCAAAACTGTTCGTTATCATACAATAAAGCGGATTTTGTCCGCTAAGAGGTGAAAAAGATGAAGACGGATTTGCGCGTGTCGAAGACGAAAGAAGCATTGCGGGAGGCGTTGCTGAATTTATTGAAGCAGAAGAGTTTGAACTCGATTAGCGTCACAGAGCTTTGTCAGGCTGCCAAAGTGAACCGGGGGACGTTCTATGCGCATTACGGGCAGGTTGAAAATTTGTTTGAAGATTATTTCAGGACGATCATGAAGGATTTGGCGGATTCGTATCAAGAGCCGTACAGATACGTGCCGAGCCTGCTGTCGAAAGACGTCAACCCGGTGACGATCCGTATATTCCACCACATCGAGAAGTATCAGCCGTTCTATCGGATCGTGTTTTCGAAAACCGTTCCGCTGTCCTATTATTATCTGCTGTTTGATGAAGTGCAGAATCTGATTAAAAATGACGTCAGCGAACATTACAATACAGATATCGACATTTCGATGCTGAGCGCTTACCAGGCCAACGCGATTCTCGGCCTCGCCATCGAATGGCACCGGCAGGATTTTCGGCAGAGCGCAGAGGAGATGAACCGGCTGCTGGTGCGGTTCTTGAGTCTGTAATTTTGGAAGGGGAAGAAAATTTATATGAATAAAACAGAATTTCCTGCGCTGCTTGCGGCTGGAGAAGTAAAAAGTATTTTGAAGAAAATCAGGAGCGGGGAACGTGAATGGGAAGAAGATGATTGGCAAGGGCTTCTTCCATCCATGCTCAAATACATCGGTTCGATTGACAGCGAGCTGCGTGACTCGCTGATCTACGGCACTTTCTGCAAATTGACGAATGAAAAGAAATGGGACAACCCGCTGCTGCAAGATGTGCTGAACAGGTGTCTGACGGATGAGATGCTGTTCAACGGTATCGGCGAAAATGGAACGGACAGTGTTTTCACCCGGTCGTTCACAACGCTGCTGATTGCGCTCGTACTTTACAGCGATAACGAATCTCCATTTCTTACCGCTCACGCAGTCGATGAAGCAAAGCGGAAAATGATCGATTACATGGAAGCGGAAAAGGATCTTCGCGGCTTTGTCCCAGGAAAAGGCTGGGCCCACAGCATAGCCCATGCGGCGGATGTCTTTGATGAACTGGCCAAAAGCCGGTATGCGGATCAGGAGATGTATGAGGAACTTCTTGATGAGCTTTGGAAAAAGGCGTTTGTCGCCGAGTCCGTCTATATTCACGACGAAGAGGAGCGGATACTCATACCAATCCTCGAAATGGTGAAGCGTGGGATGGATCCTGAGATTCTCCAGGACCGGCTGGATCGGCTGCCGGCGGAAATGGCTAGGCAGAAGGAGTGGCTGGAGGAAGAGAAGTACTGGTTTTTGATTGCGAATGCCAAGAAGTTTTTGAAGAGTTTTTATGTAGAGATGGAAGACTTACCGCAGGCGGCACAATTTCGAAAGAGCATTTGGGATTGTCTGGCTGAATTGTAAGCCAATCTAAATTTCGACGAAAGATGTGAATTGAATGATGAAAATGGAAACTGGCCGGCTTTACTTGCGTGAGTTCAGGAAAGACGACTGGAGCGCTGTCCATAAATACGCATCCCAGGAACAAGCCAGCAGAAATCAGCCTTGGGGACCAAATACGATAGAAGAAACAAAGAAGTTTGTAGAGGAAGCTTTGGCGGATACAAAGAAGACGCCGAGAACCCGTTACATCTTCGCAATCGTTTTAAAGGAGCAGGCTGAATTGATAGGAGCGGTGGAAATTACGATCAAGAGTTTCGCAAATAGAGCGGGGGAAATCGGCTATATTATCAATCCGGATCATTGGGGCAAAGGTATCGCAACAGAAGCTGCATCTGTGATGATCGGCTTTGGTTTCAATGAGTTGCAGCTCCACCGTATTTATGCGACTTGTGCACCTGAGAATGAAGGTTCACGAAAAGTGCTGGAAAAGTTGGGCATGCATTTTGAAGGCAGGATGCGGGATCATATCCTGCTGAAAGAGGGATGGCGTGATTCGAATTTATTCAGCATATTGGCAGGGGAATGACAGGAGTCAGCAAATTTTCCAAGCATATACTCATAATTATGCAGCAGCCATGTAATTTTCCACCAATTTTCCAGTCTACTCTCAAAAGGGGGATCTCACTGATGAAAAAATCGCTTCTATTGTTTATTGTATTGGGATTCACGGCGTTAATCGCTGGCTGCGGCAGTACGGAAGGAACAGCTGGTGCCAGTATGAAGATTGCGGATGGAGTGGAATACGGGGAAACGGATTATCAGCTGATCGCAGAATCGAACAACGCCCTCGGCATGAAGCTGCTGGCAGATTTGTCAGCCAAAGAAGACGGGAATATCTTCGTGTCTCCGACCAGTTTATATATGGCGCTGGCCATGGTCTATAACGGAGCGGATGGGGTGACGAAAGAGGAAATTACGAAAGTGCTTGAAGCAGAAGGGCTGACGGCTGAAGAAATGAATAAGGCAAATGCCTCGCTCATTGCGAAACTTGGCAGTAATTCTGACGCCATCGAATTGAATATAGCAAACTCGATCTGGGCAAAAGACATTTATACGTTTCTTGATAGTTTCAAGGAAAGCAGTCAGGATTACTTTAATGCTGAAGTGGAAACGGTGGATGTAACTGATACGGCGTCAGCGGATGCGATTAATGAGTGGGTCAAGGAAGAGACGAATGGCAGGATCGATGAAATGGTTGAAAGTCCATTTCCCGCCAATCTGGCAGCTATTCTACTCAATGCTATTTATTTTAACGGGACATGGCAATATACTTTCAACGAAGAACTAACGAAAAAACAGCCTTTTTATCCCTCGGACGGTTCAACAACGGATGTTCCGCTCATGATTTTGGAGGAAGAACTGGGTTATATGGAAACCGATCAATTTCAGGCAGTCGCACTACCATACGGGGAAGGTGAGATGAATATGCACGTTTTCCTGCCGGCTGAAAATTCTTCGTTGGACGAATTCAAATCTTCGATGAATAAAGAAACCTGGTCCCAGTGGATGAAGGAAATCGAATCGAGGGAAGGCCTTGTAAAATTGCCTAAATTTGAACTGGAATATGAAGTGAATTTAAATAAAACCTTGCAGGACTTCGGAATGGAAACAGCTTTTGACAACGTTGACTTATCGAAAATGTTCGAAGAAAGCAGTGGTTTATTCATCAGTGAAGTAAAGCAGAAAACCTTTGTCAACGTGAGTGAAGAAGGAACCGAAGCGGCGGCCGTCACGTCTGTGGCTGTGACTGAGTCGGCGTCAGTAGACGAGGAACTGCCGTTTGAACTGATCGTAAACCGTCCATTCTTCTTTACCATCACGGATGAGGAAACCGGTGTGATCCTATTCATGGGTTCGATTGAGAACCCAGCATAACAGGATTACAAGTGAAGAGGAGCCTAAAAACAGGCTCCTTTATTCAAGAGATTTCAAATTCCCGCTTCAACATCGAATACATATAAAGATCATCAAATTTTCCTTGTGTATATTCATAATCCCTCAACAGCCCTTCTCTCAAAAAACCGGTTTTTTCGACCAGCTTTTGAGAAGGGCTGTTTGCCGGTTCAATCAACGCTTCGATCCGGTTCAGGTTCAGCGAGGAAAATCCGTGATAGATTACGGCCTGAAGCGCTTCCGCAGCAATTCCTTTGCCCCAATGTTCCCGGCTCAGTTCAAATCCGATTTCGGCGCGATGATGTTTCTGCGTCAAGTTAAGGAATCCACAGCTGCCGATGACGCGGTCTTCGTCTTTTAATGTAATCCCCCAGCGCATACCTGTGCCTTTATCGAAAATCGAATTGTACCATTCGACTTCATCGAGTGTATCTTCTACTGTTGTAAAAGGCGCGAGTCCCATGTGGCGTGTTACTTCCTCGTCTGACAAATATGCCAACAGGCTGTCGGCATCGTCTTTTGTCACTTCCCGCAAAACCAGTCTCTCTGTTTTGAGGGTTTGAAATTTTATCGGTTTATTCATCTGAAACAACTCCTTGAATTTATTTTATCAAACAGCTGCACTTTACTGGAAGAATGTTTCTAAAATTCTATAACACTCCTGTAACTTTCCACCAATTTGCCAGTCTACTTCTCAAAGGGGGATCTCGCTGATGAAAAAATTGACTCAATTATTTATTGCATTGGGATTCACGACGTTAATCGCAGGCTGCGGCAGTACGGAAGAAAAAGCGGGAGCCAGCATGAAGATTGCCGATGGAGTGGAATACGGGGAAACGGATTATAAACAGATTGCAGAAGCGAACAACATTCTCGGCATGAAGCTGCTGAAAGATTTGTCAGCGAGGGAAGACGGGAATATCTTTGTCTCTCCGACAAGTTTGTATATGGCGCTCGCCATGGTCTATAACGGAGCGGATGGCGTGACGAAAGAGGAAATTGCGAAAGTTTTGGAAACGGAAGGGCTGTCTCCCGATGACATGAATCGAGCGAATGCATCGCTCATTGCGAAACTGGCCAGTGACTCCGGCGCTATCGAATTGAATATAGCGAATTCCATCTGGGCAAAAGACAGCTATCAGTATCTCCAAAGTTTCAGGGAAAGCAGCCAGGATTACTTCAATGCTGAAGTGGAAACGATGGATATAACTGATCCGGCGTCAGCAAAAGCGATCAATGAATGGGTCGATAAAGAGACGAATGGCAGGATTGACAAGATGGTCGAAAGTCCGTTATCCGAGGATCTGGCAGTTATCCTGCTGAATGCAATTTATTTTAATGGAACGTGGCAATACACGTTTATCGAAAAAATGACAGAAGAGCAGCCATTCTATCCTTCCGACGGTTCAACAACAGAAGTTCCGCTCATGGTCTTGGAGGAGGAACTCGCCTATATGGAAACCGATCAATTTCAGGCGGTGGCGCTTCCGTACGGGGAAGGTGAGATGAATATGCACGTCTTCCTGCCGGCTGAAAATTCTTCTTTGGATGAGTTCAAATCATCATTGGACAATGAAACCTGGTCCGACTGGATGAAGAATTTTGAATCGAGGGAAGGCCTCGTAAAATTGCCTAAATTCGAACTGGAATACGAAGTGAATTTGAATGAAACCTTGCAGGATTTCGGTATGGAAACAGCATTCAACTATGTAGATTTATCAAGAATGTTCGAAACAAGCAATGATTTATTCATTAGCGAAGTAAAGCAAAAAACCTTTGTTAACGTGAGTGAAGAAGGAACCGAAGCGGCAGCCGTCACGTCTGTGGCTGTTGACACGGAGTCAGCGACGGCAGATGAGGAACCACCGTTTGAACTGATTGTCAACCGCCCGTTCTTCTTTGCCATCACGGATGAAGAAACCGGTGTGATCCTGTTCATGGGCTCGATTGAGAACCCGGTATAGGAAATTGGAGGGACTGTCGTTGACACGGCAATCCCTCTTTTTTTATGTCATCGTACTGTGGATAAGATGAATGAAAAAAATAGCCCCAGATTTTTCTGGGGATAATTAAAATGGGTTTTGCTGATTTATTTTGTGGATAACCAAATTTATTATGTCGATGTTTTGATGTCCTTGAAGACTTTTCTCTAATCATTTTCAAGCTTTTATTTTTTGTTTGCAGGATAAACCGGTTTGTTTGCAATATAGCGGGGGTTATTTGCAATATAAGAAAGTTTGTTTGCGTTATACGACGGTTTTTTTGCATTATAACGATGTTTATTTGCAGTATGAATAAATCACCGAGACTTTAATGGATGAAAAAACTTCTTGCAGTATTCAAATTTTTATTATACGATGTAAATCGTAACAATTACTGTTTAAATAAATTAAGAAGTCAGGAGAGATAAAATATGAGAGTGAACATCACATTGGCGTGTACCGAAACCGGCGACCGCAATTATTCGACCGTAAAAAACAAGCGCAACAATCCGGAACGGATAGAGTTGAAGAAATATTGTCCGCGTCTCCGGAGAGTGACATTGCACCGGGAAACAAAATAAAAAAATTTACTCATTTACAAATCGTAACTATTACGAATTGAAGGGATGGGTAAACAGATGGCGAAAAAATCCAAAATGGCAAAAGCAACGAAGCTGCAAGCGACTGTCGACCGTTTTATCGACTGCCGAATAGAACTGAAAGCAACTGGGGATTTTGAAGAATTGAACAGGCTGCCGAAAGATTCATCCCCGGTGCGTTTGAGAAATCGCTGCGCTGTGACCGGCAGGCCGAGAGGATATATGCGGAAATTCGGCATGTCACGGATTGCGTTTCGTGAACTGGCTCATAAAGGGCAGATACCGGGAGTCAGAAAAGCTAGCTGGCAAGACGTACAGACTAAATACAAATAAGAAGAATTGAGGGATGCCTTATGAAAAAGTTACTCCTGCCGATCCTGCTGCTTTTAACAGTTGCCGGGTGTGGCAACGCAGAAGAAGCGGAAACAAATACGAACGTAAACAGGGACAATGCAGCAACAGAAGAAAAAATCGAAATTTATACGACTGTTTATCCACTTACATATTTCACTGAAAGAATTGGCGGTGAGCGGGTGAATGTCCAGTCGATCTATCCGGCGGGTTCGAACGAGCACACCTTCGAACCGACACAGCAGGACATGATAGCGTTGGCTGATGCGGATGCGGTTTTCTATATTGGATTGGGGCTGGAAGGTTTTATTGATAATGCCAAAAAGACACTGAGCAATGAAAATGTTGAGTTTGTGGCAACGGGCGAGTCGATTTCTGAAGATGAGCTGGGTGAGGGGCATGAACATGGTCACGACCATGAGCACAGCGAAGGAACGGAAGAACATAGCCACGACCACGGAGAAGGCACGGAAGAA
>NZ_JRGN01000336.1 GCF_000775575.1 Planococcus sp. CAU13
ATCCTGCATATACGACACGTCCCGGAAAATTGCCGGATCCTGGTTGCTTTTGCCCATCAACGAAATACTCCCCTGATCGGCAGGCAATAAATTCGCGATGGTGTTCAGCAGCGTCGATTTCCCGGATCCATTCGGTCCAACCAGCGCGATAATTTGAGGCTTTTCAACTAAGAAGGATATGTCCTGAAGAACCTTTTGTG
>NZ_JRGN01000269.1 GCF_000775575.1 Planococcus sp. CAU13
TGTAAACGTTCAGGTGGGCGGCGGCATCCGCACACGTGAAGATATTGCCTATTATCTGGACAACGGGGTATCCCGTGTCATTATCGGCAGCATGGCCATCCGCGAGCCGGACCGGGTCATTTCTTTTATCGAAGAATTCGGAAGCGACCGGATCGTCATCGGCATTGACGCCAAAGACGGGATGGCGGCAACGGAAGGCTGGATTGAAACTTCCACACAATCTGCCGCAGATGTAGCCCGTTTTTTTACGGCAAATGGGGCGAAGCATTTCATCTACACCGATATCGCGACGGATGGAACGCTGGCAGGCCCGAACATCAGCGCCAATCAACAATTGGTGGAAGCAGGGACGGCTGAAGTGGTTGTATCGGGCGGCATCGGGTCGATCGAAGATGTGAAGAGGGTCAAAGCGGCAGCGGTCGGCAGTGCCATTTCCGGCGTCATCATCGGCAAAGCCCTTTACGAAAAGCGGTTTACACTCGAGGAGGCGCTGACATGCTGACAAAACGCATCATTCCCTGCCTGGACGTAAAAGAAGGGCGCGTCGTCAAAGGCGTCAGTTTCGTCTCTCTGAAAGATGCAGGCGACCCGGTCGAGTTGGCGCGTTTTTATGATAAACAAGGTGCCGATGAATTGGTGTTCCTGGATATTTCCGCTTCACATGAAGGCAAGGAAACAATGGTGGAAGTGGTGAAGATCGTTGCCAGCGAATTGTCAATTCCGTTTACGGTGGGCGGCGGCATCCGTACACTCGATGA
>NZ_JRGN01000165.1 GCF_000775575.1 Planococcus sp. CAU13
TCTCCTGTCTTCGCACAATCTGTCGGAAATTGACCGGGTCACTTCCAATATTTTATTTTTGAAAGATGGTCAGCTGCTAAAAGAGAATTTAGCGAACTACGAAAATGTTTATTATCACTTTACGTTAAATACCCTGGAAGATCCCATCGCTCTTTTGAAGGACACAAAAGCAATCGTCAAAAGTAATCAGGAAAATCGACTGGTCTTGTCCTTGAACGGCACGCCGCTCACTGAAATT
>NZ_JRGN01000214.1 GCF_000775575.1 Planococcus sp. CAU13
GATTTAAATCTGTGAGCGACGATAAAATCCTACGAACGACGATAACGCCTGGAAAGCCGATATCCTCACAGGATTTAACGACTTGCTGAGTTTAAAATCGTTTTTATTCTACATAAAAAGACAAGATTAAAAGACAAATGGCTGCTTCTCGCGGGAGAAAAGCGAAAAGGGGAGGAATTGCCGATTAGAGGGGGAGCGGGCGACGAAGAGATTGGCAAACGACGATATATTTTTCTGAGCGACGATATAA
>NZ_JRGN01000297.1 GCF_000775575.1 Planococcus sp. CAU13
GCCGCCGGAGTCTGGACAATAAAGAAAAGCAAAAGCGGCCGGCCTGAATTTTCAGGCCGGCCGCTTTTATATTATTATTTTGCTGAAATCGTTTTACCCATGTTCAGGAAATCTTCCGTGACAGATGCTTCTGTAAGATCGAAAATCGTCAGCCGGACAATCTGGCTGTCATTTTCAAAAACCACACCGGTGACTTTCCCGTCTTCTGTAGGAATTTCCGCCAGTGACGAATTGATGAATTCAGACCCTTCGAATGCAGGCAGTTCAGTAAGCTCCGCCGCAGCATTGGATGCTTTTACAGTTTCAAGCATAGTTTCTTCAGCAAAAGAAAAATCAGTTTCATCCTTGCTGAACGTTTCAACACGCATGAACAATGAATCGTTTTCGGTGGCGTAAACTACATCTTTGTTCGGTTCTTCCGCGGTCAGTTCATAGCCGGGCAATAGATAAAGTTCATATGTCTGAGAATCGCTCACAGTCATTGTCCCTTCACTCATTGCAGGGTTGTCCTGCGCCGGTTCTGCACTTTCTCCGCTGCCTTCAGAAGCAGAAGTATCCTGTTCAGCAGTTTCTTCAGTTTCCGTACTTTCTTCAGTTTCTG
>NZ_JRGN01000063.1 GCF_000775575.1 Planococcus sp. CAU13
GCGCGAGCCCGCGGAAAGCGTGCGCCGGAAAGAAAAGCAATCGTTTCTTTCCACTCCTTCATCTTTTCTTTTATACATGTAAACAAAAAGACAGGCGCACGTGCGCCTGCCTTTTTGTTTTTATGAAATTCGTTTAATGGCCATGGCCATCCATATCCACATTACTGTCTGAATCGTCACTGTCATCCGGAATTATGGACTCCGGATCCGGATTGCCGACGATGATTTCCTGTTTCGGCATTACATGGAGTGAGCGCGCAGTCGTATGAGCCTGGACGAAATAAAGCCCTTCTTCATCGAACTCAACTTCACTTTCATAGACGCCGTCACCGATATGTTCAGCCGTCAGCATTTCAGCTTCGACGCGGTGGCCTGACTGCCAGACTTCGTAAACCACTTCATCTGCGTCTTCAACGAGTTCATTCCCCTGCGTCACTGTTACAGATATAATCATGGCTTCACCGGGTTCCGCAGTTTCAGGTGAATTGAATTCAGTCTCGATTATTTCGGCGCTTCTGCCTGCATCAGCATCGGAGTTTTCTTCTCCACAGGCTGCAAGCAGCAGGAGGCCGGAAAATAGAGTCATAAGTATGATTTTTTTCATCCGATTTATTTTCCAGCCAATTTTCTCATGATGGTATCAGCCATTCCGTCGATGAACAGGGGATGAACGTTCGGCATTTCAGGACGGCGGTAAACTGCACCGATTTCGTCACATACGACTTTACATTCATAGTCGTTGTCAAAAAGCACTTCCAGGTGATCTGCAACAAAGCCCACAGGTGTATAAACAAAAGAACTATAACCTTTTTCGCTGTGCAGGTCGCGGGTCAGATCCTGTACGTCCGGACCGATCCACGGCTCCGGTGTCTGGCCGGCACTTTGCCAGCCGACTTCGTAATTTTCAACACCCGCAGCTTCGGCAATCAGGTCAGCTGTTTCCTTCAATTGCTCCGGATACGGGTCGCCGTTTGCAATAATTTTCTCCGGCAATGAATGCGCGGAAACGATCAGGCACGATTTCGCACGTTCTTCTTCGGACATTTCAGCGAATGCATCACGCACTTTTTCGCTCCAGTACTGGATGAATTTAGGTTCTGTGTACCAGCTTTCAACTGAAGTAAGCTTGATGCCTGCTTTTTCAGCTGCTTCTGCAGCGCGGCCGTTATACGATTTTACAGAGAACGTCGAGAAGTGAGGCGCTAAAACGATGGAAACTGCTTCCGTAATGCCGTCCTGTTTCATCGCTTCGACTCCGTCTTCCACGAAAGGCTCGATGTGCTTCAAGCCCAAATACACTTTAAAGTCGATGTCGTCCTGCACAGCATTCAGGCGGTCGCAAAGTGCCTGCGCCTGATCTTTTGTGATTTTTGCCAGTGGAGAAAGCCCACCGATTGCTTTATAGCGGCTCCGGAGGTCTACCAGACTTTCTTCGCTCGGCTTGCGGCCGCGGCGGATATGCGTATAATATCTTTCAATATCTTCTTCTTTATAAGGAGTTCCGTATGCCATCACCAATAAACCCATTGTCTTTTTCATTGTCAAATCACCTCAGAAATTTTTAGTCGATTATTTTTGTGATTTATAAGCTGCACTGTATTCGTGCACAAACGTTGTCAGGCGTTTCAATGTATCCGGATTTACTTCCGGGAATACGCCGTGCCCCAGGTTGAAAATATAGCCATCATCCTGCATGCCCATATCGAGGATGTTTTTCACGCGTTCTTCGATTACTGGCCAATCCGCCAACAGATACGCTGGATCAAAATTCCCCATCAACGGTTTTGTCAAACCTCTCTCGCGTGCTTCAGAGATCGGCAGACGCCAATCCAGTCCGACTACATCCACCGGCAGGTCATGCCATTCGTTTGCAAGATGCGTCGCACCCACACCGAAAATTGTCAACGGTACGCCTTCGCTGCGCAGCTCGTTGAAGATGCGGTCCATGACCGGCTTGATGAAAATGCGGTAATCTTCCACGTTTAATGCGCCGACCCAGGAGTCAAATATCTGAACGGCTTTCGCTCCTGCTTTAACCTGCGCTTTCACATACGGAATGATCGTGTCTGCCAGTTTATCCATTAGCGCGAACCACATCTGCGGCTCTGACACCATCATCGCTTTTGTTTTATTGTATGATTTCGAAGGGCCGCCTTCGATCATATAGCTTGCCAAAGTAAACGGCGCGCCGGAAAATCCGATCAATGGTACATCCAATTGCTCTTCTGTCAGTAATTTGATGGTTTTCAGCACATAGTCGACATCCTGCTCCGGGTTGATCTCTCCCAGACGGCTGATGTCTTCCATTGTGCGGATCGGGTTATCGATCACCGGACCGATGCCTGCTTTGATTTCTACGTCCACTCCGATTGCAGGCAGCGGCGTAACAATGTCCTTGTACAGAATTGCTGCGTCGACGTTGTACTGGTCGACCGGCAATTTTGTCACATAAGCACACAGTTCCGGCTGATGCGTAATTTCTTCGAGTGAATATTTTTCCTTGATCTTGCGGTACTCGGGCTGTGAACGTCCAGCCTGCCTCATAAACCAGACAGGTACGTGATCCGTCTTTTCTCCTCTTGTCGCTTTAAGATAAGTATCGTTAAAAGCCATCATAAAAACTTCCCTTCCATATTTATCATCCACTGCATATCGTTCCTATATCCGTATATACTATAGACGCTCTATTTTCCATTGTATAGATTGTGCGGGCAAATGTCATAAATTAGACGCTTATGGCTTCACCAGTTCGACAAAGAAGTTTGCTGAAATTTTTTTCAGGGAAAGTTATACTGTATTATATAATGGGAGGGATTATAATGAATCTATTCATGACAACGGGAACTTATGAATACATGAAAAAGATGCGCGACAAATATCCCGAAGAAAATATGGTCGTCATGCAGGGTGAGAACACTACGCTTGTCCTGCACGAAACCGAAGGCAAGACGGTTTTCCAATCACCCCGGCGCTACGAAGTGGTGGACGGCACAGGTGAGTTCAAGGAGAAAGGATATTTTGTTTTCAACAATATTCCAGTAACTGATGAAGGGCGCCCGATTTTCGAGCACCGTTTCAAAAACCGCGCTGGAGCAATTGAAAACGAACCGGGTTATGTCGCATTCCGGGTCCTGCGGCCACTCGATTCTGATACCTATGTCGTGTTGACGGAATGGGAATCTCCTGTTTTCTTTGAAAAATGGAAGGAATCCCAGGCATTCTCAAAAGCCCATTCCAAACCGGAAGGCGCACCGGCAGCCAATCCGGTGAATATCTTCGCAGGATCTTCGTATATCACAACGTATCGCGCGAAGCCTGAAGAAGACTGATGCACAGGCTCTGCTTTTGGGCAGAGTGATTACATACCGGAACAGGAGGAAATTTAATTGGTTTTTGTATATTTTTTAATAGCCGGCATCATCACCGTCTATGCATCGATCAAATTATCACAGTACGCGGATGTTATCAGTGAAAAAACAGCAATGGGCGGCATGATGGTCGGTACGCTGCTGCTGGCGGGTGCCACGTCCCTGCCGGAAGTTTCCACCAGTTTCTCAGCGGCAGCCATCGGCAATGCCGATATCGCCGTCGGAAATATGATCGGCTCCAACCTGTTCAACCTGTTCATTTTGGCAGGATTCGATTTCCTGCTGCGCAAGCGCCGCATTTTGGACCGCGCTTCACGCAATAATATCTATACTGCCCTTTTGGGTATTCTATTGACCATTTTGGTCATGATGGCGCTTTGGCTTCGAATTGATACACAGATCCTTGGCGTCGGCCTTGATGCTTTGATCATCGCAGTCACTTATATCGTCGGTATGGTGCTCCTCAACAAGCTGCCTAATCTTGACCCTGAAGCAGAAGCTGCCGCTGAGGAAGAAGAAGAGCCGGACAACCCCAGTGCCGGACTTTCCGCCAAAGCTGCAATCATCGGCTTTATCATAGGAGCTCTTGTTATCCTGGGAGCCGGTACAGCATTATCCATCACAGGTGATCAGATTGCCGTCATCACCGGCATCGGTTCAAGCTTCATCGGCAGTTTCCTGATTGCTGCGGCAACATCATTGCCGGAAGCGATTGCCGTATTTGTTGCCCTCCGCCTCAATAACGTCAATATGGCTGTAGGTGCGATCCTGGGATCGAATATTTTCAACATGATCATCCTGGCTCTGTCAGATCCAGTTTACCGCGACGGCAATTTAATCGCTGCCGCCACACCGGGTGCTACGATGATCATCGCTACAGGCGTATTGATCATGTCATTATTGGCTCTGTATTTGCTGGCCAGAAAAAACAGCAAGTCCATACTGACATATTCATTGCCATCCCTCGTCATCGTTGTCATCTATTTTGTCGCATCATATCTGAACTTTACTTATTAATGAAAAAGAGAGCGGGGTTCGCTCTCTTTTTTTATGTTATTATTTACTGAATAATACATATCTTTAGGAGGGATTTTATTGGTGCTGGAGAAATTATACACGGAGCTGGATACAGCTTATCCTGAAATGGTCGATATCCGGAGGCATTTGCACATGCACCCCGAAGTTTCATTCAATGAAACAAAAACAGCCTATTACATTCGCCATTATTATGAGCAATTGGGTGTTGAGGTCCGGCATAATGTCGGCGGCAATGGCGTTGTTGCAATCATACGCGGAGCCAAACCTGGAAAAACAATTGCATTGCGGGCCGATTTTGACGCACTTCCCATACAGGACCAAAAAGACGTGCCCTATAAATCCAGAATACCGAATGTCATGCATGCCTGCGGACACGACGGCCATACGGCCACTCTGCTCGTACTCGGCAAAATTCTTCACAGCATGAGGCGCGAACTTCCCGGAACTTACGTCCTGATCCATCAGCATGCCGAAGAATTGGTTCCGGGCGGAGCGCTGGCGATGATTAAAGACGGAGCGCTGGATGGCGTCGATGAAATTTACGGCACCCACCTGTGGTCAATGACGCCATTCGGCCGGATCGATTACCGTGTCGGGCCGATCATTGCGGCAGCCGACAGCTTCACGTTAAAAATTCAGGGCCGCGGCGGGCACGGCGCCATGCCGCATAATACACGGGATGCCATCGTCCTGGGTTCGCAGATTGTCATGAATCTGCAGCAGCTCGTGTCACGCCGCGTCGACCCGCTGGAGTCTGCCGTCTTGTCTGTCGGCTCATTTGTAGCGGAAAACCCGTTTAATATCATTGCAGATCAGGCGATTCTGAAAGGCACGATCCGGACGTTCACTGAAGAAACACGGGACCTCATGGAACAGGAAATGGAACGCGTCATCAACGGCAATTGCCTGGCCGCCGGGTGCACGTATGAATTTACATACAACCGCGGCTACTCCCCTCTCGTGAACCACAAAGAGGAAACGTTGTATTTAAAAGCTGTCGCTGAACAGGTCCCGGGTGTAAAAGAACTGTATAACACGCCGCCGCTCATGATAGGAGAAGATTTCGCCTATTATCTTGAAAAGGTTCCTGGCACTTTCTTCCTTACTGGTGCAATGCCGGAAGGCGAAGTTTACCCGCATCATCACCCAAAATTCGACTTCAAGGAAGAAGCCATGCTGGTTGCGGCAAAAACGCTCGGCAGTGCAGCGCTGAATGCCCATCAATAAAAACAGAAATCCCGTTTCCAGGTGACCATGGAAACGGGATTTTTCATAACTGTTTTTTTGTTTTATTGCCGGCAGAAATTAACGTGCCATACGAAACGGCAAGCATCACTGCAAAAATGATGCCGGCAGTCATGTAGTCACCTGTAAACAGCGGGACAGCTGCGGCCAGCAAAGCCTGAAGCATCTGAACGATGAAGATCAGTTTTTTCACGGCCTGCTGCCTCGAGAAGGCCGACAGCGGAAAAAGGTTGTCCATCCGGAAATGCTGGGTCTGGTTCAGCCCCTGCCATATTTGAATTGCTGAAGCGAAAGCCAGTGCTGCAGCAAAAATGGCTGCGGCAATCGGAAATGGAATGAGCCAGGCGCCGGCCATTGCCAGAAGCGTCAGCCGGACCCACAGATAGAACAGTTCATCCGAACGGATGAACGTCCGCCATACAAGATAATAATGGGCGTCTTTCGGCTTGTTGCCGATGATTCTGTAAACCCAGTTCAGCCAGCTGCGCTGCTTGATCTTGCCTTTAATCTGCGGAACATCTGTAAAGTAATTTGCAAACTGATAAAAACGGAGCATGCGATTTTCTTCCAGCCGGACGAAATGCTCGTAAGGAAACGGCAGACCGGCTGCGCGCTGCTGCACCCATTTGCCGTAGACGATCATCGCGAACAGCAATAAGGCGGCAATCAGCACCAGATTATCAACGTAAAAAAGAGTGAAAGCTGCAGCAAGAACAAATCTGACAAGCCGGTCCGCCCAGACTCTATGGCCCGAATAAGCTTTTCTGAACGAAAACTCGGTCTGGATGTTCCACCATTTAATGATCAGAACCAGCAATGGAAAACCGATCAGATAAGAAGTATCCAATCCGTACAGTGCATTGACCATCGGCAGCGAAACAACGAAAGCAACGACCGGCAAATAAAGCTGAGACACAAAGGACCAGCGGCGCGCCGGTTTCAGAAATTCATCCAGCTTGTTTTCGAGCGGCAGAAAATATACCATATCCGCTTCCTTCAATAATGTCGATGGCGGGCTGTAGGCCAGCAGGATGCCAAAAATGCCGGCAAGTATCCAGGCGGCAGGAAAGTCAGGCGGCACATTTTGCACCCAGTCGCTGTATGCATAACCGGCTGCTCCAATCGCAAACAGCAGGACTACCGCAATGTGGCCGGTGAAAATATATTTGAAGTAATTCTGCACTTCCAGCGTATAACGCTGCAGCCGCCTGGACCAGACATCATGCAGGTTCTTCATGGTCATCATCCTCGGTCATCGCGATATAGAGATCGTCAAGCGTTGCGTCAGGCATCTGGAATTCTTTTCTCAACTGATTCATCGTCCCGATTGCCCGCACCCTTCCGTTATGCAGCAGAATGATCCGGTCGCAGTATTTTTCGGCAGTGGCAAGAATATGGGTGGACATCAAAACTGATGCCCCCTTCTTCTTCTGCTGTTCCATCTGATCCAATAACGATTTGATGCCAAGTGGATCGAGCCCGACAAACGGTTCATCGATAATGTAAAGATCAGGGTCCACAAGAAAGGCACTCATGATCATCACTTTCTGGCGCATTCCTTTTGAAAAGTGGGACGGAAACCATTTCAGCCTTTTTTCCATTCTGAATTCCTTCAAAAGATCAGCGGAACGTTTCTCAAAAGCATCTTTGTCGAGGCCATAAGCCATCGCCGTAAGCTCCAGGTGTTCACGCAAAGTCAATTCTTCATATAGCACCGGCGTCTCCGGAATATAGGAAAAAGCCGAACGGTATGCATCCATGTCTTGCTGGAACGTTTTTCCATTAAGCCGGATTTCTCCGGATTTTTCCTGCATGATTCCAATGATATGTTTGATCGTCGTACTTTTTCCGGCACCGTTCAACCCGATCAGCCCGACAAGTTCACCTTTGCCGATTGAAAAACTGACATCTTTCAATACCGGTTTCCGCGTATAACCGCCTGTCAACGATTCCACTTCCAATAAAGCCAAACCCAACACCTCTTTCTTACTATGTATTTCATTCAACCCCTAATAACCGATATTCCGCAAAACAGCTTCG
>NZ_JRGN01000058.1 GCF_000775575.1 Planococcus sp. CAU13
GAGTGTCGGTTCGACCCCGACCGCCGGTATCTTAAAAAGGGCCTGCCTGCCCTTTATAAACATCGACTCTGATTTTCAGAGTCGGTGTTTTTTTATGAGGCTATTGAAATTGAAAAATATGCTTGTTAAGCAAGAAAGAAGTATGTTATATTATTTATTGTCGCTTAGACATTTTGCCGGCGTGGCGGAATTGGCAGACGCGCG
>NZ_JRGN01000123.1 GCF_000775575.1 Planococcus sp. CAU13
GCCCGGAAGCAAATTTGCTTCCGGGCCTTTCCCTGTTTATTCGGCTTTATAGTAACGAAGTACAGGTTTACGTGCCGCTTTCGTTTCATCTAGACGTTTGATGACAGTCGTATGAGGAGCATCCTGGACGATTTCCGGATTTTCTTCCACTTCCTGTGCAATCTGGATCATTGCGTCGATGAACGCATCCAGCGTTTCTTTCGATTCGGTTTCAGTCGGTTCGATCATCATGCCCTCTTCCACGTTCAACGGGAAGTAGATTGTCGGCGGGTGATAACCGAAGTCGAGCAGGCGTTTTGCCATATCGAGTGTACGGACACCCAATTTTTTCTGGCGGCGGCCGCTCAGTACGAATTCATGTTTGCAGTGGCGGTCATACGGCAGATCGAAATGCGGCTGCAGTCTGCGCATCATGTAGTTTGCGTTGAGTACGGCATATTCCGTCACGGCTTTCAGGCCATCCGGTCCCATAGAACGGATATATGTGTAGGCGCGCACGTTGATGCCAAAGTTTCCGTAGAACGGTTTGACGCGTCCGATGGATTGTGGACGGTCATAGTCAAATGTGAATACATCGTCTTTTTTGACAAGAACCGGTTTTGGCAGGAATGGCAGCAGATCTTTATTGATGCCTACCGGACCTGATCCCGGTCCACCGCCGCCATGAGGCCCGGTGAATGTTTTGTGAAGATTCAAGTGGACCACATCAAAGCCCATGTCTCCTGGACGCGCTTTGGACATAACGGCATTCAGGTTGGCGCCGTCATAATAAAGCTTGCCGCCCACACCGTGGATGATGGCAGCCATTTCCAGGATCTGTTCTTCAAAAAGGCCAAGCGTATTCGGGTTGGTCAGCATCAAGGCAGCTGTATCTTCTCCAACAACACGCTTCAGATCTTCAAGGTCGACAAGTCCGTGCTCGTCCGATTTAACTGTAACGGTTTCGAATCCGGCAACAGTTGCAGACGCCGGGTTTGTGCCGTGGGCAGAATCCGGTACGATGACTTTTGTCCGGTTCACATCGCCATTCGCTTCGTGGAAGGCACGGATCATCATGAGTCCTGTCCATTCCCCGTGTGCGCCGGCTGCCGGCTGAAGTGTCACTTCATCCATGCCAGTGATTTCCTTCAGGTGTTCCTGCAGATCATACATCAATTCCATCGCGCCCTGGACAGTTGATTCGTCCTGCAGCGGATGAATATTGGCGAACCCGGAATAGCGGGCAACGGATTCGTTGATTTTCGGATTATATTTCATTGTACAGGAGCCGAGCGGATAAAATCCGGAGTCGACGCCATGATTGCGGTTCGACAGTGCTGTGTAATGGCGCATGATATCAAGTTCAGAAACTTCCGGAAGATCAGCTTCTTCTTCGCGGACCAGACCTTCAGGCAATAAATCGGCAAGATCGATTTCCGGCACGTCGAGCTCAGGCAGGCTGTAGCCGATGCGGCCTTCTTTCGTCATTTCAAAAATGAGCGGTTGGTTGTCTTTATGCATGAGTAGCCTCCATTTCCTGCACGAATGCATCTATTTCTTCTTTAGTGCGCTGTTCTGTTACTGCAACCAGCACATGCCCTTCGAACTCTTCGTAGCTGAGTCCAAGATCGTAGCCGCCAATCATCCCTTTTTTAAGGAGTGCTGCGTTAAGCTCTTTGACCGGCTTGTTCGTTTTTACAACAACTTCATTGAAATGCGCACCTTCAAAAGCGATTTCAAAACCGGCAGCTTTCAATTGCTGCTTCATATAATGTGTTTTCGTGATGTTTTGAATGGCCATTTCTTTTGTTCCCTGTTTGCCGAGCGCCGTCATGGCGACTGATGCAGCCAGTGCATTGAGCGCCTGGTTCGAACAGATATTGGAAGTCGCTTTGTCGCGGCGGATGTGCTGTTCGCGTGCCTGCAGCGTCAATACGAAGCCGCGGCGGCCGTCTTCATCGGAAGTTTCTCCGACAAGTCGTCCCGGAACTTTTCTCATCAATGCTTTTGAAACAGCGAAATAGCCGCAATGCGGTCCGCCGAAAGCTTCAGGAATACCAAAAGGCTGGGCATCGCCGACTGTGATGTCCGCTCCCAGTTTGCCTGGTGGTGTCAATGCCCCGAGTGCCAAAGGATTGGAAGACACAGTGAACAGCGCACCCGCTCCGTGGACGATCGGTTCGATTTCTTTCAGATTTTCGACCTGTCCGAAAAAGTTCGGATACTGGATCATTACAGTCGCAGTATTTTCATCGATCATCCCTTTTAAAGCTTCGATATCGGTCTGACCGTTTTTCAACGGAATCTCTTCAACTTCAATTGATTGCCCAAGAGCATAAGAACGGACTACTGCGCGGGATTCTGGATGTACAGCACGTGAAATAAGAATTTTCTTGCGGCGTGTATGCCCAGCTGCAAGCGTCCCTGCTTCCGCAAGGGATGTTCCGCCGTCGTACATGGAAGAGTTGGCGATGTCCATGCCTGTCAATTCACTGATCATCGTCTGGAATTCGAAGATAGCCTGCAGTTCGCCCTGTGAAATTTCAGGCTGATACGGTGTATAGGCCGTGTAGAACTCAGAACGTGAAATGACATGATCCACGATAATCGGTTTGTAATGGTCATAGACCCCTGCTCCAAGGAAAGAAGCATAGGTATTGGAATCGGCGTTTTTGGCAGCCAATTGCGACAATTCTTTTGTCAGCGAGCTTTCGGATTTAGCTGGTTTGATGTTGTATTCGCCTTTAAAACGGACTTTTTCCGGAATATCTGCAAATAATTCATCAATCGACTGGATGCCGATAGTATCAAGCATTGCTTTTTCGTCTTGAGACGTCATTGGTAAATAGCGATGTTTCATCGAGTGCTGTCCCCTTTTCAATTGGATTTAATTGCTGCGCTTATAGAAAGGTGTTTCAACCGTGACGGCTTTCAGGCGTTTGTTGCGGATCTCCACTTCAAATTCTTTGCCGATTTCAGCAAATTCAGCTGCCACGAGTGCCAGTCCGATATTTTTCTTTAATGAAGGAGATTGCGTGCCGGTCGTAATTTCACCGATTTTTTCATCATTCACGTAAACCGGGTATCCCGTACGCGGAATGCCTTTGTCGATCATTTCCAGACCAATCAGTTTGCGCGGAACGCCATTCTCTTTTTGCGCGGCAAGCGCTTCTTTTCCAATAAAATCATCTTTGTTCAGCTTGACGGTAAAACCGATGCCTGCTTCGAGCGGTGAAATATCTTTTGACAGCTCCTGGCCGTATAATGCCAGGCATGCTTCAAAACGAAGTGTATCACGTGCGCCGAGGCCAACTGGCACTAGACCGTCTTCCTTGCCTTCTTTCAATATTTCTTCCCATAACGCTATAGCAGCTTCAGGAGAAGCATAAAGTTCAAAGCCAGTTTCGCCTGTGTAACCGGTGCGGGAAACGAGAACCGTATGTCCGGCAACCTCAACATCCTGCTGGAAGCGGAAAGGTTTAATTTCGGAGAGATCCACATCGGTAAGGCGCTGAAGAACTGTTTCTGCAAGCGGTCCCTGCAACGCAAGCAGGCCATATTGGTCAGAGACGTTTTCAAGCGTGACGCCTTCTATGGATTGTTCCTGCATCCATTTAAAATCTTTTTCGATGTTGGAAGCATTGACCACCAGCATATAATGGTTTTCATCAAATCGGTAAGTCAGCAGATCATCGATCGTTCCGCCATCCGGATAGCACATGGCTGTGTACTGGGCCTGGCCGTCTTTGATTTTTGAGATGTCATTCGTTAAAAGGTTCTGAAGGAATTTCAGGCTGGCTTCTCCGGATACGAGAATTTCTCCCATATGTGAAACATCGAAAAGCCCGGCTTTTGTTCTTACCGCTTCATGTTCGTCTTTGATGCCCGAAAATTGCACAGGCAATTCCCAGCCTCCAAAATCGATTGTTTTTCCACCGTATTTAGCATAAGTTTCGAATAACGGCGTTCGTTTTAACTCTCCCATTCAACTTCCTCCTTTTTTGGCAGATTCCAATAGAAAAGCGTAAGCGCCCGTTCAGACCCGACCAGCATAGGACGCTTTGGCGAAGCGGCGTCTTTCAGCCGCACAGCCAAAATGGCTTATGACCTCGAGGGTCTGGGCGCTGGAGTCTGGACAGTGAAACACCTTTTCCAAGAGACTCCAAACTAATTAAAGTTTTATGCTTACCCATAAAAAAAGACAGAAATTCCCCTGTTAAGGGAAATCTCTGTCCTGGAACCTGAAAGTTTACCGTGGTGCTTTAACGGCTTTCCTCTTTGGTAGCTGCTGAGCAACATTCTCCAGAGATGCGTCCGGCACGAGTCTTTTTGCCTGAGAGATTCACGGCTGCTGCCATTTGCTCCTTCGGCGACGCTTTCGCGTGCTCTCCCCGTGCTTTCATCCGCCCAAATCGAAATGATTGGTCCATAGCGTTATACAGAACGTATAACTTCGTCTATATCCTAACATTGATATGGGGTAAGCGCAATCTTTTTTAAGTCGAACACCAAAAGGCGAACATTATAATGTAATTATATAATTTCATTCGCCTTTCAGCCGGTTTACCTGAAAAGCCGCATATTGTGTAATCTGCCGCAGCGTCCGGAATTCCGTTCGTATGGTGATGTGCGCGGCCGCTTTGTAATAGGGATACCGCGTTTTATACAGCGCTTCAATCTGCTCTTTTGTTGAGTTCACCACTATCGGGCGTTTGGTGTCTTTATGGATTCTTCGCCAAATTTCACGGAAGGGGGCATCAAGAAACAGGACAAGGCCCGTTTGCCGCATGATCCGTCTGTTCTCTTCTCCGATTGCGACGCCCCCGCCGGTGGAAATGATGCAATCTTCGTCTTTGAGATTCTTTAGAAACTCTGTCTCCAGCCTCCTGAAATGAGCTTCACCGAAAGTCTCGAAAATTGCTGTGATGGCCATTCCGCTTTGCCTCGCAATTTCCTTATCCATATCGTAATAAGGCATTTTAAGGGCAAAACTCAATCTTCTGCCCACCGCACTCTTGCCGCATCCCATAAAACCTACCAAATAAATTCTTTTCATCCAACCACCCGATACTACCCTAATCACTCAGGTATTTTATTTGTCTCAATTTCCTCTAGTAGTTGTATAGTAGCATGCCGGTGCATTTTTTCCAATGCATCGTAAGTTTTATAATGCTGGGCATACAGTGCACCTGCATGCGACATGACGATAAGAGCCGAGAGAAAAAAGATGAGAGTGACCGGGTAGACGGCTGCTTTTTCGGACTTAAGGACGCGTAATGGCATATTCAGTCCTCTCTTCTGTGCCGTTTTTCAGTTGGGCGGTAACTTTCAGCAACTGGCCATCGATGCGGAAAGTACAAGTTATAATATCTGTCAGCATGATTTCGTGGCCCTTATTGAACCTCTGTTTCCGGATTACAGTGCCAAAAAGCTCTATATCGTATTCGTCAATATCCCGGGTAACCCGAAAACCACTTCCTTCGTTGATCAATTCTATTGAATCGACAGCCGTCAGATAATTTTGCAGATCTGCAGTGAAAAGCCGCCATTCCAGCTTGCCGGCATCCAGGTCTTCCAGATAGACGGCCGACTGCATATAAAATAGAATGATCAGCGGCATAACCGAGGCAACAAGAACCAGGTCCATCAATGCATTGAAATAAATAAAGCCGCTGCCACTGGATGCGCCGCCGAAAATAACTCTCACTCTTCGCATAGCATCACCTGCGACAGCCTGTAGTTTTCATATGACACACATAAGCCGGTGCCGTATACCCAGCTGAACTGCACACCATTGACGATTCGCTGCCCCGAAACAGCCCCTGTCGCTTTGATGATTTTTGCGGCATCATGCATGGTTTCATAGGCTGTCAGCTGCAATTGTTTTTCATGCAGGGTTTCCTGCATCTTTTGGAAAGTCGGAACCAGCGTACCAAAAAGCATCATTATAATAAGGAGGCTAAGCATAGTCTCTGCCCATGACAGGCCATTTTCATTCAGAAAATACCACCCTTCCTTTGCCCAGATGCACAACGATTGTTTTTTCTCCTGTGCTGGTGCTGAAACGGATTGTCCCCGACGCAAACACAGCACCGTTTTTCCAGTAACTGATTTCTTTTAAATTGCTTTCAGGCCTGAGTGTCACCGATTTGGGTATTTTCCGGTATAGCAAAGGTTTAAAAAGGTTTTCCCCTACATCATACCGTCCGATATCGGGCCTGAAAAATACCGTCACCGGATGCTCCGAATGATAGGCTGTGCTCTGCGCAAAATAAATATCATTCCGCAGAAGCTCAAAAAACCGTTCTTCCTCTTTATGCACAGCGATCCCATTATAGGCGGGCAGGCCGATGCCAAAGCCTGCCATGAGAAGAGCCAGGACAATCAACACTTCCATCAGCGAAAAACCTTTATTCATTATGCCGGTGATTTAGCAGAAGTTACAACACCCGCCGGTGAAATTTCAATGGTATCTCCGTTCGAGCATTTTTTATTTTTCTCCACCAAATATTCTGCTGATACCAGATCAGTCATTGTGGGAACCTTTTTTAGATCCATCCGGTACGATTCCACCTGGCCCTGTACCATCTGCACTAATGCCGCACAGCCTTTTTCATCAACTGCAGTCGTCTGTTTGGAGACATTCGGCAGCGCAATGGCAATCAGCACGGTGATGATAAGCATGACAATCAGCATTTCAATTAACGTAAAACCTTTTTGATTTTTCAGTTTTTTCATTTTAGATTCCTCCTCAGATTGTATGGACCAGATTATACATCGGCAATAAAATCGCCAAATAAGCTGCAACTATGCACGCTGCAATAATGAGAAAAAACGTCGGCTGAATGATTTTCAGCCATTTCTGGGTCAGCTGTTCAATCCCTTCCATCTGCACTTCACTGTAGAGGATCAGCTCTTTGCCGAGAAATCCCGTCAGCTCCCCGTGCTTGAGAAAAGCCGGCATATCACTCGACAGGATGTCCATACGCTCAACTGAAATGGACAGCGGCTGACCGGAAACCACCTGGGAACGGATGTCACCGGCGATGGAGCGGATGACTCTGTGATGATTCTGTTCAGACAGCACACCCAATGATTCCTGCAGCGAAATGCCACTGTGCAGCAGCGTCCCGAGCTCCCTTGCCAGAAGATGCGACCAATAGAGACGGATGTATTTTCTGATTACCGGAATGCGCAGCAGCCAATTGATCTGCGCCGGCACCCGCTGCCACTTCAATATCCGCCAAAAAACGGCTGCGGCAACCAGTGCAGCCCCCATTGCCCCAATAAAATAATCAGGCATTTTTAACAGATAAGCCGGCACACTTCCGCCATCCCCGTCAGTCTGCAGCGAAGACATCAATTCCGTGAGATTCGGAATATAATTCATCCGGAAAAACAGAAACAGCAAGGAAGTGAATCCCAGTAAGGAAACCGGGTAGATCAGGATATTCTTTAATTTGTTCTGCACCTGCTCGGTCCTGCCGTAACTTTTTGCAATGCTTTCGAGCGATTCGGAAAGACGGCCGTGATGTTCTGCAATTTCCACAGGAAACAGCACGCCGTCTTTAAAGCCAAGAAATTTCAGTAATTCAGCTGCGCTGCCTCCGCTTTTAAGTATGGAAGTCAAGCCTGCATCCGCGGCTTCCAGATTTCGGCTGTGGATGGGCATCAGCAAGGTGAGGGCTGTTGGCAGCAAATAACCTTCCGTCAGCAGCACCGCCAGCCGTTCAAGAAAACGGCTGCGGTCACGCAGATGAATCTTCGGATGCTTTCTCCTGCTGGGCAAACGCACCGATGGTCACTCCTTCCCTTATCTGACCGGTAAATGACAGACGTTCCGGAAGGCTGTAGGCGATATTTTCTTTCGCAGCAAGCAGTGCATCCGCCAAACGGCTGCCGTGCAGTATTTCATACAGTGCGCGGTAAGACGGTTTATCATCGTCCATTTCAAAAAACACTGGTAAAATTCGCTGCGCAGATATTGCAATCAGCGTCTGGGACATATCTTCATAAGAAATCCCCAGATCCTTCAGCCGATGAAGACAGCCGACGGAATGCCTTGCGTGGATTGTTGAAAATACAAGATGTCCCGTCAGCGCCGCGCGAACAGCAATTTGTGCCGTTTCGGCATCCCTGATTTCGCCGATCATGATGATGTCCGGGTCGTGCCTCAAAATCGCTTTCAATCCGGCAGCATAATCAAGCCCCGCTTTTTCATTGACCTGAATCTGCAGGATTGCCTGATTTTTTCTTTCAACGGGATCTTCAAGCGTGATGATATTGCGGTTCAATTTGTCCGAACAATGTTTCAGCAGTGAATACAAAGTTGTCGATTTGCCGCATCCGGTGGGGCCGGTCAGCAGAATGAGCCCCTGGCCCGCTTCCGAGAGTTTCTCAAGCAGCCGTGCAGAGTCCTGAAAAGCTGCAAGTTCCTGGATCGGCTTAGCCGCTTCATCGGGCATGATCCGGATGACAATGCTTTCTTTCGTCAAAACAGAAGGCAATGTCGATATTCGAAAATAAAAGGATTTGTTTTGAATGGGAAGATGGAAGGAGCCTGTTTGAGGTTTTCTTTTTTCACTCATGTCCAGTAGGGAAAGATATTTGAAATAGGCAATCATCCGATCACCGAAATCAAAGGGGAGTTGTGATACTTGCCGCAATCCTTCAAAAGAGCGGAAAGAAACTTTGTAGCAAGAAGGTGCGGGTTGGATGTGAATATCAGTTGTGTTGCAATCGGCTGCCTTTTGCAGCAGATCGGCACATTTCCGTTCAATAATTTCCTGCATGGTTCCCTCCTGTCCGGATTTGAACATAGCCGCCTGGCTGTTCCCCCATAGTATAACCGCCTCTTTTTTCGATGGATACAGTTTTATTCAAAATAATTTTTTGCACCCTCTTTTTCCGGGCAAAAATGATTTTTGAACACAGCTCCTTTTTCTAAAAAAGCGGAATATCAATTGCTGAGATTTATTTGAGCCACCAGATTACACCGCTTTGTCACAAAGAAAACCAACTCGCGGTTTACAGTTCGACTCCGTATCCTATATAATAAATATGTGATTACTGTGTTCTGGCAAAGGAGGGATTACCCATGAATAACATGTTTAAATTAATGGGATGGTGGACTGGTATTTTTGCAGTCCTGTTTTATGTAGGCGATATGGTGGAAGTTTCCTTATTGATGGTTGCCAACACCGGATTTTTTGTACTTCTAGGATTCTTAAATATTTCTGAGCGTATGTATTTGTACATCTTCGCAGCTTACTTGACAGTATTCTTCGTCGGATTCACATACTACTCAACGTTCATCCACATGCCTGGTGGAGGACATTAATCAACTTATCAATCAAAAAAGAAAAAGCGGCCAGCGATGGCCGCTTTTTCTTTTGCTTTTTCCATTACTGGCGAAGAAAAGGATTGCTCCTGCTTTCTTCTTCCAGTGTCGTATCCGGTCCATGTCCGGGAAACAGGACCGTATCAGACGGGAGGCTGAGAATGTGAGTCCGAATCGACTTCAGCAATTTCGTTTCGGAACCGTCAATCAGGTCGGTCCTGCCGATGCTGCCGCGAAACAGTGTATCGCCGACAATCGCAAAACCCTGCTCTCTGAATACATACGTAATGCTGCCCGGTGAGTGTCCGGGAGTATGCAGAAGTTCCATAGCAAAAGAGCCGATTGCAAGATTTTTCTCGTCGTGGATGAGGATGTCAGCTTCTTTTACGCGGTAATCCGGCAATGCGGCATATTTCCCTGAGCCATTCAGATTCGGACGCCCAAGCCAGTCCCTTTCAGCAAAATGGAGATAGACAGGAATACTGTACATATCCCGCAATTCATCGACTGCACCGATGTGGTCAAAATGGGCATGCGTCAGAAGAATAGCCAAGGGTTTTAATTCCCGTTTTTTCAGCAGTTCTACAATTTTATCGGCTTCTTCACCGGGATCGAAAATCAGGCATTCCTTTTCAGAATTTGAGACGATATAACAATTCGTCTGCACCGGCCCCAGTTCCCTCATTTCTATTTTAAGCATTTGGTTTCACCTCAAGGCGATTATACCATGTGCCGGTGCAGATCAATGTTCAAAGGAATGACATTTTTCACGCTCGACAAACCTCTGCAAATTCATTACAATAGTATAGAACACAACGGCACTGGCTGTTAAAGTTGAAGGGAGTGTCACATATATGGATTCTGGTTGGATTCTGGTAGTCATTTTCGGCCTAATTGCTGTTTTGGCGGCAATTGGCACAGTACAGACATTCAAAAATAAAGAAGTATTAGGATTTTTATTTAATTTCGGAACTTTGGCCATCTTTGGAGCCTTTGCAGTAGCTACTGCAATCACTCAGGGCTTTCCAGCATCCTTGCATTAATCAGAAAAAAGCTGTTGCATCCATGCGACAGCTTTTTTTATTTGTATTTAAATGTCTCAGAATAATAAAAACGGACTCACCAATTGGTAGGTCCGTTTTTTGCTTATTCGATTTCCTGCAGGTTTTCTTCCAGATCGTCTGTCAGAAGAGCTCCTGTTTCTTCATCATAGAACCTCAACAGATCTCCGTTGATGATGGCTTCTGAATAGTTCAGCTGCTGAAGAGCACGCTCGATATAAGGTTCACAAAGAGCCGGGTCGTCAGCTTCGCCGGTTTCTGAATCATAGCAGACTCCTCCGGCATAGACATTTTCACCTGTTATGAAACGGCCATCCCGGAAAATAGTGAATTCTTCATGTTCTTCCGAGAAAAGGTCGCCGCCAAACTGGATATCCCTGTCCGATTCAACTCCCATAAGGTTAAGAATCGTAGGACGCATATCGATTTGGCCGCCAATTTTTTCATTGACATGGCCTTTGTCAGATCCTGGAATGTGCACAAAGAACGGCACTTTCTGAAGCTGGGCAGTTTCAAAAGGAGTGATTTCCTTGCCAAGGTATTGAGCCATGGCCGTATTATGGTTTTCGGAAATTCCATAATGGTCGCCGTACATCACGATTATGGAGTTTTCATACAGGCCTTTTTCTTTCAGTTCATCGAACAGTTCCTTAACCGCCTCATCCAGGTATCTTGCTGTCTGGAAATAGCGGTTCAATGTACCTGAATTGGAATCGAACTCAGAAATGAATTTATCTTCTTCATCCAGATAGAACGGGTGATGGTTGGTCAGTGTGAGCAGCCGGCTGTAGAATGGCTGCGGCATTTCCGCCATATGTTCGACGGACTGCTGCATGAAAGGAATATCCTTCATGCCCCAGTTTACTGCATCCCCTTCTCCAATTACAAAGCTTTCCACATCCTGGAATTCGTCTATTTCCATGGCTTTGTACATGATATCGCGGTTCCAGAAACTTTTCGTATTGGCATGCTGGACGTTTGTGAAATAACCGTTGTCACCCAGCTTTTCAGCCATTGAATTGAACGTATTGCCGCTGTGGGTGAAGAATACCGCACTTCCACCGCGTGGATAGAGCGAATTTTCAAGAATGAATTCAGAGTCGGACGTTTTTCCGAGTCCCGTCTGGTGATAGAAATTAGGGAAATAAATCGTATCTTCATCATTTGTCAATTCATTTAAAAACGGTGTGATCGTCTGCCCGTTCATTTCATTGTTCAGTACAAAGGTTTGAAGCGATTCAAGTGTCACCACGATCAGATTGCGGCCTTCCGCAATACCGAACATTTCTTCAGACGGTTCAGCCTGGCTGGCGGTCACGTAGTTGGTCACTTCAACCAATTCAGAGCCGTTCGCAAGTGCGCGCTGTGCCTGTGACTTCGACTGGATATATACATCATAGAGATGATAATTGTACATCCCGATGTTTTTGACCAGCATTTCGCGGTCAAAGCTGCGTGTCAATAGTTGCGGGCGTTCTGCCTCAGCAAGCCCCAGGTTGAAGAACATAAGAGCAGCCGACAGAATATAATAGGCTTTTCTTTGAACTGAAGATGCTCTTGCCGTGATTTTTTCCGTTGGCAAAAATTTAATCGCCAGCAGGACAATCAGGAAATCCGAAAAATAAAAGATATCCGTCCAAAAAATGCTGGCTGCCGCACTGGATTTCAAATCACCGAAATTCTGTGTCTGGAAAAGAAGCGGCAATGTGATGAAATCGCTGAAAAAGCGGTAAAATGCCACGTTTGCATACAATATAATTGAAGTTATGAGCGTCATGGCGAGCAAATACCGGTTCTTCGCTTTCTCACTCTTAAAGAACAGGGCTACGCCGTAAAGGAACAGCAGCATGCTCAGTGGGTTGATGAATAAGATGAATTCCTGCAATGCATTGTCAATGGTGATTGAGAATGCTGTCTTATAGACGATATAGGTTTTTAACCAGGTTACAACAATCGCGATTGCAAGAATCGAATGTTTAGGCCATTCTTTTTTTAGCATCCCGCACATCCTCCTCTTGGTGCTTTTTTGTCATGGGGATCAATTCCATTCTTTCAGCTAAGTAAATTATATGCTGATTCTCAGTTATTTACAAAAATTTAACATTACTCAACATAACCTTTACCCTCTTAATAGACGGATGAAACGAAAAAAAGTTTCGGAAAACAGAATTTCCTTCTAATCTTTACTGTGCTGGCTGCGAAGAATGAGCAGCGCTGTCGAAAATTCTTTTGCCGAAATGAACTGCAGCCGGTACAATTCCCTTATTTCCTCTTCCATCAAATGCAGATCCGCTTCCTTGTCTGCTGTATAGATGATGGTGCCGTACCGTTTCAGGAGCTGCATCACGTCATATAAATTTTTCATGGCTTCACCGCGCCCGTATCCATGCATCCCAATTCCGTGCAAATGCGCTGCACCGGCATATCATGGGTTTCTACCGGCACCGAGTCTGCAAGCTGCATGGCAAATGCCAGCGATTTCGTAGGGCCGGCATAGCGTGTCAGGTAGCGGTCATAATAGCCGCCGCCAAAGCCGATCCGGTAGCCCGCCGCTGAAAAGACTACACCCGGCACAAGCAGCAGGTCGATCTCTTCAGGGGACACTTCTTCCGTCTGCTCAACAATCGGCTCCAGCAGTTTCATGTAGACGGTTTCAAGCTGGCTGAAATCTTCTATGATCCGGAACGACATCGCGCGCGTCAGTGGATCGCATTTGGGAACAGCCGTCTTCTTACCGGCTTTCCAGCATAATTCGATCAGGCGGTGCGTATCGACTTCGGGGAACGCAGAAACTGTCAGGCCAATGACAGAAGCATCCTGAAATTCCGGCTCTTTTATCAGGAATTCAATAATGGCATCAGATTTCTGCTGATGCACAGCAGGATCCATTGCCTTCAGCTTTTTGTTCATTTCCTTGCGTTGGATTGATTTTTCCATAACAGACTCTCCTTTAAAAGAAAAAAGCCAAAACCTTTGAGGTTTTGGCGGTCCATTGATTACTTCGTTTCACGGTGTAAAGTCATTTTTCGTTCACGTGAGCAGTATTTTTTCATTTCTAGACGCTCAGGGTTGTTGCGCTTATTTTTAACAGTGCTGTAGTTACGTTCGCTACATTCTGTACAAGCTAATGTGATGTTAACACGCATCGGTTTCCCTCCTAATTCTTTCAAGGATCATTTATTAAATAAGCAAGATCTATACGACTTAATTATTATAGCATATATTGCAATAAAGTCCACTGAAAAAAATCAAATAAAAATGCCGGCGATGAATTTTCCGCCGGCACACATATCATTTATTCAGATCGTAATGCCTGCCTCTGACCAGATAAAACAGCTGTTCAGCAATGTTCGTGGCATGGTCCGCTGACCGCTCCATATAGCGGCCGATGAACGCCAATTGTGTGACCTGGCTGATTTTTGCCGGATTTTCACCGCCGGCAAGCATCAGCTGTGTCAACACTTCACCATACAGTGCATCCACCTGATCATCCAGGTCGGCAATTTCCTTTGCTTTCGCCACATCTTCTTCGACAAAAGCATCGATGACCTGCATCAGCATGGTCGCCGCCAGTTTATGCATTTTTTCAATCTGGCCGATTACAGGAACATGCTCTTCTTTGCCGAGCCGGATTGTGTCTTTCGCGATATTGACTGCGTAATCCCCTACCCGTTCCATGTCAGTTGCAACTTTGATCATGACGATGAGCCTGCGCAGATCGGTCGCTACAGGTGACTGCTTGGCGATCAGCAGGATGACGCGGTCGTTGAGCTCTTCTTCCAGCCGGTTGATGTGGACATCATCTTCAATCACCTCGAGAGCCGCATCGATATCGTGATTCATTAAAGCATCTATTGATTTTCCGAGAGCTTTTACAGCCATCATGCTCAACTGGATGAGCTGGTCCTGGGAAGAATGTAATTCTGTATCGAATTTTTCACGTACTGACACTTGATAACGCTCCCTTTCTTAACCGAACCTGCCGGAAATGTAATCTTCTGTGCGTTTATCTGATGGATTGGAGAAAATGGTATCGGTTTTATCGTATTCCACGACTTCGCCGTTCAGGAAAAATGCTGTCTTATCGGAAATTCGTGCCGCCTGCTGCATATTGTGTGTCACGATAATGATGCTGTAATCTTTCTTCAGTTCCTGGACCAGTTCCTCGATTTTCAGCGTTGATATCGGATCCAGCGCTGAAGTCGGCTCATCCATCAGTATGACATCCGGTTCGATGGCAAGTGCGCGTGCAATGCAGATCCGCTGCTGTTGTCCGCCGGATACGCTGTATGCATTCTCATTCAGACGGTCTTTCACTTCATCCCAGATGGCAGCGCCGCGAAGGCTCTTTTCCACTATTTCATCAAGGATTTTTTTATTTTTAATGCCATGGATCCGTGGTCCATATGCGACGTTATCATAGATTGATTTTGGAAAAGGGTTCGGTTTCTGGAACACCATTCCAACGCGTGTGCGAAGTTCTTCGACGCCATATGATTTCTCGAAAATGTTTCTGCCCCGGTAAAGGATTTCACCCGAAGTTTTGACCGACGGCACGAGTTCCACCATGCGGTTCAATGTTTTGATATAAGTGGATTTACCGCAGCCGGATGGCCCGATAATCGCTGTAACTTCGTTTTCTCTTATATCGAGGTCAATATTTTTCAAAGCATGATTGCTTCCGTACCATAGATTTAACTGGTTCGTTTTATATACCGATTTGCTGTTTCCTAATTCTTTTTCCATAACAGTATCGGAAGTTATTGCGCTGCTATTCATTGTCATAGTGAATCCCCTCTCAACTCTAATACATTAATAGCGTTTATGATATTTGTTCCGTATCAGAACCGCAATTGAGTTCATAAATAGTAACACAGCCATCAAAACGATTATCCCGGCTGCTGCAACCGCCTGAAATTCTTGTTGTGGCCTGCTTGACCAGTCATAAATCTGCATCGGTAATGCTGTAAATGTATCCATTACTCCTGATGGTAAAAATTGTATAATGATAGGAACTCCGATAACTATCAGCGGAGCAGTTTCACCAATTGCACGCGACAAAGCTAATATGGCCCCTGTCAAAATTCCTGGAATGGCCGCTGGCAAGATGATTTTTAAAATGGTTTGCCATTTTGTGGCACCCATACCATAAGATGCATCCCTCAATTCACCCGGCACTGACCGGATGGCTTCTTGGGAAGCGACGATGATAACCGGTAAGATCAATAGGCTCATGGTAAAACCTGCTGCCAAAATACTCGTCCCAAGAGAAAGTGCCCGGACGAATATTGTCAAACCAAGAAGTCCAAATACGATGGATGGAACACCTGCCAGGTTTGAAATGTTGACCCGTATAAAATCCGTGATTTTATTTTTCTTAGCATATTCCTCTAAATAAATTGCTGAACCGACACCGAGAATCAAAGAGGTCGGTGCCACAATAGCCATCAGCCAAAGCGAGCCGACAAGCGCCGCCTTAATACCGGCTTGGGCAGGAAAACGTGATGCGAAATTCGTTAGGAAATCCATTGAAAGGTGTGTATAACCTTGTGATCCTATCCGGTAGAGGAGAATCAGCAATGCCAACAGTGTTATTACGACTGCCATTAAGAAAATACCTTTAAAGAGCGAGTTTATTAAGTTGCGCACATTCATTTTCTTTAGAACTATTTCCTGTTCAATATACTTCATATTAATATTCCTCCCGGAAACGTTTTGAGACATAGCCAGCTAGGAGGTTCATGGCCATTGTAAAGAGAAACAGTGTAAATCCGACAGCGTATATTGAATAGTAAATTGTCGTGCCATAGCCGGCATCACCTTTGGATACTTGTACAATATACGCTGTCATAGTCTGAATGGAACCAGTAAAATCTCCATCAAACCTCGGCGTAGATCCAGCAGCCAAAGATACGATCATCGTTTCGCCGATTGCTCTGGAAATGGCCAATACAACAGACGCAATAATACCTGATATCGCAGCAGGAACAATGATTTTCCAGGCGACTTCAAATCTGGTGGAACCCATAGCCAAAGCGCCGTCCCTGATTGATTTTGGAACTGATGACATTGCATCCTCAGATAATGAGGCAATCATGGGAATGATCATGATACCGACAACTATCCCCGGAGAAATTGCATTGAATATTTTTATTTCCGGAAAGAAGGATTGAAGTAAAGGCGTCACAAATGTTAAAGCAAAAAAACCATAGACGATTGTAGGTATGCCTGCCAGCACTTCCAGAACCGGTTTGACGATGCGCCGCACAGTTTCACTGGCATATTCACTCAAGTAAATAGCAGCTGAAATACCTATGGGCACAGCAACAACGATGGCAATCATGGTAACTTTTAAGGTGCCTGCGA
Organism: Planococcus sp. CAU13; assembly: GCF_000775575.1. Lineage (GTDB taxonomy): Bacteria > Bacillota > Bacilli > Bacillales_A > Planococcaceae > Planococcus. The sequence continues at coordinate 16,747 of NZ_JRGN01000123.1, forward strand.
TCAGAGGCCAGATACCGAATAATTGTTCTTTATTTGAAAACGGCATCCAGGTTGTTCCAAACAGGAAGTCGGTAATAGGAACTCGCGTAAAGAACGTGACAGTTTCAAAAACAAGTGTCAGAACTATCCCTATAGTAGTCAACACAGAAACCGATGCAATCAGAAATAAAATGACTGGTATGATTTTCTCTATGAACTGCTTGTTTTTTTTCCCTTTCGACTGCGCGATCATTTCTTGCACAGATTGACCCATATAGAATCCCCTTTCAAACTCAAAAAACGGGCAATTTCTGCCCGCTCAGTTTTATTATCTGAAGCGATTATTGTTTCAATGCTTCCAACTTTTCAAGACCTGCATCATACTCTTCTTGCGGCAATGCAACATAACCAACCTGCTCGGCCATTTCTCCAGCGTTATTCAAGATATATTCCATGAAGTTGTAAACTGATTCATCTTCTGCAACTCTGGCGTTGTTTGCATAGGTGAATAACGGACGTGACAATGGTGTATAATCGCCAGATTCGATTGTATCCGCATTTGGCTCAACTCCACCGATTTTAACGGCTTTCAATGTATCCTGGTTTGCTACGTAATAGGCATATCCGAAGAATCCGATAGCATTTGGATCAGCTTGGATACCTTGAACCAAAACGTTGTCATCTTCTGATAGAGTTGCAGTGCTTACCATATCTTCATCTTCAAGGATTACTTCATTGAAGTAATCATATGTTCCTGAATCAGTTCCAGGTGCATAGAAGATAATTTCTTCATCAGGCCACTCAGGGTTTAGATCAGACCAGTTTTCTCTAGTTCCATCTTCTACCCAAATTTCTTTCAATTGTTCTACTGTCAAGTCTTCAACCCAGTCATTTTCCTGGCTGACTACTACAGTCAAACCATCATATGCCAGAAGAAATTCCGTATAGTCGATTCCTGCTTCTTCAAGGCTTGCTGCTTCTTCATCTTTAATCGGACGTGAAGCATTAGAGAAGTCTGTTTCCCCTTGAATGAATTTTTCAAATCCGCCGCCTGTACCAGAAATCCCTACAGTTACTTGTACATCTGGTTGAGCGCCAGCGTATTCTTCAACGATTCCTTCCAAAATTGGTGCTACAGTTGATGATCCGTCACCGGTAACTGAACCTGATAACGCTTCTTCTTCAGAAGAACCAGAATCTCCTGCAGTTCCCGCCTCTGTTGCACCTTCTTCAACTTCAGTTCCCGCTTCTTCGTTAGTTGCTCCTTCATCTGAACCGTTTCCGCAAGCACCAAGAATTAATGCAGACCCTAAGATTGTTGAAGCCATTTTAAATTTCCAGTTTTTCATTCATTACGCCCCCAAATAGTTTTTGTTTTGTTTACAGTCTTAACTATAAAGATTGATTGTTGAGGACATATAAATGAATTGTTAAGAAATTGTAAATGTGCATAATATGACGAAAATTGATGTTTACACCTTTCTAAATAAAAACCCGACCTGCAAATACTTGCAGGTCGGGTTGATTTGCTTATTCATTTTCAATCTCGATCGGCTCTTCTTCGCCTTCTTCAATCACTTCATCCGAGTATGGTGACTTGATGACGGAAGGTGATTCATCCGACCGCTTTTCGCGAAGCTCAAAATACTTATCAAGTGCATCACGGGCGATGCGGTTGCTTGTAGGCGGAATAACTTTAGTATTGGTTGTGATATATGGGATCATCACAGAATAGGCGACTTCCGGATTATCATATGGCGCAAATCCAACATGAGTCGTCGTAATGGAGTGCTTTCCAAAGAAAGAACTTGTCTTATCATCGAAAAACTGCACCTCTGCGGTGCCGGTTTTACCGGCTGCAGTGTATTCCGTGTCATGGAAATAAGTTCTTGCCGAACCATGGTTTCCGATATAAACATTTCGCATCCCTTTTTTAAGATGGTCGATTTCAGCCTGCGGGTTGCTGATCCGGTTCAGGATTTTCGGTTCAATCGCTGTTTCCACTGGCCCCAGGTTCTGGCCATCCGTTGAGGCTCCGCGTATTTCCTTTACCAGATGCGGCTGCATGCGGTAGCCGCCATTCGCGATAGTCGATACATACTGCGCCAATTGCAGCGGTGTATAGGTATCAAACTGTCCGATTGCAAAGTTGAGCAGCATACTTCCATCATTTGTTGCACCTTTAAAACCAGTTCCTTCAAAAGGAAGGTCGATGCCTGTTTTCACTCCCAGTCCAAACTGGGCAAAGGAATTCCGCATGATATCGAAGCTGCCGGAAGAAATATTGATAGGCTCATTATATGCGTATGTTTCATTTGCAATTTCTAACGCGATCTTGAACATGTAGACGTTGGAAGACTGTTCAATTGCTCTCAGGTCGGACATCGGAATACGGTTGAAAACCGTTTGGTTGAAAATCGAACGCTTGGGAAGTGTACCTTTAATCACCAATGGTTCGTCGATTAGGACCTGATTCATGCTTACTGCATCCTGGGCATAGCCGGTCAACAACGTTGCTCCTTTAACAGATGATCCTACTGCGTATGCCGCGGTGACCGCCGCATAGGAATGGTCCTGAATAACCAGTTTGCCGTTCTCATCCCGGTCGATCCGCTTGCCCAGCATCGATAGAACTTCTCCTGTACGCGGATTCATCATGACCAGATAGGCATCTTTGACCAGTTGGGAATTCGGCCCTGACTTTAATTCCATTAAATGCTTTTCTACAATACCTTCAAGTGACGAATGCAATTCACTGTCGATTGTAAGCATCAGATCTTTGCCGGGCTTGCCTTCGGCAGAAGGAACCGTATCAATCACACGGCCACGGCCGTCTGTTATATTTTTCACAACGGATTTCTGGCCCTGAAGAACATCCTCATATTGCAGTTCTAAAAAGCTTGTGCCTACACGGTCATTTCTCGAGTAATCACGAGACAGGTAATATTCCAGCTTATCTGATGGAATGCCCTGTTCAGGTGTCGTCGTGCTTCCCAAAATCGTAAGGTCGCTCAACTTAACGCGTTTCCAGTCAGTGATTGTATTGACGCCTTTCAGTTTCGGATCGGTCAGCCTTTCAGACACCCTTGCGAATTCTTCGGGGGTGACACCTTCATTTTTAATAATTTGGGGTGACAGCGCATAGCCGGATGTCATCTCCCGGAATATCGCCAATGTTTCAATATCTTCGGCGGTCAGGCTTGCCAGCTCTTCATCCGTAATTTTTTCGCGGATCAATGCATCAATTTTGCGCTGCTTTTCCTTTTCGGTAATGTCTTCATTCCCGATAGCTTCACGTTCTTCATCTGTCACTTTCGCTGTTGCTTCTTCTGTATTGAGCATTATATAAAAATCCCGCTTATCGCGGTCCGTAACACGTTTGTCGTCTTTTTCAATCAATTTTGCAAGTTCCCTTGCCGTCTCAAGCATGTCCTTGCGCTTTGTCGTCTGCATGGCAGTATAAGTGATTGCACTGACCGGATCATTGTCCACCAGCACCCGACCTTCCGAGTCGAAGATGCGGCCCCTGGGAACACTTGTGTTCACCGGCACTTCTTCAGTTCTTGCCAGTAAGCGGGAATAATCCTCCCCTTTGACGATCTGCAGGTATCCAAGTCTGAGAATCAGCATTGAGAATAGAATAAAAATAGAGAAAAAAAGGACATTCATGCGAAAGGCGGTATGGGATTTCAACTTGCTTTTTGCCTGGCTTACACGCCTTTTTGTAGGTTGACTCATTTATACGCGGTCTCCTTCCAGTAAAATATCCACATGCTAGTATATCATCGAACAATAAAAAACACACACTTTTTCAGACGAAAAAGTGTGTGCAAGGTTTCATATTATCGGATTATTTTGCAGCTTCGTAGCGTTTCGAAACTTCATCCCAGTTTACTACATTCCAGAAAGCAGCCAAATAGTCAGGGCGCTTGTTCTGGTATTTCAGGTAGTAGGCATGCTCCCAGACATCCACTCCAAGAATCGGCGTCTGGCCTTCCATCAATGGTGAGTCCTGGTTGGCAGTCGAAGTTACTTCCAATTCGCCGTTGGAAACGACAAGCCAGGCCCATCCTGAACCGAAACGGGTTTTGCCGGCGTTTTCGAATTTCGTTTTGAATTCGTCAAAGCTGCCGAACTTGCTGTCGATTGCTTCCGCAAGTGCGCCTGATGGAGCGCCGGTGCCGTTTGGAGTCAATAATTGCCAGAATAATGAGTGGTTGGCATGTCCGCCGCCGTTGTTGCGAACCGCTGTACGGATGTCTTCAGGAACAGCATTCAGGTCGGAAATCAGTTCTTCAATGGATTTAGAAGAAAGATCTTCGTGGCCTTCCAAGGCTGCGTTTACATTCGTTACGTAAGTATTATGGTGTTTTGTGTGGTGGATATTCATCGTTTCTTTGTCGATGTGTGGTTCAAGTGCGTCATACGCGTAAGGTAATTCCGGTAATTCATAAGCCATGATCTAATTCCTCCTTGAGTCTATTGTTCTACTTTCCTAGCGTAACAAAGATTCAGAGCCGATACAATTAAAATGCACGAACATTCCTGTTAATCAGACCTTTGACCGAATCACACAACAATGAAGAAAAGAATGACCATAACCAGCTGGATGATACCTTTTGTGAAAACCGATGTAATAAAGCCGACGACAGAACCGATCCCTGAGCGGAACGCCTGCTTGAATTTGGAACGGTTAAAAATCAATTCCGCTCCGATCGCCCCTACAAACGGGCCGATGAT
>NZ_JRGN01000109.1 GCF_000775575.1 Planococcus sp. CAU13
GAGAAAAAGCAATTGCTTTTTCTCCGCCTTCTTCTATTATGCTGAACAGGAACAGCCGCCGCCTGTACCGCAGCTCCCCCCGCAGGAGGAATCCGAAGAAAAGAACGGATTGCTCGAAGGAATCTTGACCGCTTCTGACACGGACCGGCCGATGATGAAGCTTACCTGGTCAATCAGATCCTGCATTTCATTTTCTGCCAGCCGAAGTGCAGCAACCTGCTCATTCAGGTCCAGTTTCCGTTTGTCCACCCGAATCCGTTTCATCACATCTTTATAATCAGGATGGTATTTGCCGAAACGCCGTACTTCTTCATATAATTCTTTAAGCCGGGCAAAAGCGATGATTTCGTCCGCCAGCTCTTTATTATCGTAAACAGCATGATAAGCCTGTCGATATTGCTCTGCCTGTTCTGATTGTAGTATCATTCTACTTAACTCTTCAGCAGAGTCAGTAATTTGAACCCATTCGTAGGTCATGATCACATCTATTACCTCCTCTACGGTTCAATTATATCAAAGCCACATTTATATTAATACATAAAGAAAGGGTTGTCATCATGAAAGACTTATATGCCCGGTTTGAAAAAGTCATTGAAAACGGTTCTGCGGAAGATATCCAAATCCTCTCCCGGTTTTTGGACAATCTCGAAAGGAAGCAGACTGGAGAATTCACTACCTATTTAAGTGCTGCGCTTGGAATGGACAGACAGCAGCAGAACGGCAACTGGTCGGTCAGTATCCCAAATACGCCTTTTATCCATAATAATATTGACATCCCGCACGGAGGCATTCTGGCTGTCCTCCTGGATACGGCAATGGGTACGCTCGCCAACAGTAAATGCCGGGATGGTTATGGTGCAGTGACAACGAACCTCTCCATCCATTACCTGACTGTTGCAACGGAGGAAAGCATTACCGCCGATGCGAAAATCATTCGGCAGGGCCGGCATACGATGGTCATAGAAGGCAATATCTTCGAAACCGGCGGACGCCATATAGCGACTGCCACAGGCTCTTTCTTTATCCTTCCAAAAGCCTGATTCACCTTATTGCTTTTCCGCTGGAGTCGGCTCCTGCCTCAAAAAAATCTGTGAATAATATTTTCCAAAAACGCCAACTCCGAGCTGGTTAAAACGGCTCGAGTAGAATATATCCCGGTGGTCTTCGGAATTCGTCCAGCCATGGACCGCTTCCACTGAATCGTAATATTGTGAAGCTGCATTCTCTGCGGCTTCGTTATAAACGATCATCGAATTTTCCAGGCGCTCTTCCAGGCTCTGAACTTCAATTTCCTCTGAAGAAAAGTTTTGCCGGGCTACATTGCGGCTGTGCTTTTCCGCCAGCATAGTGACTGCCGGATTCATGCTTAACGGTTTGCGCTGATGGTGAAGACGGTAGACATTGGTCAAATCCATGACTTGTTTTGCATTGGCTTTATCGATGGAAGCCTGCAAAGCGGAAGAAGGATTTACTGGCGCCAGCAGATCTCCTGCATACATCATGTCATACGGCTGATGGCGGATCAGCGTTTCAGCATCCATGAACCGGACCGCTTCCAGCATTCCGTCTTTTTTATCAATATACAACTGGGCGTAAATATCATCAAACCTGACGAGCAGCCTGGTCTCCCGGTCTTCGCCGCTTAAGCTGAAAGTATAGATATTGGTTCCGAGTTTGGCCGTCACTTCATCTTCGACTATTGTAAAGCGGTATAATTCTTCCAGAGTCTGACCGATGCTGTAAGGCGCAACATCTGTAGCCGTGCCTGCCGTATAGACCTGGACCACTTGCTGATCTTTTACGCCCACCATCATATAGTTCGAATAAGATTGATTGTATATCCACCATTCATAACCAAAGGCGGAAGGTTCAATTCTTGCGGGCTGGCCGTAGTCATTGAGCCAGTCCTCGGAAGCCTCTCCTATATATACCGAAATCCCCTGCGATGGACGTTCCACTGCCAGCGGTTTTTCGATAATTTCCTGTGCAGGCAAAGGATCCACTTTGCGCGGAGCTTCCAAAATATCATTTTCACTTATTGATGAATCAAAATAAAAAAATGTTATCAGGATGATTGACAGAAAAATCATTATCCGCAACAAGTTTTTCAATCATATCCCCCCAGCTCTCTTTTCATCAATTATAACAGCCGCCTCTATACTGACACAATCTAGCCATTGCAACAAGCGCGAAATTCATCTATTATTAAAGGAGCATTGAGTCAGTTTTGATATAGAGGAGGAGATCCTATGTATTTTGAGAATACAGGACTTGAGGACATTCGAGTAGATTTCACTTTGCTCCAGCACATTATGAACAAACACGGGATGACAAAGGAAGGGCAATGGGATTACGAGCGGGTAACTTTCGACCGTAAATTCGATGTCCGTGAAGGCCGCTATTATCTGCGTGTTTTCGCTTACGCAGTGGATGGCGATATTGACGCCGGCGACGCAACTGTAATCGTCAAAAAACCCGTTATCGGTAAATACTATTATCCATTCGGTGTTGAATACGGCGAAGATGAGCATTTCCCGGAGCACCTGCTGAAAACTTGCGCCGATATTCTGGCGACAATCAAATCCGAATTAAAAGCATTTGAAATTCAGGTCTAATCACTGAAAAACCCGCAGTTCATCTTTGAACTGCGGATTTTTTTAAAGCTTTATCTTTCTTGAAATATATTGATATAATAACAATATAATGTTTTGGGAGGTCTATTGTGGCAAAGTGGTTGAATAAAAAGACTTTAACTGTTGTATTAGTTATAGCTTTTATAATTTTAGTGTCGATATACATAATTCCAATTGCAATTCCGCTAATCCTGGCATTGCTGACCGCCTTTTTCCTTGAACCTTTTGTCGGCTTTCTTCAAAAACAGTTTAAATGGCAGCGAAAACCTGCAGTCATCACTTCTTTTATCATATTTCTATTGCTTGTTTCCGCTTTGCTGTACTGGACTGTCACTTATCTGACCGCGAGACTCATCCATTTCTCGCAAAATTTACCCGAGTACATAAATGGCCTGTCATCCATCTGGGAAGAAATCCAGGAATTTTTTCTGAGATCATCCGAGGGCATGCCTGTTGAAGTGGTCAATTCCTTTGAAACTGAATTGGCCAGGTTTTTGGAAGGCATACGAGACTGGATTCTGACTATCGTCAATTATGATACGATCACCAATCTCTTGACCGGCATCCCTTCTTTTCTCGTAAGTTTCATCGTCTTTTTGATTGCGTTATTCCTGTTCATGCTCGACCTCGAAGATTTAAAGCGTATGCTGTTCAACAGGCTTAAAGAGTCGACTGCAGAAAAAGTCCGCTTTATGGCCGCCCGTTTGAATCATGTAATATTCGGATTTCTGAAAGCGCAATTTCTTGTCAGTGTCATCATCTTTTTGGTATCACTTGTCGCATTGCTGTTTATCGCGCCGGAAGTTGCCATTGTCATGTCCCTGCTTATATGGCTTATCGACTTCATTCCGATCCTTGGTTCGATCATTGTCCTGACACCTTGGTTTGTTTATGAATTCATTGCAGGTGATATTGCCCAGGGCACGCAACTGGCAGTATTGGCACTCGTCCTGCTGATCATACGCCGGACAGTCGAACCGAAAGTGATGGGATCGCATATCGGACTGTCTCCGCTGGCCACCTTGATTGCCATGTTCATAGGCCTTCAGCTGATCGGTTTCCTTGGTTTCTTCGTCGGCCCATTGTTCGTGATACTCTTTACTTCCGCCCGGGAAGCCGGTATGATCAAAATCGATTTTAAAATTTAGCGCAAAAAAGGAGAACCCCTGGAGGTTCTCCTTTTTCTATTAATTGCCCAAAATTGCTTTGAATACGGATGTGGTGGCTCCGCCATTGTAGATAACATACAGCAGCAAGTAAACCATAACGCCGGTAATGGCAGTGAAGAACCAGATTACGCTTGTGTAAGGGCCGATTTTTCGGTGTATATCAAGGCGGTTCTTCAGTCCGAGCCAAATAGTGATGAGTCCCATGATACCCCCGGTTGTCGCCAGAATGATATGGAATATCAGGAAAACAGTATAGAAAATCTTATATTCATCAGGTCCGCCGAAGGCAGTATTACCGACAAAAATTGTGCGTGAAGCATAAATGATGAAAAACGTTAACGCGGAAGCTCCCGCTAACAGCATCACCCTTTTATGGGCTTCAATTTTACGCTGCCGAATCAAATTCCAGCCGATCGCTACAAATATAGCGCTTAAAACAATAAAAAAAGTACTGATAGTTGGCAATAACGGTAAATCCATCTTTTAATCCCCTTTTATGCTTTAACCATTATGTCGGTGGTAAGCCATCTCTTTTCTGTCTTGCAGAACCTGTGCAGTAATTTCATCTGCATTGGCATTTTCATTGCGCAGCCACTCATAGAACACGAGCCAGATGAAGACCGAGAACACGAGTTCCTGGATAATCTTCATGGTGATTCCACCAGTTCGCTGGTCTTCGATCAACGACATCGTCGAGAACATTTCCGGACCGGACAGCGTCAATGACGCAAGGGTGCCAGCCGGTACACAAAGGGCCATGGCCTGCTGCCAGGCAGCCGAATCCGTGTATGTCGCATAGAACGGTGTATCGCTGAAAATGATGAGCGCACAGGCTGGTGTCATCAGCACGCTGAGCGCGAACAAATAGCCGAGCTTTTTCAATCCGTGGAATTTATGCATGCCTTCCAGTTTATTGACCAGCGGCCACCAGTAAAACATCGCAGCTGTGAACAATGTTGTGGTCATTGCTGTATGCAGGAGAATATCCTGTTTCACGAAATCAAAGACGATTGGCAAATGGTAAAATGAGAATGCCAGTCCGAATAAGATCAGTGCCAGCATCGGCTTGGTAAACAGCAGGAATATCGGTCTGATAACCGGCAGGTCGATAAACCATCTCCACAGCCACGTTGGAATTCCCATTATCAATAATGGCGGCACTAATAATAGAAGAAACGCCATCTGCACCATGTGCATCGTAAACATAATATGCCCCAAAAGATCGACTGGCGACCCTTTGATGGTATATAACAAAGCCATCCCCGAAACGAACAGCAAAGCTTTTTTCTTTGTCAAAGGCTCACTGTCCTTAAACTTGCCTCTCCATTTGATGGTGATCAAGAAATAAAACAGAGTGATTAAGACAAGGAATGCCAAGAAATACGGACTCCACAATGCTTGAAATCCGAAAATACTGATCGGCATGGCAACCATACCTCCTTTTCCTCAAGTACCCCCATTATATAGCGCATGAGCCGGTATATCAATGAACGAATCATGACAATTCGCATAACAATAAAGAAAGCCCCTTTCACTTTGAAAAGTGAAAGGGGCTTGTTGCTGTTTACCACCAAACGATTGTAACAAGTGCCAGAACCGTGATGAAAGCAACAAATATGCCACTGAACATAAAGAATGCTACCATTCCATGTCCTTTATTGCTTAAATGCATAAAGTGATAAAGCTGCAGCACTACCTGGACAGCGGCCAACAGGAGGATAATCGGAACAATCAGGTACGTCGAGAAACCGGCAGCGACCAGCGTGAAAGCAATCAGCGTTAGGAAAATCATGATTGCAAACGAAGTCATTTGATGGCGCATTTCAGCCGATCTTCTTTTCTTCAGAAACTCGTGCTCTGCATGTGATCTGATTTTTTCAGTTGTATCGTGTGCCATATTAACTGATCGCTCCCATCAAATAGACTACAGTAAAGATGAATACCCATACTACGTCGATGAAGTGCCAGTATAATGCTGCAAGGTAGAACTTAGGTGCGTTGTACATGTTCAATCCGCGTTTTGAGTTGCGGACCATCAATGCGATAAACCAGCAGAGTCCGAACAGTACGTGGGCACCGTGTGTTCCGACAAGCGTATAGAAAGCAGCACTGAACGCACTGTTCGTATAGCCGAAGCCAAGGTGTACATAATGATTGAACTCATAAATTTCAAGACCAAGGAAAGTCAGTCCCAGCAAAACAGTTATGCCCAGCCAAGCCTGCATAGCTTTGAAATTATGGTTTTTCATGTGATGGATTGCATAGACACTTGTCAATGAAGATGTCAACAGGATCATTGTCATCGCGAAGACGAGTGGCAGTTCAAACAGCCCTGAAGAACTGAATTCCATTCCGCTCGGTCCTCTGTCTCTGAGTGCGAGATAAGTGGCGAACAATGAAGCAAATGTAATCGTTTCAGCAGCCAGAAGCAGCCAGAAACCGACGAATTTGTTTTTACCTTCCAATGTAGCCGTCTCGGGATGATCCGGCCATGATTGAGCGGTATATCTCTTATTTAGATCCATCGGTATTGCCTCCTCTCTTAGCGTCTTCGATCAAATCTTCTTTCTTGATGTAGAACCCAAGATCATCTTTCAATGAACGGGCAAGCATCGCACCGAAAAGAATAGCAAGACCGATGATTAATACAGCCAATGTCCAAGGTTTAGAATCATCCTGGAAGTAAAGGGCACCAAATGATGCAACAAACATACCGAATGACATGATCAGCGGAAGAATCGATCCGTTTGGCATATGGATATCACCAACAGGCTCAGCGTAGACCATGCCTTTTTTATTGCCTTCCATTTTTTCGATCCAGTACGTATCCAGACCGCGAACCAATGGAGTCTGTGCAAAGTTATAGAACGGCGGTGGCGAAGGAATAGCCCATTCAAGTGTACGGCCGTCTTCCCACGGGTCATTGCCAACACGAACGTTTTTAACTGTTGTGATAACAATGTTGATCAGCATTACGATAACACCGATTGCCATAAAGGCAGCCCCTGCTGAACTGATGGCGTTGAACAGGTCCCAGCCCTGATCAGCGCCAAATGTATAAACGCGGCGCGGCATTCCCAGAAGACCAAGGAAATGCTGGATGAAGAAGGTCATATGGAAACCGATAAAGAATGTCCAGAATGTAATATGTCCAAGTTTTTCACTCAACATTGTTCCAAACATTTTCGGCCAGTACAAGTGTGTACCTGCCAGAATCGCCAATACTACCCCACCAACAATTACATAATGGAAGTGAGCGACGATAAAGTAAGAATCGTGCAATTGGTAGTCGAGTGGTGCGATCGCTTGCATAACTCCCGTTACCCCACCGGCAACGAATGAAGGAATGAACGCTACCGCGTAAACCATTGGTACCGAGAACTTGATGCTTCCTCCCCAGATGGTAAGAAGCCAGTTAAATATTTTGATTCCGGTTGGAACTGCGATGATCATTGTCGCCAATGCGAAAATAGCGTTGGCAGTTGGCCCAAGACCGACTGTGAACATGTGGTGAGCCCAAACCATGAATCCGTAGAAACCGATAAGTATTGTTGCAAATACTAATGCCGTATAACCAAACAGGCGTTTTCTCGAGAAAATCGCGAAGATTTCAGAGAAGATACCGAATGCCGGCAAGATTAGAATATATACTTCCGGGTGACCGAAAATCCAGAACAAATGCTCCCAGATAATCGTGTTACCGCCCATTTCGACAACGAAGAAGTTCGCGCCAAACATGCGGTCAAAGACCATGAAGAACAATCCGACAGTAAGTGGCGGGAATGCCAGCAGGATCAGAGCGGAAGCGACAAAAGTCGTCCATGTGAACAACGGCATTCTCATATAAGTCATACCAGGCGCGCGCATATTGATAATCGTCACGAGGAAGTTAATCCCTCCGATTAATGTACCGAAACCTGAAATCGTCAGTCCAAGTGCATAAAAGTCAATTCCGTGCCCTTCAGATGCAAGTGCCAGTGAAGCATAGTTTGTCCAACCTGCATCAGGAGCGCCGCCCATGAACCATGACAGGTTCAGGAAAATTCCTCCGAAGAAGAACAGCCAGAAGCCCAATGAGTTTAAAAATGGAAAAGCAACATCACGTGCTCCAATTTGAAGCGGCATTATGGCGTTCATAAAGCCCAGTAAGATTGGCATCGAGGCCAGGAAAATCATAGTTGTCCCGTGCATTGTAATTATTTCATTATATAATCCGGCACTCAGGAAATCATTTCCAGCCTTCATCAGCTGGATCCGGATAAGCAATGCTTCCACTCCACCGATAAGGAAGAAAAATCCGCCTGAGATAAGATAAAGGATCGCGATTTTCTTATGGTCTACTGTTGTCATGTAATCCCATATGACTGCGCCGACTCCCTTTTTTTGTGCTAAAGAACTCACACTGTATACCTCCCTTTTTACACTCTGACGCGTTTATTCCTCAACAGACAGACTCATCAGGTACGCAGCAAGCGCATCCAATTCCTCTTCGGTGAACTCTTCTCCACCATTGAGTGATTTACCGTCAGGCATCAAGTTTCCTGGTTTGTATTGCTGTGGATCTTGGATCCATTTTTTAACGTTTTCTTCTGTGTGTTCCATAAATCCGGCAACGCGGTTACGGTCACCGAAAGTAGCCAGGTTAGGACCAGCCATTCCAGCAGGACCAGTGCCTGAAACTGCGTGACAGCCGATACAGCTTGCACCATCAGGTCCGAAGATTGCTTCACCAGCCTGAGCAGTTGTGTCAGTTGGAGATTCTACTTCTTCCTGCATGGAAGCAACCCACTGATCGAATTCTTCACGGTCGACAGATTTAACTTTGAAATCCATCAAAGCATGCGAAGGTCCGCATAGCTCGGCACATTTACCGAAGTAGACGCCGTCATCCAAGAGTGCAGATTCCTTATCGAATTCAAGGTAGAATTTATTGACGTTTTCAGGGTTTACGTCAAGTTTACCGCCAATTGAAGGAATCCAGAAGGAATGCTTGATATCAGCAGAGATCAAATTAAAATAAACGCGTTCGTTGGTTGGAACCACTAATTCCTGTGCAGTTACAATGCCCTCTTCAGGGTATTCGAACTCCCACCAGTAAAGATAAGAAGTAACATTGACAGTAAGGTTCTCCTGATTCCCTTCCTCATCAATCGAATCCATAGCCGTTACATCAGCCAGGTCAAAAGTTGAGTAGACAGTAGGAACAGCAAGGATCAGCAAAAGCACGATCGGTACTGCAGTCCAGATAAATTCAAGTTTTGCACTGCCTTCCACTTGTTCGGGTATCATGTCATCACCCAGTTTAGAACGGCGGAACTTGACGATTGCCAATACGAAGATGATCGATACGGCAATGATTACGAAAGTCATAACCGCGGTGGACAGAATCAATAAGTTGAACTGATCCTGTGCGACCTTGCCAGCAGGGATCAGAGTTGAAATCTCTTCACGCCCGCAGCCCGCCAGAAAGACGAGCAATGCAGTCATCAAAGCGAAAAGACGCCAATTAGTAAGTCCTTTCATCATAGCTTTTCTTACCCCTCTCTCATTTAAAAGTTTTTAGTTAATGAAAATCAGACGAAAACAGCGAATATGATCATTGAAACGAAAAGGATCGTCATGTAATTCAATGAATAGATGAACATATTCTTCGCCCATTTCAAATCATCTTTCGCTCCAAAACCGCGGATGGCCAAAATGAGCCAGCCCAGATTCAAAAGCGTCGCTAAGATGAAGAAACCTGTTCCCAGTTCCGGCAAAAGGAATGGCAGTGGAAAAAGGAATACAATCCATGCCAGCATGGATTTTTTCGTCCGGTGGAAACCTTTCACCACCGGCAGCATCGGGATGTTTGCTGCCCGGTATTCTTCAGTCCGTTTCATGGCCAGCGCATAGAAATGCGGCGGCTGCCAGATGAACATGATCAGGAACAGTGCCCAGGCACCTGCACCCAGTGTAGGTTCAACTGCCGCCCAGCCGATAAGCGGCGGAATGGCACCCGAAATGCTGCCGACAATCGTATTGCTGACATGTCTTCTCTTGGACCACATGGAATACAGGACCACATAAGCAAAAATCCCGGCTATACCCAGAACCCCTGCCGAAACAGAAGCGGAGAACAAAAAGATTTCGCCTAGAACAATGAAAGAAACAGCGAGCGCCAATACAGCAGGTGGTTTAAACCTCCCCGTAACAGTTGGCCGTGACCTCTTACTCGCCATCAATGGATCAATATCTGTGTCAATGTAATTATTCATGGCAGCAGAACCTGCTATGATCAATGCTGATCCGACCAAGGTGTAGACGAGGATGTCCAAATGCTGTAAAAAATGTCTGCCAGAAAACTGAAACGCCAGCCAAAGTCCAGTGAATACTGTAATCAGGTTTGAATTCACAATTCCGATTTTTATAAGTGCCAAAAAATCCTGGACAAATGTCGTCGTTTCAGTCGTCTCGTTTGCTTCTGCAGACAGAGACCGGCCGTTTGACATTAAACCTCCTCCTTTCAAAGTTGTAAGCATATTCCGCTAACCATAACTATATCTAAATTCCAGTTGTTTTTCTACATATAACTGAAATTTCCCGATAAAAGCTGTGATTGCGGGGAGTTTGTCCCAATGCACTTCCCCTATCATACCTTACTGCCCAATCATTTTTAAGACTTAAAAGCGGGAGATTTTGAACAGTTTGTGAAGGCATCACTTTATATGTCCAAATATCGAAAGTTTCCGCTATTCCTGATTTTCCGTTGTGTTTTAGGGAGACTTTCGCTATTATCGAGTATGCAGGTTACGGACGTTTACAAGTATTTTCATATAGAAAAAGAAGGTGGCATTCTTGCAGCAAAACATGTTTATAAAAGGGTTTGCGGTAGCATCGACAATCGGCATGCTGTTCATTATGCTGGGCGGTGCCCTCGTTACCAAAACCGACAGCGGTATGGGCTGTGGCCGCCATTGGCCCGGCTGTAATGGACAATTAATCCCCGATGTCATAACAGCAGAAGTTCTGATCGAGTTCTCACACCGTCTCGTTACGGGAGCTGTCAGCATTCTGATCGTGGGACTGGCGGTTATGGCATGGAGAAAGTTCGGCCATGTCCGGGAAACGAAATTTTTGGCAATCACTTCCGTATTTTTCCTCGTTCTTCAGGCTTTGATCGGGGCAGCTCAGGTTTTATGGGGGCAAGGCGATTTCATACTCGCTCTTCATTTCGGCATCTCCCTCATTTCGTTTGCATCTGTACTGCTGCTGACGCTTCTGGTTTTTGAAGTCGATCGCAAATTCGATACGGAAAAACTGAAAATCGGCAGAAAAATGAAGTTCCATACGATTGGTGTCCTGCTCTATTCCTATATCGTCATTTATACCGGCGCGCTCGTCCGCCATACGAATTCCAGTCTGATCTGTTCCGACTGGCCACTGTGCCGAAACGATTCTTTTGCGCTTCCTGCCAATATGTATGAGTGGGTCCAAATGGGACACCGGGCAGCTGCAGGGCTGATCGTCATCTGGATTGCTGTCATCATGTGGCACGCCATCAAGCATTACAAGGATCAGCGGGCCATCTACTGGGGATGGATCATCGCTTTTGTCATCGTTATGATGCAGGCGACGACAGGCATGCTTGTGGTTCTGACAAAATTGAATTTGGCAGTTGCTTTATTGCATTCCCTTTTTATCTCTTTATTATTCGGGCTTTTGTGTTATATGCTGCTTTTAGTTTCACGCAGCTACAGCAAACTATAAAAAACAAGCGGGCGCATCGGATGCGCCCGCTTGTTTTTTATATTCTTTCCATTTCAATCAGAAGATCGCCTGTTGATATGCCGTCTCCGGCATTGACGTAGATTTCTTTAATGGTTCCGTCGAAAGGAGCCTGAACCGTCGTCTCCATTTTCATGGCTTCGGTTACAAGAAGATGGTCGCCGCGTTTCGCTTTCGCGCCTTTTTCGCCGACCACTTTCAAAACAGTTCCAGGCATCGTCGCTGCGATGTGGCTGTCGTTCGTTGGATCGGCTTTCGGTTTTGCTGCACCGTCAGTTTCAACCGTCATATCTGTCACTGTAACTTCGCGCGGCTGTCCGTTCAATTCAAAATAAATTGAACGCGTGCCGTCTTTTTGGGGTTCAGCAATGGAAACCAGTTTGATGATCAGCGTCTTCCCTTTTTGAATCTCAACTTCGATTTCTTCTCCAAGGCGCATGCCATAGAGGAAAGTTAACGTATCCAAAACAGAAACATCGCCGAACGTCTTGTAGGTCGCCGAATATTCCTCGAACACTTTCGGGTACAGCGCATGTGCCAGCACTTCCTGGCTCGTCACCGGACGGTCCAGTTTGGTGAACAGCATATTGCCGATTTCCCCGAAGTCAGCCGGTTCAAGTAATTCACCGGGGCGAACAGTGATCGGCTGACGTTCTTTCAGGACCACTTTCTGCAATTCTTTCGGGAATCCGCCGTGCGGCTGCCCGATATAGCCTTCGAAAAACTCAATGACGGATTCCGGGAAATCGATTGTTTCACCGCGGGTGATCACAGTCTTTTCGTCAAGGTCATTCTGCACCATGAACAATGCCATGTCTCCGACAACTTTGGATGAAGGAGTCACTTTGACAACGTCGCCGAACAGCAGATTGACGCGGGAATACATTTCCTTTACTGCTTCCCATCTCATGCCAAGTCCGACAGCTCTCGCCTGCAGCTGCAGGTTGCTGTATTGGCCGCCCGGCATCTCATGAACATAGATTTCAGAATGCGGGCTGTTCATGCCGCTTTCAAAATCATTGTAGTATTTGCGAACATCTTCCCAGTAATGGGAGAGCTTATCGGCAGCTTTGATGTCCATCCGAACTTCACGTCCGCTGCCGTTCATTGCATAGTAGAGCGAATTGGCACTTGGCTGGGAAGTGAGCCCCGCCATTGAACCAAGCGCCGTGTCGACAATATCGACTCCGGCCTGAATCGCTTTTGAATACATGTAAATACCATTGCCGCTGGTGTCATGGGTATGCAGGTGGATTGGCAGCGAGACCGTATCTTTCAGTTCAGAAACGAGGCGATAAGCCGCTTCCGGTTTCAATAGGCCAGCCATATCTTTGATGGCCAGAATATGGGCACCTGATGCTTCCAATTCTTTCGCCATATCTTTGTAATATTGTACTGTATATTTATCGCGGCTCGGATCCAGGATATCACCCGTATAACAAATTGCCGCTTCTGCAATTTTCCCGCTCTGCCGCACTTCATCTATTGCCACTTCCATGCCTTTGATCCAGTTCAGGCTGTCGAAAATACGGAATACATCGATGCCCGCTTCACCGGATGCCCGGACAAATTCACGGATTACGTTGTCCGGATAGTTTTTATAGCCGACGGCGTTTGCGCCGCGGAAAAGCATCTGGAACAGCACATTCGGCATCTGCTTGCGCAATTTGATCAGCCGCTGCCATGGATCTTCTTTCAGGAACCGGTAGGAGACATCAAAAGTAGCTCCTCCCCACATTTCCATCGAGAACAGATCGTTCTGCATGTGCGCAGTTTCCTGTGCCACAGTGAACATATCAAATGAACGGAGGCGCGTCGCCAGCAGGGACTGGTGGGCATCACGGAAAGTGGTATCCGTCAGCAGAACATCTTCCTGTTCATGGATCCATTTGGCGAGCCCTTCCGCTCCTCTTTCATCGAAAATCTGTTTTGTCCCCGGCGGCAATGTGGCCGACAGATCGATTTCCGGTTTTCTCGGAGCAGCATGAATCGGTTTTTTCTTCTTTTCAATTCCAGGGAAGCCATTAACCGTCACATTGCCGATATAACTGAGCAGTTTCGTGCCCCGGTCCTGACGCACTGGAAACAGGAACAGTTCAGGAGTGGAATCAATAAAGCTCGTGTCAAATTCACCTTTGATGAAATTTGGGTGCTTGACTACATTTTCCAGGAAAGGAATATTCGTTTTGATGCCGCGAATCCGGAATTCCTGAAGATTGCGGTCCATTTTTCCGGCCGCTTCTTTGAAAGTCAGCGCCCAGGTCGACAATTTGACCAGTAAAGAGTCGTAGAACGGCGATATTACCGCTCCCTGGAATGCATTGCCTGTATCCAGACGGACTCCGAAGCCGCCGCCTGAACGGTAAACCATCAATCGTCCCGCATCCGGCATAAAATCATTGACCGGATCTTCAGTCGTCACACGTGATTGTATGGCATAACCGAATAATGGGATTTTATCCTGTGAAGGAATCGAAATGACGTCCCCGTGAAGTTCGTGGCCTCTAGCGATATGGATTTGTGCATGGACAATGTCGATGCCGGTGATCATTTCGGTAATTGTGTGCTCCACCTGGATGCGCGGATTCACTTCAATAAAATAAAATTCATCATTTGCCACAAGGAATTCCACTGTCCCTGCGTTTATGTAATCAATATTCTTCATCAATTTCACTGCAGCTTCACAGATTTCACTGCGCAGCTCATCGCTGATTGAATTGGAAGGCGCAATTTCCACCACTTTCTGGTGGCGGCGCTGAATCGAGCAATCCCTCTCGTACAGGTGGACAATATTGCCGTATTGGTCTCCCAGAATCTGTACTTCTATATGTTTCGGTTTTTCCACGAATTTCTCCACGTACATTTCATCAGAACCGAATGCCGCTTTTGCTTCCGATTTGGCGCGTTCGTACGCTGAAGCCAGCTCTTCCTGTTTGCGGACGATGCGCATTCCGCGCCCCCCACCACCAAGAGATGCTTTGATCATCAACGGGAAGCCGGCTGTTTTGCTGAATTCCTCCACTTCTTCAAGTGACTCTACAGGCCCGTCAGTTCCGGGAATTACGGGAATACCTGCCGCGATCGCCTGTGAACGCGCTTTCACTTTATCCCCGAACATGTCGAGATGTGCAGAAGTAGGGCCGATAAACAGGATGCCTTCCTCTTCACACCTTCTTGCAAAATGAACGTTCTCGGATAGAAAACCGTAGCCCGGGTGAATTGCGTCTGTTCCGGTATCTTTCGCGATGCGGATAATGTCTTCAATATCCAGATAGGCATCGATCGGTTTTTTTCCTTTACCCACTAAATATGATTCATCTGCTTTGTAGCGGTGGTACGAACCGCTGTCTTCTTGTGAATAAATTGCAACTGTCGGAATTTTCAGTTCTGTACAGGCGCGGAAAACCCTGATAGCGATTTCTCCGCGGTTTGCCACCAAAATCTTGTCGATCTTCACAATGCAGCACACCCTTTATTTTTTTGTTTTTTCATATTTATGGAACATAGAAACATTCATCAATACTCCCATAGCTAAAGATAACAAAATTACGGAAGTTCCGCCATAACTTATAAATGGCAGGGTTACACCGGTTAGCGGGATAAGCCCTGACAGACCCCCGAGGTTGACGAAAGTCTGGATGCCGATCATGCTCGCGATGCCTGCTGCCAGCATCCGTGCAAGCGGATCTTTGGTGGTCATGGCGATCGACAACCCTTTCAGCACAATAAAGCCAAGACCCCCAATAACAAAGAGAACGCCCAGCACGCCAAGCTCTTCAGCCACTATCGACATGATGAAGTCTGTATGCGGTTCGGGTAGATATCCCAGTTTCTGGATGGACTGGCCCAATCCCAGGCCGCCCAGGCCGCCTGATCCGATGGCCAGATAACCATTGACAATCTGCATGCCAAATCCAAGTTCATCTATAAAGGGATTGAGAAACGCTTCGAGACGGCCCATCCGCTTTTCCGTAAAAATCATATCCTGGGCAAAAATGACAAAAGGAATGATAAAAACTGCCAACGCCACAGTGACGAGCCCTGCCAATTTGACGAACATGCTGAAACGGATGCCGCTTGCCGCCATAACACTGAGCCCGACGAGTCCGATAATCCCCATTGATCCTATATCCGGTTCCCGGAATACGAGGAACAGGGCGAGTGCCAATACAATGACCGGCGGGATGATGGATTCATTCAGTTTATTGATGGTGCCATTTTTATATTTATTGGAGAAGACGCCGGCCAAATAAAAAATGAGCCCGACTTTTGCAATTTCAGACGGCTGGATGCTCGCAAAGCCAAGGTAGATCCAGCTGCGGGCGCCGCCGCCTGCATAACCGATGAAATGCACCAGTATCAGTCCTGAGAATACGACAAACAGGACGGACATCATCATCCATTTCTTGCTGAAATGCTTGTAGGGAAAAATGGCTCCCACGATAAAAGCAGGTATGGCCAGTGCCAAATTCGTAACCTGCTGATTGAAAAAGTGGTCAGGCTCCCAGCCGTACCGGTAGACGGACCATGCCATGCTGGCACTGTAAATCATTACGAGGCCAAACAGGGTCAACGCAAGGTAAGCAAAAAGCAGAGGGTAGTCAAAGTTTGCGGCGTACCGCTTTATGTATTGTTTCATTTTAAAACCTCATTCAAATTTTTTATTTAAGAAATGCGACAGCGCCCGTTAAGCTCTGAAAGTCATAAGACGATTTGGCGAAGCGGCGCTTTTGCCGCACAGGAAGGGCAGCTTAAGTC
>NZ_JRGN01000030.1 GCF_000775575.1 Planococcus sp. CAU13
GTTAGATTTGAACTCTAACTTTTGGGGTGCTCCACCAGAAGAGGCATTTTTCTTTATATCAGCTTAAACGGTTCCGTATCCACTTCAGAAGGCAAAAATTCACATTGCCAGTCGGTACGTTTCGCCAATTGATTCGCCACTCCGCGGATCATAACTTTTTCGACATGATGGCCGGGATCGACGATATTCAAGCCGATCGCCTGGGCATCCTGTGCCGTATGGAAATACATATCGCCTGTCACATACACATCCGCTCCGGCGCGTTTGGCCTGATGGATGTATTTATTGCCGTCGCCGCCAAGAACAGCGACTTTCTTAACTTTATCTTCCTCATTGCCGACAATGCGCGCAAAAGGAACATTCAATTTCTCTTTCACCATCTCCGCAAAACCGCGAAGCGTCATTTCTTGTTCCAATGTCCCAACACGGCCAAGCCCCATCGGCAATTCTTTATTTTCCAGAGTGAACACATCGTATGCGACTTCTTCATAGGGATGGGCGGCAATCATGGCTCGAATTACGCGGTCCTTTTCGGATTTGCGGACGACCACTTCAATCTTCGACTCTTCGGTCATTTCCATTTTGCCGGCCTCCCCGATAAACGGATCCGCTGCTGCAGTCGGCCGGAAGCGGCCTGTGCCTGACAGTGTATAACTGCAGTGCTCATAGTCGCCGATTGCACCCGCCCCTGCATCGCCAAGCGCCTGGCGAACCTGTTCTTCATGGCTTTCCGGCACAAATACGGCAACTTTGACCAATTCCGTTTCATAGGTTTGGACGAGAACCTCGGTATCCTGCAGCCCAAGGGCTTGAGCCAGAAGATCATTGACTCCGCCGAAAGCAACATCCAGATTTGTGTGGGCGGCATAAACGGCTATATCATGCTTGATCAACTTTTCCATAAGCCGGCCCTGCGGCAAATCGGTCTGAAGATTTTTCATGGGGCGAAAAATCGGAGGATGATGCGCAATGATCAGTTCCGCTCCTTTCGCAATCGCCTCATCGACGACCGCTTCATTGACATCAAGCGTTACGAGCACCCGCCCGACTTTCTTATTTAATGTGCCGACGTGAAGGCCGATGGGATCGCCTTCCATCGCAAGATATTTCGGTGACCATTTCTCGAATTCCTCGATGATCTGTTGGCCATTAGGTATTTTCACCGTGCAGCACCTCTTCCGCTAACCGTATTTTTTCGACAAGCTCCTGTTTTTTCGCTAAAATTTCCAGCGTCTGTTCAGTCGACTCCACCGACAGAAGTATTCGTTTCCACTGTGAACTTTCCCGCTCCCACTTTTCTCTAAACTCAGGCGGCTTCTCTTTGATGAGTACAGGCCCCATTAAAAGCTCCTGCTGGGAATAGGATACGGACGCCGATGAAGGTTCAAGTACAATGATTTCGTAAATCTTATCGTTTTCCTTCAGGATTTCCTCATCGACGATGGCCCATCCGTTGGCAGCTGCCCAGTCCCGGATCGCTTTGGCATGGACATTCGGCTGCAGGATCAGGCGTCTGACCCCGTCCAGATTCGCTTTACCGTCTTCCAGGATCGAGGCGATCAATGGACCGCCCATGCCGGCAACTGCGACAGCAGTCACTCCGTCTGCCGGGTCGATTGCTGTGAGCCCGTTCGCGAGCCTGACTTCGATCTGTTCATCGAGCCCTTCCTGACGAACCTGTCTTACCGCTGATTCATATGGTCCTTTGACCACTTCACCGGCAATTCCTTTATTTATTTTTCCCTTTAATGCCAGATAGCACGGCAGGTACGCGTGATCACTGCCGATATCCGCCAGAACTGCGCCTTGCGGTACATGTGAAGCGACCCGCTTCAGTCTCTCCGATAATTGTTGTGCATTCATCCAAAATCCTCCATTTGACAGAAAAACCCTTAGCTCCAGAAGAACTAAGGGTTTTTGTGCTATTATTCTCCGAGTGACAAGACCCACTCAGCCATTGCCGGAATGTTCTCTTCCTCAACAAGTCCGCCTGGCATTTGGCCTGCACCTTCTGCAATAATCTGTTCGATTTCTTCCTGTGACATTTCAGTATCAATTAATGATGGCCCTAATCCGCCTTCATAGCTTGAACCGTGACAAGAAATACAGCTTTCCTGAGCTTTAGCTTCCGGGTCGAATTCCCCTGCATTGGCAGTGTCTTCGCCTTCGCCAGAGCCTTCGCCTGTTGCTGCACCTTCGCCTGCTTCTTCAGATCCATGTTCTTCGCCAATTTCAGCTTGGTTGCTGACGCCTTCCAAGGACATGAAGAAAATCAAGCCGATACCGAAAGCCATGATTAAGATATAAGGTACAATTGCATTTTTTTGCATCCGTTACCCCTCCCTCTACAAGTTCTGCATATGATAGTGTTCGTATCATTCATTATTGTACTGTATTCTGCAATAAACTGAAAGGAATATCAGATAAGTTTTACCGCTTTGTGACAAATTCGGTAATTTAACAGCCGATTTGACGGGCAATGACCATGCGCTGAACTTCTGATGTGCCTTCTCCGATTTCGAGCAGTTTTGCGTCACGCATATAGCGCTCCACTTCATATTCCTTCATATAGCCATAGCCGCCGTGAATCTGGATTGCTTCATCTGCGACTTCCATAGAAATTTCAGAAGCGTAAAGTTTCGCCATCGAAGCTTCTTTTGTGAATGGACGCCCCTGATCTTTCAGCCATGCCGCCTTATAGACCATATTGCGGGCCAATTCAATCTTCATTGCCATGTCAGCCAGTTTGAATTGAGTGATCTGGAATTCTGACAGGGCTTTGCCGAATTGTTTCCGTTCTTTTGAATAAGCAAGTGCACGGTTGAAAGCAGCCTGCGCGATTCCGACTGCCATCGCAGCGATTCCGATGCGTCCGCCGTCAAGAGTGACCAAAAATTGTTTGAAGCCTTCTCCGCGTTTGCCTAATAGATTTTCTTTTGGCACCCGGACATTCTCCAATACCAGTTCTGTTGTGTTCGATGCATTCAAGCCCATTTTTTCGTAATTGTCGATGATTGTGAAGCCTTCTGCATCGGTCGGCACGATGATGGCGCTGATTTCCTTTTTGCCGTCATTCATGCCAGTAATGGCTGTAATTGCCAGATGTTTTGCGTGGCTTGCGTTTGTGATATAGACTTTAGATCCGTTGATGACCCAGTCATCGCCGTCTTCAATAGCACGGGTTTCTGTGCCGCCCGCATCCGATCCGGCATTGGGTTCTGTCAGTCCGAATGCACCGAAAGATTCGCCTGTGCAGATCGGTGTCAGGTATTTTTCTTTCTGCTCTTCTGTACCGAACAGGTTAAGCGGTGCACCGCCAAGTGAAATATGCGCTGAATACGTGATTCCTGTCGAAGCACAGGCGCGGCTGAGTTCTTCCGTCACAATAGCAAAACTTGTGGTATCCGCTCCGGCACCGCCGTATTTTTCATCAAACGGCAATCCCATCATCCCCATGTCGGAAAGCTGTCTGAAAATTTCAGTCGGAAATTCCTTGCTGCGGTCCCGGTCAATCGCTCCCGGAGCAACCACCTTATCTGCAAATTCCTTAATCGTCTTTTTGATCATCTGGTGTTCTTGCGTCAAATCGAAATTCATCTTTTTACATCCCCTTTTTTCTGAATACGCTTACAATATTCATTATATAGCTAAAATTCCGTCAAACTCAATAGATAAGGGTAAAATGATTTTTTGCAACAAAAAACCGTTTCCCATATGTAAATGAGAAACGGCAAGTTTTATTCCAAAAAGTCTTTCAGACGTTTGCTTCTTGAGGGGTGGCGAAGCTTGCGAAGCGCTTTGGCTTCGATCTGACGAATACGCTCACGCGTAACGCCAAATACTTTTCCTACTTCTTCAAGTGTACGCGTACGTCCGTCGTCAAGACCGAAACGCAGACGCAAAACATTTTCTTCACGGTCCGTCAGTGTATCAAGTACATCTTCTAGCTGTTCTTTCAATAATTCATAAGCTGCATGGTCTGATGGAGACTGTGCATCCGAATCTTCAATGAAATCACCAAGATGCGAATCGTCCTCTTCCCCGATCGGCGTTTCTAGAGATACCGGTTCCTGGGCAATCTTAAGGATTTCACGCACTTTTTCCGGCAGCAGATCCATTTCCTCACCAATTTCCTCAGGTGAAGGCTCACGTCCAAGATCCTGCAGCAATTGACGCTGCACGCGAATCAGTTTGTTGATGGTTTCAACCATATGAACCGGGATACGGATCGTGCGTGCCTGGTCGGCAATCGCACGGGTAATCGCCTGCCGGATCCACCATGTAGCATACGTACTGAATTTGAAGCCTTTCGAGTAATCGAACTTTTCAACCGCTTTGATCAGACCCATGTTCCCTTCCTGGATCAGATCCAGGAACAGCATACCGCGCCCGACATAGCGCTTGGCAATACTGACAACTAAACGAAGGTTAGCTTCAGCAAGGCGTTTTTTCGCTTCTTCATCACCCTGTTCAATCAATTTGGCAAGGCGGACTTCCTCTTCCGCTTTCAAAAGGTCAACCCGCCCGATTTCTTTCAGGTACATGCGGACCGGATCATTGATTTTGACGCCCGGCGGCACACTCAGATCATTCAAATCGAATTTTTCTTCTGTAGGTTTCATCAGACGGTCAAGATGTTCTTCATCATCCGATTTCCGTTCCAGCTCAATGCCGTGCCCTTCCAGCTGATCGATAAACTCTTCCACCTGGTCGGATTCCATTTCAAAAACCGCTAATTTATCTGCAATCTGCTCATAATTAAGCTCACCGCTTTTTTTGCCGGCTTCTATCAATTGTTTCTTGGCTTCCTCCACACTCACATCCGGACCCTCCGTAGTCAATGGTACATTTGTTGCTTCAACTTCATTTTGGCGTTCAGACTTTTCAGCCATTTTGACTTCCTCCTTTAAAAACCGGGTTTAAACTATAGCGACTTACGTAAAGCAATCACTTCTTGCGCAAGAAGCAGAGCACGTTGCAGATCATGCTGTTTTTCCGCTTCTTTCGATTGCTGGATCTTCAACAGGATTTCCTGCTCAATCCGATGCTTGCCCAAATGTTTGAGGCAATCGGAAATTTCTTCATCCGGATGATCCGGGTCCCGTTCGGACAGAGCGGACTCCATCACCAGTTTACGGAGTTCAGCATCCTGGAGCGTTTCAAGGAATTTATGAAAATCCGCCTTATTCCATTCTTCATAAAATCCGAGCAATTGCACGTATATTGCCTGGAATTCTTCGCTGATGAACGGAATTCCATCGTCGACGGCGAGTTTGTCCATTACACTGGCATCCGCCAATGCATGGGCAAGCAGCAGCCTTTCTGCCCGGTGCAGCGAAGTGACTTTTTTCGGTTCGCGCCTCACAGTCTGCGGAGCGGGTTCCGTTCGGTTTCTTTCAACAGTCTTGTTCTCCAGTTTGCGGTAATGCTGCAAAATGGCTTCCTGCGACAAACCTGTTTCATTGGACAATTGCTTGATGTAAAGATCCCGTTCGAGCGGTGTCGACCGTCCCGCCAATAATTGGAGGACATCCTGAATATACTGGAGCAGATCATTTTCATACTGGAAATTTTTATGGCGGCGAGCATGCATCATGGCAAAAGCGATGAATGCATGCGGCTTGCCGATAATCTGTTCCTTAAAAGCTTCGCTGCCGTTTTCCCTGACATAATCATCAGGATCCATTTTTCCCGGTAAGACAGCAACTTCAACTTTGAATTTTTCTTCATTTAATGCAATCGCAGCCCGTTTCGCAGCTTCCCAGCCGGCATCGTCTCCATCAAAGCAGATCACCACTTCCTGTGCGAAACGCTTCATGATGCGGATGTGCTGCGGCGTCAGGGAAGTACCCATGGTCGCAAGGGCATTATCGACTCCCGCTTTTCCGGCGGCGATAACATCCATGAACCCTTCAAATAGAACGATTTTCCGATTTTTTCGGATTGGTCCTCTTGCCAGATGAAAATTATAAAGCACCTGGCTTTTCTGGAAAATGGGAGATTCAGGGCTGTTCATATACTTCGCTTCCTGTTTCGTGTTTTCCATGATTCGCCCTGAAAATGCGATGGCCTTGCCGCTTTCATTCATGATGGGAAACATGATGCGTCCGCGGAACCTGTCAAAATGGCCCTCAGATTGCTCCCGCGCAATGGCTAGACCGCTCGATTCCAGTTCTTCTTCGGTATACCCTTTTTTCAGCAAGGCAGAAGACATATAATTCCATTCCGGCAAAGACCAGCCGATCCGGTATTTTTCAATGATCTCACGCGTGAACCCGCGGTTTTCCAGATAATCGAGAGCCGCTTGGCCTTCTTCTGTATTCAGCAGGATATGGTGGTACATATCAGCAGCGAATTCATGCATGCCCACGAGCCGATTATCGGCTTTGGACGGTGCCTGGGCTGAGTCGGAAGGTGTGCTGATTTCAACATCGATGCCTGTACGCTGGCCTAATTTCGCTATAGCTTCCTGGAACGATAAATTTTCAATATCCATCAGGAAAGTGATAACATTACCACCCGCACCGCACCCGAAACAATGGAAGATCTGTTTATCGGAAGTAACAGAAAACGATGGGGTGCTTTCTCCATGGAACGGACAGAGCCCGAACCAGTTTCGTCCCCTTTTGGTTAATTGGACATATTCTCCAACAATATCGACAATATCCGCAGAAGAGCGGATTTTCTCAATCACTTCTTCTGATACCCGACTGGACACAATTTATCACCATCTTTATTTGCTTAACATACTTAATTCGAGATACAGCGGCAAATTCCTTCATATTTCATTAAAAAGATGAAGGAGTAAATTATGTCTATCTTATAGGTTTAGCCACAATTCTTCATTATAAAACTCTTTCGCAATAAAATCCACTGACAAAACAGAAAAACCGCCTTTACAGGTGGCTTTTCTTAAAGTTTATTTCCGTTTGCTCATAATCAAGTTGGCAGTTTCTTCCACAGCGCGGTTGGTAACATCAATCACTTCGCAGTTTATCTTTTCGACCACTTTATTGAAATGTTCGATTTCTTCATGGATGCGCTGGATTTTTGCATAATTGGCGTCATCATTCAAACCGAGTGCAATCAACCGCTCTTTGCGGATATGATTGAGTTTTTCCGGTGAAATGACCAGCCCGAAACATTTTTCCGGCGCCACTCTGAACAATTCCTCCGGCGGGTCCACTTCCGGCACGAGCGGCACGTTCGCCACTTTCAGGCGCTTGTGGGCCAAATATTGTGACAGCGGCGTTTTTGATGTCCTGGAAATACCGACCAGGACAATATCCGCCATCAGAATGCCTCTCGGATCGCGGCCGTCATCATATTTCACCGCAAATTCAATGGCTTCAACTTTTTTGAAATAATCATCGTCCAGTTTGCGGACCAGGCCGGCTTCTTCCAGCGGTTCTGCATTCAGTTCTACTCTCAGGGCATCCAGAAGCGGCCCCATCAGATCCACGGCTGTAACTTTCAGACGTGCCGTTTCCGACACAATGAATTCGCGCAGCCTGTTGGAAACCAGCGTATAGACGATAAACGCCCGCTGATCGGCCGCCATGTGAATGATGTCTTTGACCTGGTCGATGGAGTCTATATATGGAAACCGCTTCAATGAAACATTTTGATCAGGGTTCAGATACTGGCTGACAGCCGCTTTCGCCACCAGTTCCCCGGTCTCTCCCACTGAATCGGAAATCACGAAAATTCGCAGTAGTTTCATCCTTTTCCCACCTCACAATTCATGGCTTTCGGATAAGGACAAGAAAGCCCGGGTAATATTGGTTTTCGTAAGCCGGCCAACCACTTTCAATCCATCGGCCACTTCTTCGACCACCGGCAATGCATCGATCTGCTGATTGATCAGCCTGTTCGCTGCCTGGATCAGGGAGTCGGTCTTGAAGCAATAGGTGATATTCGGCATGCGGGTCATGATGATATGTACAGGAATGGAAGACAGATCTTTGCTGCCGATGCTCGTCCGCAAAAGATCCTTGCGGGACAGCACTCCTGTTAACAATGAATTTTTATCAACGACAAACAATGTGCCGACATCATCCAGGAACATTTGGCTGACAGCATCATAGACACTGACATTTTCTCTGACGACCACCGGTATCGACTGGAAGTCCTTTACTTTCATGTTATTCATCGTATCGGTTATTTCATGTCCCGGCTTTTTGCCGGAATAGAAATAGCCGACTCTCGGACGCGCATCCAGGAAGCCGGCCATTGTAAGGATGGCGAGGTCCGGGCGCAGCGTCGCCCTCGTCAGATGGAGCCGTTCGGCAATCTGTTCACCGGTAATCGGACCATTCCCTTTGACGATACGCAGAATCTCTTCTTGTCTTTTATTGAGTTCGATCGGACTCACCGCCTCAGGATATGTGTTATACTCAATGATGATTATTATATACTAATGGACGCCATATTGCGAAGAAAAGTTTGGCATGATACAATATGGAAAGATTCTATAAGCAGGCAATGAAAGATCGATAAGTACTGCCACATCAGCGAGCGGGGATGGTGAAAGCCCGTACAGGCAGGAAAAGGCAATCTGGAGCCATAATTTTTTTAAGCGGGCTGTTTTTTTGCAGCCAATCGGGGTGGAACCGCGGGTCATAACGTACTCGTCCTCGGACTTTATGTCCGGGACGTGTGCGATTTTTTATTTTATGGAGGTAATTTTTATGTCAATGGAAGATGTAGTAGCATTAGCAAAACACAGAGGCTTTGTTTTTCCGGGCTCTGAAATCTACGGCGGCCTGGCCAATACGTGGGATTATGGACCACTTGGCGTCGAACTGAAAAACAATATCAAAAAAGCATGGTGGAAGAAATTCGTCCAGGAATCCCCTTATAATGTCGGGCTCGATGCTGCCATCCTGATGAATCCGAAAACATGGATCGCTTCAGGGCATGTCGGCAACTTCAACGACCCGATGATCGACTGCAGGAGCTGTAAATCACGCCTGCGCGCCGACAAACTGATTGAAGAGGCTTTGGATGCCAAAGGAATCGAAATGATCGTTGACGGCCTGTCGTTTGAAAAAATGGCTGAATTGATTGAAGAGCATGCGATCGACTGCCCTGTCTGCGGCAAGCATGACTTTACCGAAATCCGCCAGTTCAACCTGATGTTCAAAACGTTCCAGGGTGTGACGGAAGCTTCAACAAACGAAATCTTCCTGCGTCCTGAAACCGCTCAGGGGATTTTCGTCAACTACAAAAACGTCCAGCGTTCAATGCGCAAACGCATGCCTTTCGGGATCGCCCAGATCGGTAAAAGTTTCCGCAATGAAATCACGCCGGGCAACTTCACATTCCGTACCCGTGAATTCGAACAGATGGAGCTGGAGTTTTTCTGCAAGCCGGGTGAAGATCTTGAATGGTACGCCTACTGGCGCGATTTCTGCAAACAATGGCTGCTTGACCTTCAAATGACTGAAGGCAATATGCGCCTGCGCGAGCATGATGCGGATGAACTTTCCCATTATTCAAATGCCACCGTCGACATCGAATACAAATTCCCGTTCGGCTGGGGCGAACTTTGGGGCATCGCTGACCGCACCGACTTTGACCTGAAACGCCATATGGAGCATTCCGGCGAAGATTTCAATTACATCGACCCGGTAACAAATGAACGCTACGTGCCTTATTGCATCGAGCCGTCGCTTGGAGCCGACCGTGTTACACTGGCATTCCTGGTGGACGCTTACCAGGTCGAAGAACTCGACAACGATGACAAACGCACGGTGTTGAAATTCCATCCGGCGCTTGCACCTTATAAAGCGGCTGTTCTTCCTTTATCGAAGAAACTGGCTGAAGGCGCGACTGAAGTATTCGCTGATCTTGCGAAGCATTTCATGGTCGATTATGACGACTCGCAGTCCATCGGCAAACGCTACCGCCGCCAGGACGAAATCGGCACGCCGTTCTGCGTGACGTACGATTTCGATTCGGTTGAAGACGGCCAGGTAACCGTACGCCACCGCGATTCCATGGAACAGGTGCGCATGCCGATCGCCGAAGTGCAGTCTTATATCGAAAAGCATATCCAATTCTAATTAAATGAAGAAGACCCGCCAAAGACTATTCGTCTTTGGGCGGGTCTT
>NZ_JRGN01000046.1 GCF_000775575.1 Planococcus sp. CAU13
TAAAACCACAAGTACGAATGTAACTTATTGTGAATTAAGTTACATTCAAAAAGTCATTAAGGACAAATAAGAAGGGGGATTTATGTGAAAAATAGCTTTTTAGATTCATTCAAATTATTTATAGTTTTCTTTTGTTTAGGTGTTTTAGCTTTAATACTAGGTGTAAACGGGGAATCAGTTGCCACAGTTTTTTCGAGACCTTCGGGTGCTGCATCATGGACAACATCTGGAAGCATGATTAATGGATTTATATATATACCCATAGCTATTGGCGTTTTTTTCTTGATACTAGCTATTATCGTTTTCACAATTTCTTTTATAAAAGTACAAAAAAAGGAGATATAGTACTTGTATAAGAACTCAATCTAATCTGTTTTTAAGAAGCTGTAGGGGAAAGACCTTGTTTCGATAACTTTTTTATTTGATCCTGTTTTGTATAGTAAAGATCTTGAAACTGAATGTAACTTAAGTGTAATTAAGTTACATTCAAAACCCCGGTTT
>NZ_JRGN01000184.1 GCF_000775575.1 Planococcus sp. CAU13
CTCAGCGCGAGCCCCCAGGAAAGCAAAGCTATTTTGCGCAATATCGATTTTGAAATATTGTAGCTTAAACTATTTTACATCCAGGTATAGGTCTTGCCCCAGCTTTCGCGGGATAATTTTTCGATCTCTTCGACGTCGGCATCTTCCACCATATACGTATCACCCTGCTCATACGGATTATAATGGAACGCATACATTCTGGCCGTAAACTGCTTGAACGGCAATGAGCTTTCCCCTTCCAGTTCTCCCTTGCCCTGGACGCTCGTTTCAATGCCCTGACCCCAGTTCTGGCCGCTATCGTTATTCGGGTTATAGAAATAAACGCGGACTTCACCGTCCGGATCTTCAGCTATCCGCTGAATTGATACCGCATGCAGCCCCAGCAGGTTGCCGTGGACATTCGTAATATAGATGCCCACTGGATTCGGGTAAATCATTTCGTAGCCTTCGTTGTATTCGGGATGGTGCGTTGCATAGAACAGGCGCACGAACGCTTCGTAATCCGTAACGAATCCTGTGAGCGGGTCGATGATATTGCTGAATCCTCTCTGGATCCATTCACCGTAAAATTCCGGATTGACCCATTTATGGCCGTCTTCCCCGCGAAGCGCTGTCATTTTCATCATTTCGTTATAAATTTTATCAAGATGCGGCACGAGGACGCTTGATACCGGATCCAGTTCGTGGTGGATTTCTTCCGCAACGCCGCCTTCAATTTCGTTTGAATGAATCGGTGTACCTTCAAACGTCATATCAATGTCATTTTCCCGCACTGCACGGGCGATATACTCCAGCAATTGCACGACGCCATGCTGTGCCCACAGCGAAATCGCCCGCGCTGATTGGCAAGTGGGATTCAGTCCTTGCCCGATGCCGAGCGGCTGCCCCAGCACATTGATGACGCCTCCGATCAGCACACCGTTTGGCGTAATGCCCGCCTTGCGGAATTCTTTCTTGAGGATCATTTTTCGAACATCCGGATGGAAATCGATATCAAATAGTCTTCTGAGTGCCGGCAGAACTGGATCCTGGGTGAGAACACCGCTGTCCAGCATACGCGCGAGCCCGTAAACGACTTTGCTTGTCGGCGGATGGACAGAAATCTGGATCATGTCCCGGACCAGCTCATCGTTGGCATTATAGCTGGCGGTGCCGACTTCTGTAAGGCCAAGCGCTTCCGGAATCAAATCGGGATAACGCCGGTTCAGATAGCGCATCAGAATTGCATGCGGTGGAGCAACAAGTCCTGTCGCTTCCATCGACTCTCTGAACAGGGCGGATTCAGCAAGAATTTCCTGTTCGTCCAGTTCAGCTAATTTTTTCTGATAGTCTTTCAGATTTGGATATTCTTCAGAGAGTGGTGTCGGAGTGGAAATCGCTTTTTGAAATGACAGCAATTTTTCTTTCGTGCTTTCCTCAATATCTTCATCGAGCATCTGCACCGCGGTTTCGATCATTCTGATGATCCGCTCCACCATGATCGGACGCTGCACGGTCAGCCGCCCGATTTCTTCCACCAGTTTATCCGCTACTGCTTTATAGGAGAGCTTGCTGCCGAGGAAACGGAAAAGCCGCTGTCCCCGCTCAATATGGTCTCCGCCTGCAACCCGGGCTTCTTCCGTTTCCGGCGGGAACAGGAAGTCGAGATTCAGCGCCAGCACTTCATTCAGGAAAGCCGACGCTTCTTCAGGCGGCACTCCTTCATGTTCATAATGGCCTTCTATGATCGACAGCATGCGAAGCTCACTCATCAGCTCCACCACGGAATTGACTCCTTTTATTTTCAGTGAACCACCGACAAACGGTGCTTCCAGGCTTGTTGCATCGGACCAGGGGCCGCCGTGGAATACACCGGCTTTATCAAATTGAGGCGCAAACTCATAGAGTGTTTCGATGCCTTCATCCGTCGACGCCAGTTCCTGTGCAAGCTGAAATACTTCTGTCTGGTACATGCTTTTCGCAAATGGCTTTGCTTCTTCCAAAGTGCTCAGCGCTTTTTGAAACCGGTCTTTTACTGTTGCCTCAACTGCCATATATACTCCCCCAGGTGATTAATTATAGAAATCATACTTCTCATACTGCTCCAATAATTCTTTCATGCGGTCACTGTCTTCCCCGAAAAAGAAGATGGTGCCGTAATGATTGCCGAAACCGACGCGTTCCGCGACTTTTGATGTAACTGGAATGAACAGATCATGTTTATCAAAGTATGGATCATTTTTCAGTTCTTCAGGTATGTCAAGCTTCTCAACGAGGCGGACACGCGGATAAACCATCAGGCTTCCTGCATAGCCTTTCGCAGATGTCACTTCTTCCGGGAAAAATTCATCCAGCTCTTCCTCTGTCGTTTCCGGATCACTGCAGAGAATCTGTGCCTGGAAAGCATTAAAGCCGTATGCTTTTTCAATTAGATCAAAAATATGTCCGCCCGGCACCCGCGCCGCCACTTCTCCGAAATTGATCGTGCCGTCATGGGAAATGAAATATTCCGGATGGATAACGCCGTATTTTATTTCAAATGCATCCACCAGTTTTTGAATTTGATCATGAATTTGAGGGCGCCATTCTTCGAGTGAAGGCGAAGCTGGGACGAAATTCGAATGGCCAAGTTTTACGTATTCTGTGATGTTGAGGAATTTTATCTTGCCATCATGGATGAATGCTTCACAGGAAAATTCCTGGCCGTCCAAATGGCTCTCCATCAGATAGGGAAATTCCATATCTCCGATTTTGTCGATGTCTGCGGCATCCCGGATCATCATGTGCCCCACCGTCCCCGCTTTGTTTAGGGGCTTAATATGAATCGGGTCATTCAGATCCCCGTCGACTTTAATCAATGCGTCGTTGACCCGCTTTAAAAAACGGTGAATATCGTCTGTGGAATGCGCTTCTTCAAAAACGCCAACCCGGATGCCTGCCATCTGGGCCTTCCGTTTCATGAGGCCTTTGTCCCTCAAAAGGAGTGAGCGGTTGAAAGCCCGGGGATCATCAAAGAAGCGGGCATTCAAAGCGCCGGCCCATTCGACTGTTTCCTCGTAGATTGGCACAGCCACTTTCGTATCCATCTCTTTCAAGCGCTGATAAAGTTCTTCAGACCCTTCGTTCAGCCTTTCGAAATCCCAGGGGATGAAATTAATGTCGTTTTCATCCGCAAAGCTCTGGAAATCAGGCGGCCCTACTACGACATAAGGCCGGTCCAGTTTGTCCACCGCTTCTATGGCAGGCAGGCTCCAGCCCAGAATAGCCGTCAATTTTCCCTCTTTTTTCGAATCATTCATCTTTGACCACTCCTTCAGCGAAATACTTCATCGTTATAGGCTCCATATTGCCAAAATTGCGATTTTCGAAACATTTCTCACAACTTTGGGTTTAAGGAATCTGCAGAATTGGTAACTAATAGTATCGATTGTTATCACCGTTGCAATCACAGCTTAAAAAAATACAATAAAGAAGGGATTTGTTGATCATGTCTCACTGGTTCGCCAAACTCAGAGAATATTTTCCCGCCAAAGAGATGAAATCCGAATCACATATGAAGAAGCTGCTTATGGAGAAAAAGGGATTATACAAAGTTGATGAAGGACCTCACTATACGTTGGTTTATTTCGAAAAACCTGATTATGTTTTCATCGACTATATTCTCGTCAGCAGCAGTTCACGCGGTTCAGGGCTTGGCAGCAAAGTAATTTCCAAGATGAAAGAGAAAAACAAATTGATTATATTGGAAGTCGATCCAGTTTCCCCGGAAGACCCCGAAACGGAAAAGCGCGTACGATTCTATCAGAAACAAAACTTCAAAAAAGCACCCTCCATTCAATACGAACGCATCCATCCCGTCACAGGCGAAAAGAGCGTCATGGATATTTTCTACTGGTCGAAATCCCATTTGTCAGATGAGTATCTCGTGGGCAAGATGAAGAATGCTTATGAAGAAGTTCACGCCTATAAAAACGAGGAACTGTACGGCATAACGCCGCAGCCTGCGAATCAGGTGCTGCAGCTGCGCCAGTTGCAGGCACAGAAAGCTGAATAAGAAAAAGCCTGGAGCAAAATTTGCTCCAGGCTTTTCAATTTTTACCGGGTGATCCGGTTTTATTCAATTCATTTCCCAAAAACTGCAGCTGCGTGCCTATCGTGCAGTTGCTGATGCAGAAACGGTGCGCCGCGGTTTTGCCATCGTCCTTGCGGATCTGGGATCTGACAAAACATCCATCGCAATACGTATCCAGCATTTCATCTATTTCGTTCATAATCGATAATTTATTCACACAGTCACCTCTTATTAAAATTGCCGTTTCATCATTTTACTACTTGTTTGTTATTTATTCCAACAATAGTTATACTGTCTAAGGATATTTTTTCTGTCCAAGCGGTTCGTGAACTCCCGCTTTACCAAAACTAAGGAGGATTTTATTTTGTTCAATGAATTTTTAGGCCTTGGATTCGTCCTGGCCAATTTTGTTATGCTGTTGGTTATGTACAAATTTTTCGGCAAGTCTGGTTTGTTCGCCTGGGTTGCTATGTCCACCATCCTGGCGAACATTCAGGTGACGAAAACCATCGAGATTATCGGACTGACTGCGACACTTGGAAACAGCCTCTATGCCTCAACATTTCTGGCAACCGATATTTTAAATGAAAAATACGGGAAAAAAGAAGCGAAAAAAGCGGTATGGCTCGGATTTTCCGCGCTGCTGTTCATGGTCATCGCCATGCAGTTCGGTTTGAATTTCATCGCGGATGAAAGTGATTTTGCGCACGGTTCCCTGGAAACCATTTTCGGCCTCGTGCCGCAGATTGCCGTCGCCAGCATGGTTGCCTATCTGGCCAGCCAGCATATTGACGTCATTATTTTCGCTGCCCTTCGCAAATTTTTTCCAAAAGACAGCCAGTTCTGGATTCGCAATAATGGATCCACGCTGCTCAGCCAATTGCTTGATACGCTGATTTTCACCAGCATCGCATTCTACGGTGTATTTCCTTTTGATGTCTGGCTGCAGATTTTCATCTCGACCTACGTTTTGAAATTCATCGTTTCCGTAATGGATACGCCTTTTGGCTATTTTGCAAAATGGATCACCCCATTAGATGAAAAGAAGGTGTAAAACATGCTGGAAGTTTTTATCGATGCCGCTACTGCAGGATCTCCCAAAGTCAGTGCAGTCGGCGTTTTCATCCGAGGCGAAGGCCATCTGATCAAATGGAGTGAGTTCGTTGGAGAAATGGACAACCATGTGGCCGAGTTCACGGCGCTGGTCAAGGGGCTACAGCTTGCCATTGAATTGACGACAGGAATGGTCTCCGTTAAATCGGATTCAAAAGTCGTGGTCGATGCCTTCGAAAGGGAGTTTATTAAAAACCCGGCGTTCAAACCACTGCTTGAAGAAGCTTTGACATTATCCAAGTCATTTTCCTACTGCTTCATCAAGTGGGTTCCCGATTCACAAAACCGTGCTGCCCATGATCTGGCCGGCACCGCTCTTCGGGCCAATAAATAATGTGCGCTGAAAACAAATAACATTTTTTCATCTGCCCCAAGCCTTTGCTGTTTTCTGATAAGATAAGAGAAGCACAAGCAATTGGAGGAAAATCATGAGAACAAAATTAGGCACAGCACTTGATATTTTCATCCTGGTTATCGGACCCTGGATCATTTACACGCGTGTACTTGAAATTATGGAGAGAGGACCGGCTGTCTATCCGATCATTTCAATCGTCATTGTGACACTGGCCGTCATTTTCGCCATCTACAATTTGTATATGCTCTTCAGCGGCAAACAACAGGACAATGCGAAAAAGTAACCGGAAAGGTGATTTCGTGAATTCTATACTTTTTTATCTGATTCCGCTCGTTGTTTATGCAATCGTCAATAATACGGTGGATAGTTTATACTGGCCGCATTTCTTAATGCTTTTGCTGTCTTTTATTGTATTCCAGCTGGCCCGTCTGCGTTATCCGAAAGACCGGATCCCCTCAACCGCAAAAGTCGCGCAGGGCGCTTTTTATGTCCTGACGATCGCTTTCATATTTCGGGATCAATTCCTTAATCCGCTTTTCATCAACGTTTTTCTTGGTATTGCCATCGGTCTGGTCATTATCGAAATATTGCAGGGCAAAAAGCAGGCTTTCAAGTGAAGCCTGTTTTTTCGTCGAATTTCACACTCTTCCATC
Source organism: Planococcus sp. CAU13 (assembly GCF_000775575.1). Classification (GTDB taxonomy): domain Bacteria; phylum Bacillota; class Bacilli; order Bacillales_A; family Planococcaceae; genus Planococcus. Next base: position 6,173 of record NZ_JRGN01000184.1, read on the forward strand.
CTTCCTTTGCTATAGAAGGAAATAATCTGTATTCCATCACAAATAATACCGATGGACGCGGCAACCCTGCAGAAGATGACAATAAACCGTACCGGGTGGCTTTCGGCCAATCAAAGTTTATGATACCTGTATCCAGGTTATTCAAAATCATTATTCATAAAAAATCGTGTGGATATGCAGCTTATCCACACGATTTTTATGTTCTTTATAGAAATTTGACCATTAAATCTTCATCAATATAACGATTGCCGGCTTTCATCGAGCGGATTTCCGTTCCGTACTGTTCAAAATCAAATCTGAGGTATAAATTCTTTGCGGCTGCATTGTGTGAAGCAACCATGAGATTCAGCTGCTCGAGCCCCTCCCATTTTTCCGCATACGCCAGCAACTCTTTCATCAACCCTTCAGCTATACCCATTCTCCGATATTTCGGAGATACATACACGGCGACGATGGTCGCTCTGTGATTCATCTTCGGTGCCGGATTTCTTACGAGCGTCATGTTGCCGATCAATTTCCCATTGTCGTAGGCGCCAAATGTTACCGACTCTTCAGACGCCAATTGAGCACGTGTTTTGTCGATGGGTTTGTTCAACGCATCTTCGTATAATGTCGCAAACGCATCCGGGCTGTCAAGCAGCGCTTCGAGCCTTAAAATATAATAAGCCTCCGCTTCCTGAGGAGTAACTATCCTGTAATCCATACGCTGCCCCTCCTTTCTTATACGAATTTCTGAGTTACCTGCCCTTTGCCTTTTTCATACTCCACTTCTGCAAAAGCCCCGTTGACGAAAATAATCTGAGGCGGCATGTGTCCGCAATCCACATCATAGACGACCGGAATGCCGAGTTCTTTTTCAAGATCGCTGTACATTTTTTCCGCTGTATAGCCCTCTGTCGGATGATTTGCCGGACTCCTCCCGAACAGGATGCCGGAGCAATTTTCAAACCAGCCTGCATATTTCATCTGTGTCAGCGACCGTTTCAGATCTGCCACTGACATTTCACAGTTTTCAAGAAACCAGATAACCGGTTCGCCCGGGATATGCTGCTGCCGGAACGCTCCCACATTGCCGTACGGCGTCCCTGCCAGATGGTGGATTACATCAATGCATCCTCCGAGCAGTCTGCCACTGATTTTCAGCTTATGTTCCGAGACTGTTTTCCATTCCGTTGTTTCAGTCAAATGAAAGACGAACGGCGATGGATTTGCATGATCCCAGCTTTTTTGATATTGATCGGATGATACCTGGCTGATTTCTCCGCCAGGCAGGGTCGTCAGTACATCAATCCATTTCGCAGTCGTTTCATCGGTTTTTGAACCGCGCAAATCGATGATATTCGTGCCATGGGCCGTTGCAATTCCGGTGTTCAATGTAACTGCAAGAAGCAGCAGGCTGACATCGGAATAGCCCATAATCCATTTCGGTTCCATTTTACTGAAATCCAGGAATTCCAGGATTTCAATTAGCAGCTCTCCTCCCCACGGCGGAATGATTGCATCAATTTCAGCATCCATAAGCATATCCATCAATTCAGCTGCGCGAATATTTGCCGGAGCAGATTTTGCATCCTCCTGCATCCATGCAGTCTGGCCGACTTTTACTGTAAAGCCTTTGCCCTGCTGTCGTTCGATGGTCTGCTCAAGAAGATGATGAAGCTCCTTTTCAACTCCGGATGAAGGTGCCGTAACACCGATTGTCTTTACTTCAGCTGAAGGATATCGAATCATGCTGTTTTACCCCTTTCCGTCATTTCCGAGTGATTCCTTTAGATCAATTCATGGTTAACAGCGCCAAAAGCATGCCGCATAAAATTATTCCGCCCAATAGAAACAGGAAGACATGCAAGATAAAGTCGAGAAATTTTCTGGCTCTGCTGTCCATAGGTTTGACATCCATATTCGCTACGCCGTAAGACAGACCGGTCTCTGTATAGTCTTTCGTCTTTTGAAATTCTCTTCTGCTCCTCCTTGGCTCCATCAAAACCCTCCTTAATCTGTATATGGATATTTTCCATGTGTTACTATTCATTATACTTAAGTTCAAATGATATTAAAGACCTACTTTTAATAATTCGAAAAACCATAAAAAAAAGAATTCCATTTCGGAATCCTTTTCCTATGCCCGCACTTCCTGATTTGATCTATAGCTTTTAATTCCAAGTACTGCCTGGAATACAAATGCGATACTGCATAATACGATTGCCGCATAACCCAATCCTGTGATCGGCTGCAGCATTACAGTTCTGACAACGATCAATAAAAGCATAACTGACAATGAAAAATTGACGATATAAGGCCGGTCATAAAACTTTTTCAATGAATATCCAGCGAATATCGCAACAGCTATAATTGCCAATGATATAAGATCCCCCATAATTTCCCCTCTTTTTATCAAAGATTTTATTAAAGCTTACCATGTTTTCGGAACATTCGATATAGTTTATAGTAGAAAGAGCTGGATAATGAAAAAAGGAGGAAAAAAATGAACAATCACGAAATTGACTTCAAATTATATGGAGATGACATGCAGTTCGTTGAAGTGGAACTGGATCCGAATGAAACGGTGATTGCGGAAGCAGGCGCGCTCATGATGATGGAAGACGGCATCGTAATGGAAACGATCTTCGGTGATGGCTCGCAAAGCAGTTCAGGCAGCGGACTTGTGGGCAAACTAATCGGTGCGGGCAAAAGGGTGATTACAGGGGAAAGCCTCTTTATGACCGCATTCACAAATCAGGGGACCGGTAAACGGACCGTTTGCTTTGCCTCGCCTTATCCTGGCAAAATTGTACCCATGGATCTGAGCAGACTTGGCGGCAAAGTGATTTGTCAGAAAGATGCATTTCTGGCTGCTGCAAAAGGTGTATCAATAGGCGTTGAATTCCAGCGAAAACTGGGTACCGGTTTTTTCGGCGGCGAAGGATTCATTATGCAGAAACTTGAAGGCGATGGATTGGCTTTTATTCATGCAGGTGGAACCCTCCACCGAAAAAATCTTCAAAAAGGTGAACTGCTGCGTGTCGATACCGGATGTCTCGTCGCAATGACTGCAGATGTCGATTATAATATTGAAATGGTATCCGGAGTAAAAACCGCTTTGTTCGGCGGAGAAGGCCTTTTTTTTGCGACCCTACGCGGACCGGGCAGTGTTTGGATACAGTCGCTGCCATTCAGCCGCCTGGCCAGTAAAGTATTTGCGGCAGCTCCTCAAAATCCAGCCGGCCGTTCAAAAGGTGAAGGCAGTGCTGCCGGTGGATTATTTGATCTGCTGGGCGGAAGGTAAAATTATCCGGACAATAGCAAAAAGCACCGGAAACGGCCAGAAGTTCTGGCTTTACCGGTGCTTTTTTCAGCAATTTTTCTGTTCCTTCATAATTCCGACCGCTTCATTGTATTTATCAAAATCGAATTCCAGGCTGTTCGGTTTGTAGAAAAACAGAATGGATTCTTTTTCTCCGTGCGCCAGCAAATGAGTCACCACAGCTTTAGGGCTTTTCATATTCACTCCGGCATTGTCGGCATCTGCAAGCAATGCCAGTATGTTTGGGGGTATTTTCTTCATGGCTGGACTCCTTCCCGGTAAAACGTATTAAATATTCATTGGTAATCACGAATATCAGTGATGGTCCCAAGATTCACAAAATCTTCCCGTTCCATAAGACGAACCAGTTTTTCCGCAGTCTCTTCCGGCGTACTGAGCATACCCTGCTCCTTGTATGACTTGAAATTATCAATCAAAGGGAAATCAGCCTCCGAGCTGCCCCTGATTTCTTCCTGCATAGCGGTATCAATGATTCCCGGTGCAATGGATAACACTTTAATCTCTCTGTATTCCTTTTGGACAACCCGGCTGAAATGGTCGAGCCCTGCTTTTCCGGCGCAGTATGCACTCCACCCTTCATATGCTGTTCTGCCCGCACCTGACGAAATGTTGATAATCGCTTTTTGGGCAGATAAATCTGCTGTCCCCTCAATGAAAGCTCCGCTCAGAATCATAGGTGCCGTCAGGTTCAGAACCAGACTTCTGCTGATCTCCTCAGCGGGATTGGAACCCGCGGGTCCGATGGGCGCAACAGTTCCTGCATTATTGATCAATGTCGCTTTGCTGCAGTCCTGAGGTACCGCGGCCAGTATATTATTCATCAATTCCGGAATCCCGGCTGATTCGGTCAAATCATAAACAAAAGATTTTGTTCCCGGCCAATTTTCGGGAAAACTGCGGGCAACACCAAATACGAAATGTCCTTTTTCAGCCAATACATGACTGAGAGCGAGACCGATTCCTTTGGAAGCCCCGGTGATAATATAAGCCTCCATCATTATTTGCCCCTTTCAAACATGATTTCTCCAGCCACAACGGTCAGCTCAACTTGTGCTTCGAGCAATTGTTCTTCATTACCTTCAAACAGGTCCCGGTCAAACACAGTGAAATCAGCATCAAAATTTTCTTTGATCATTCCCCGTGAATCTTCTTTGCAAATGGCCGCCGCACTGCCCGTCGTATAAAGGGCAATTGCTTCGAACCGGCTCAATTTTTCTTCCGGCATGTAGCCTTCGTGCGTTTCGTAAGGCTTGCGTCTCGTAACGGCTGCGTATATCCCTTGTTTCGGGTCCACTTCTTCAATCGGCGCATCCGAACCGCCGGCGCAGATAAGGCCGCGGTCGATCAATTTCTTCCAGGCATAAGACCATTCCAGACGCTCTTCCCCGAGCCGTTCCACGACCCACGGGAAATCAGATGTCACAAAGCTTGGCTGCAGATCAAGAATTGCATCTATCTTCTCCATGCGTTCAACCAGGTCTTCCCGCAGCACCATCGCGTGGATCAGGCGGTCGCGTTTGCCTGCAGGCACCGGGTGGGCTTCGATGGCATCGAGCGCCATTTCCATTCCCAGGTCACCGATAACATGGATGGCCACCGCTTCACCGTGCTTTCTCGCGATCGAAACAAGACGTTTCAGTTCTTCATCGGAATGGATGGCTACTCCGCTTGTCGACGGATCGTCGTTATACGGTTTGCTGAGCAGCGCTGTGCGGCCGCCGATCGAACCATCCGCGAATATCTTCATCGGACCCGGTTCTATGAAAGGCTCCTGATAGCTGGCATTCGCCATCATTTCTTCAAAAGCGCTATGTGCCCGCAGCAGGTGCGCACGGAATTTTGTTTCGTTGCCAATTACATTTTTGAAAGCCTGTAATGGCCGGGAGTAATGGCCGTAATTCCCCATGTCTTCGGTATGGGCTCCCGTCAGCCCCAGTGCAAGAAGATCATCGACGGAAGTCTGAAGCGCCTTCGTTAAATAATCAACACTGACTTCAGGCACTTGATCCGACACCAGATTTGTGGCTTCATCCAGCAGATAACCCGTCGGCTCGCCTTCAGCGTCCCGTACAATTAAACCGCCTTCCGGATCCGGTGTGTCTTTCGTGATGCCGGCAAGCGCAAGCGCACTCGAATTCGCCAGAATGGCATGTCGGCACACACGCTTCAGCAGCATCGGTGATTCCGTCACTTCATCCAGCTCCTGCCGGTGAAAGATTTTCCGGTCCGGGAAATTATTTTCGTTCCATCCTTCTCCGATAAACCATTCATCACCGCCGAGCCCTCTTGTTGATTCGATCAATTGCTGTTTCATTTCCTCCGAAGATTCGATTTTGGAAAGATCCACCCGCAGCAGTTTCTGGCCATGCCCAATCATGTGCATATGGCTGTCAACAAACCCCGGATACATCACTTTCCCTGTCAGATCCATTTCCTGGTCAGCCATATTTTTCAATTCTTCATATGTACCTGTTGCCTCTATTTTTCCGTCAGAAACCAGAACAGCTTCCACCGTCCCGCCTTCTGCCGCCATCGTATAGATATTACCGCCATGCCATAATGTCTTCATGTCTCCACTCCTTTTCTCTCTTTCATCATAAGTTGAATTCTTTATATATTCAATAACACTTCGGAAATATTCATAATAATCCAGCACTGCCGATTTGCATTCAACTATAAATGGATGCCTTTGTGATATAATGGATGATATTTGGAAAGCAGAGGTGAACCTCCTGGCACAGGAGGAACTATTGGATAGTATACTAATTTTGAATTTATCAATCATGGCGCTCCTGATAGCGCTCACAGCCCTATTCGTGGCATCGGAATTTGCCCTTATCAAAGTTCGTTCTTCCCGTATTGAACAATTGATATCCGAAGGCAATGAAAATGCGCTTGTTATGAAAAAAATCATGGACGATCTCGACTATTACCTGACGGCCTGCCGTCTCGGAATCACTGTGTCAGCTATCGGACTCGGCTGGCTCGGGGAACCTGTCGTCGAAAAGCTGCTGAAACCGCTTTTTGCTGCACTGGCTCTTGAAGAACCAGTCACATCGATTTTGTCATTCGGTACAGCATTCGCCATCATTACATTTTTCCATGTTGTGATTGGGGAAATGGTGCCAAAGACTGTAGCTGTCCAAAATGCCGAAAACGTTGCAATGATCGTGGCAAGGCCGCTTTACTTCTTCGGCCGCCTCCTGGTTCCTGTTATTCGCCTGATGCACGGCGCCGCCAATGGACTGCTCAGCCTGACAGGCATCCGGATCGACAAAAATGTGCAGGCCCATTCGGAAGAAGACCTGAAAATTATGATGACGCAGAGCTATAACAGCGGCGAAATCAATCAAACCGAACTTTCTTATATGCAAAATATTTTTTCATTCGATGAAAGAATGGCGAAAGACATCATGATACCGCGCACGCAGATGGAAACTGTGTCACTTGAAATGGACCATGACAATTTGATGGCCGTTGTGCGTGAACATCAGTACACCCGCTATCCTGTTACGGAACAGGGTGATAAGGATGATATCATCGGCTTTATCAATGTTAAGGAAATGCTGACGAATTATACAAGGGAAAAGGATCTGCAAAAGAGCATTGCAGTGCACGACCTTCCTTTTGTCCATGATATGGCACCGATTCATGATGTATTGGTGACGATGCAAAAAGAGCATGTCCATATGGCGATTGTCGTCGATGAATACGGAGGAACAGCCGGAGTCATTACGATGGAAGATATTCTGGAGGAAATTGTCGGTGAAATACGCGATGAGTTTGACGAAGATGAACGTGACGAGATCAAAGAACTGGATCCGCACCGCTACCTTCTGGATGGCCGGGTGCTGCTGTCGGATCTTGAAGAACGGTTTGCACTGCACTTTTATGACAGCGAAGATGTGGACACGATCGGAGGCTGGGTGCAGATGATGAATACCGAAATCAGCGAAGGCGGTACAGTCGATTTACCGGGACACCGGATCACTGTGCGCGAAATGGAAAACCACCAGATCATCCGCCTGCTGCTCGAGAAAATTGAATACAATTAAAAAAAGGCATATCGGAAAAAATCCGGTATGCCTTTTAATTTGCAGAAAATGAAAACATTCAATCCACTTCGCTTCAGACGGACGCTTTCCGCGGGCATG
>NZ_JRGN01000208.1 GCF_000775575.1 Planococcus sp. CAU13
TGCGCAAACAAATTCGATTTAACGCAAATAAATTCATTTCAGACTAAAAGATCGTCCGCATAACCACTTACATACCCAAAAATTCCTTCAAAGGAGCTCGCATTGGCCGGTTTTTAACGTCAGGAACCTGTTTCAAGTTTGAAACAGCAGTTGTCCATCTAAAGGAGTGCAAGGAGAAGATTATTTCATCTTTTCCGGATTTATTATTAGAGGAAAATGAAGGTTTCGGGCGAATTTAATAAAGACAGCAACTTGAAGGAATGGAGGATGGATATGTTCAGAACGATGGATGATTTTTATCAGGTATGGAAAGAGGAAGCAACAGGAACGCAGCAGGTGCTCGATTCTTTGACGGATGAATCTCTGCAAAAGAATTTTACGGAAGGCCACCGCAATCTTGGGCGTCTTGCCTGGCACATAGCGACAACGCTGGAAGAGATGGTATCGCATACGGGACTGCAATTTTCAGGAGCGGATTTCAGCAAACCGGTTCCGGATACGGCGGCGGAAATTGCGGAAGCCTACCGTTTCACGAACCAGTCGATGATCACGGCAATGAAAGACAATTGGACGGATGAGACGCTGCAGGAAGAACATGATTTGTATGGTGAAAAGTGGACTGTTGCCGAGCTTTTGAAAGTGCTGGTGCTGCATCAGGTGCACCACCGCGCGCAAATGACGGTACTGATGCGCCAGGCCGGATTAAAAGTGCCTGGTTTATATGGACCGGCAAAAGAGGAATGGGCTGCAATGGGTGCAGAACCGCCAGCAGTTTAACAGAAACCGCAGAGCGATATTCAGCTCTGCGGTTTTTTCGTGGAAAATCACTTCAGCAATAAAATCATTTTGTAATATTATTGTAAAATTTGTTATGAAAAATCGGGAAATACAGTTGTATCGTTCGGAAAAGCAAAAATGTGACATGTGGATAACTTTCTCGGGAAGTGAGCGCGGACAACTATCCACAGCGGGCTAAAAAGAGGATTATACGAAAGCCCTTTCATCTGTTACAATGACTTGTGGATAAATGTGAATGAAATGTGCATAACTGTGTGGAATATTCGGAAATCGAAAGGACTGAAAAATATGAAGATTAAATGCTGCAAAACCCACGTGGAACATGGCCTGGACGTATTCGTTGCAAAGACCGAAAGTTATCCTATCCTAACAGAATTATCAGAAGACGAAAAGTTATCCACAAAATGTGAGTACTGTGAAGAGCAGGCTTTGTATCTTGTGGCCAGTTCATAAATTGGCACAAGATATAGAAATGCCTGTGGATATGTGTATAACATCCGTGGATAACTTGTTTGTAAATTTATTGTAAAGGGGGATATCCTGTGAATATCTCAATTATCACTGTAGGCAAGCTGAAAGAGAAATATTTAAAATTGGGCATTGAAGAATACACAAAGCGGCTTGGAAGCTACAGCAAAATAAACGAAATCGAAGTGGCGGACGAAAAAGCGCCGGAGCAATTGAGCGACGCGGATATGGAAATCGTCAAAAAGAAGGAAGGCGAGCGGATCCTGGCAAAAATTCCGGCCGACGCCTATGTCATTGCCCTGGCAATCGACGGCAAGATGAAAACGTCGGAAGGGCTGGCGAAAGATTTGGAATCGCTGATGACCTACGGCCGCAGCAAGATCGTTTTCGTCATAGGCGGATCTCTGGGGCTGCATGATGAAGTGTTGAAGCGGGCGGATGAGAAACTGTCGTTTTCAAAGATGACATTTCCGCACCAATTGATGAAGCTGATCCTGGTGGAGCAGGTTTACCGGGCATTCAGGATAATGAAGGGTGAACCGTACCATAAGTAAATGAGGTTTATACTATTAAATAAAGTCCAACTTATACATGATTTGTTCAACTGCTAAAGACAATCCGGTTATTAAACTGAATTCTACTGTTTTCTTTATATCGATAAATCAAATCGATTCAGTAATTGAAACTATCCAAGAGAAACAGGTTTTTATCATCTGGATTTGCTAAACTTTAGTTTTAAATTCTGTTATTTTAATCGAATATATCCTTGGTAAGGCTACTGCGCTTATTAGGATAACCCAATCAATGAAGCAATTGGACCGATTTACTTTTTTCTTCAAAAATTTATAATGATAAAGGATGTATTTTTACTTGGGATTTTCTCTTAAGGCGTTTTTATCTATCGATATAAGAGAAAGCTTGAAGCATAGAAGACGGGACGGGAATTGAATGAAAAAAATTGGATTTGATTCGGAGAAATATTTGCAGGAACAATCAGCCTACATCCTGGAACGGGTGCAGCAGTACGATAAACTTTACCTGGAATTTGGCGGAAAATTGATAGGCGACAAACATGCCAAGCGTGTCTTGCCTGGATTTGATGAAGATGCCAAAATCAAACTATTGCATACACTGAAAGAAAACGCGGAAATCATCATCTGTGTCTACGCTGGAGACATCGAACGAAACAAAGTCCGTGAAGATTACGGCATCACTTATGACCAAGATGTCTTGCGCTTAATTGATGAATATCGGGCATATGGCATTTCTGTCAACAGTGTCCTGATCACTCGTTACCAGGGGCAACCAACAGTCAAAGTATTTATGACAAAGCTTGAGAGAAGCGGAATCAGCGTCTGTATCCACCGCGAAATCGAAGGTTATCCGACAAATGTGGACGCGGTCCTTGGGGAAGAAGGATTTGCGACAAATCCTTATATTAAAACGACAAAGCCGATCGTGGTAGTAACGGGCCCTGGCCCCGGCAGCGGAAAGCTTGCCACCTGTCTTAACCAAATGTACCATGAGAATAAACTGGGGAATGAAGTCGGCTATGCCAAGTTTGAGACTTTTCCGGTTTGGAACTTGCCGTTAAAGCACCCGGTAAACATCGCTTATGAAGCGGCTACCGTCGATTTGAAAGACGTAAATATGATTGATAATTATCATTATGAAGCATACGGCAAAGTTGCGATCAATTACAATCGTGATATTGAGACGTTTCCTGTCATCAAACGGATTATTGAAAGGATTACCGGTAAAGAGTCTGTTTACAGCTCACCGACTGATATGGGTGTTAATCGTCTGAAATCGGGCATCACCGACGATATGGTCGTGCAGGAAGCTGCCAGGCAGGAAATCATTCGGCGCAGTTTCATCGTAGAGAACGACTATAAAAAAGGGCTTGCTGATGAAGACAGTGTACGCCACATGCAAGTGATTCTGGAAGAGACCGGTTTAAAGAAAGAGGATCGGGTCCCTGTATTGCCGGCCCGTAATTATGCGAAAGCAATCCAATCGCAAATTGACAGCACGAATTTACAAGCCGTAATTGCCATAGAACTGCCGAATGGCGAGATGATCACCGGTCGAACGACTACTTTGATGGATGCTTCGGCCGCCGCGATTCTGAATGGGTTGAAGAAACTGACCAATATTTCCGATGAAATTAATTTGTTGTCGCCGATGATTTTACAAACGATTCAACGTTTGAAAACCGATGACTTGAATAGCCGCGTCCCGACATTAAGCGCCAATGAAGTGCTCATTGCACTGGCAATCAGTGCGGTCACCAATCCGACTTCTGAGCTGGCTTATAAGCAATTGCCAAATTTAAAAGACACCCAGGCTCATTCCACGGTTATATTGAATAGAGAAAACGAACAAACCTTTAAGAAGCTTGGAATTGACATCACCAATGATCCGGTATATCCAACTGAGAACCTATATTACAATTAGATTTTAGAAAACACCTGCCTTTTTCTTCTTACATAGAAGTATGGGGCAGGTGTTCTTCATTTATAGAGTTTATTAGAAAGGTTCATTTTTATAATTTATACCTGTTGCGACAGGTGGGTACGAATGAATTTCACTTCTTCGTCAGTGATTTCATGTCCGTGATCGAATAGCTTAAATATTGTATGCTGGAAGTAAGCAGTGAGAGTCTTGGATAATTTCAAAGATTCACCAGGGACAGAAATGGCATCACGCGCGCCGGCTGTCAAAATAAGTTCTGTAGTTGAAGTTTCGGAGAAATGGAAAGTTAAGTTAGATGGGTGCAAAAGGACGACTGTATCTGCAAGGTTTGGTTCTTTTTCCAAGAGGGCCAGTAAAAAATTGGCTCCATTTGAATAACCCATCATGATGACTTTGCCTTTGGGTTTTTGTTGAGTCCAATCGTTTAAAAATGACGTTACATGCTTATCAAGGTCTGCACGGTCCAGCTGGCCGTTTTGCAAAGGGGCAAAAAAGCGGCGCTCTTTGCCAGTGCCGACGTTACCGATATAGGCCTTGATGCTGGCAGTCGGATCGATGTCCCCTACCACTTGCAGAAGGGAATATTCATTACCGCCCGTGCCATGAAAAACAACAAACGCTGTATCTGATTTTCCGGCTATGTTAAACTGTTCCATAATTCATTCTCCAATCCATTAGAAGAGGTGCTCTATGACAAGTCCGCTCATTCATCATGTTTCAGTCATTAACCGTGACCGCTATATTACCTTTGATTTTTATCATAAGCTACTCGGTTTAGAATTTCTATTAAAAACGGTAAATCAAGATGAAATTGAAATGCTGCATCTTTTCTTTGGCGATAAGACAGGTCGTCCCGGAACTGAATTCAGTGTGTTTGAAATGCAGAATGCCCCGGCAAAACAGTTTGGCACCAATAGTCTGGAACGTACTGTTTTTGCAGTACCTTCAGAAGTTTCACTTGAATTTTGGCTTGCTCGTTTCGAAACCCATGATGTCTTTAACTGTGAAATTGAATACTATCAAGGCAGAAAGTATTTGCATTTCGAAGACCGTGATGGCATACAGTTGGCGTTGACGTCTCTTAGAAAAGGCGATGCATCAGAGCACGCACCACATCAGTCTGCAGATATTCCGCAGGAACACACGATTTTGGGGATTGATTCTTTTCAATGCCGCGTCCGGTATGCCGATGCTTCTGCGCGTTCTTTTATGGTTACACATGGTTTGGAAAAAATAGAGACCTATGAACACAATCATCATCAGGTAACGGTATTAGGGCAAAAAGATGCTTTATTTGGGCAGCAGGTCCATCTGATTGAAGATCGTCTGCGGGGTATCGAAAAGCAGGGCATTGGTTCAGTCCATCATCTTGCGTTGAATGCCAAAAATTGTGACCATTTGGGTGCAATCGAGAAATTGATTTTAGAGAACAACTTCAATTATTCGGGTATCAAACAACGCGATTTCTTTGAATCTCTATATTACCGTGAGCCGAATAATTTATTGATTGAAGTAGCCACGGAACAGACGAAATTTGAAAAACCAGCTATAAAGACGGATGACTATGATGCCATTCCGTTGTTCCTGCCGGATTTTTTAGAAGACCGGCGCCGCTATATCGAAAACCAAATCAAGCGTTGATGAAGTTGGACGATTTATGAGATCCAGACGATCCATCGCCATTAAAAGAACTGCCTGGAAATGCTCACACATTTCCAGGCAGTTCTTTGCGGTTATAAAGGCTATCAGTTCCCGTTTACTCCATTCTGGCCAGGCAGCTGTATGAAAAGCTGGGATTTGAGGCGGATG
>NZ_JRGN01000032.1 GCF_000775575.1 Planococcus sp. CAU13
GGGCGGGAGCCCGCTGGAAAGCGAAGCTGTGTTGCGGAATATCGACTTTTGAGCAGTATTTAACCCGAACAAAAAACAGCCGGCACCTTAGCGCCGGCTGTCTCAAGATTTTATTAGCGTGCCAGTTTTGCGAAGACGGTGTGGAACGCTTCGACGGTTTTGGCGATGTGTTCTTCGGTATGTGCCGTTGACAGGAACATGCCTTCGAACTGGGACGGCGGAAGGAAAATGCCTTCTTCAGCCATCAATTTATAATAATCCGCGAACAACTCCAGATCGGACGTTTTCGCTGTATCGAAATCGACAACCTGCTCGTTCGTGAAGAAGAAGCCGATCATCGAGCCCGCACGGTTTACTGTGTGCGGAATATTATACTTCTCTGCCGCTGCACGGAATCCTGCTTCCAGCTGGTCGCCGCGTTCGATGAACGTCGTGTAGCTGTCTTCGTTCAGGCGTGACAGCGTCTCAAAGCCAGCGCGCATCGCGAGCGGATTGCCCGACAATGTGCCTGCCTGATAGATCGAACCGCTTGGCGCGACTTGTTCCATGATTTCACGGCGTCCGCCGAATGCACCTACCGGCAGTCCGCCGCCGATGACTTTGCCGAGGCACGTCATATCCGGCGTCACACCGTAATAACCCTGTGCACAGTTAAAGCCGACACGGAAACCGGTCATGACTTCATCAAAGATGAGAATCGTGCCGTTTTCAGTCGTCAGGTTACGGAGTTCCTGCAGGAAACCGTCATTCGGAGGAACAACGCCCATATTGCCGGCAACCGGTTCAACGATTACCGCAGCGAGGTCGTCGCCGAATTCGCGGAACGCTTCACGGACGCTTTCCAAATCATTGTAAGGAACCGTGATGGTGTTTTGTGCAACAGATGCCGGCACTCCCGGTGAATCCGGCAGGCCAAGCGTCGCAACGCCGGATCCTGCTTTGATTAAGAGGCTGTCGCCGTGGCCGTGGTAACAGCCTTCGAATTTCAGGATTTTATTGCGTCCTGTATAGCCGCGGGCAACACGAAGTGCGCTCATCGTCGCTTCAGTACCGGAAGAAACCATGCGCACCATTTCTATGGAAGGAACTCGTTCCATCACAAGATTCGCCATTTCATTTTCCAGAACGGTCGGTGCTCCGAAAGAAGTGCCGAGTTCAGCTGTTTCTTTAATGGCCGCAACAACATCCGGCTGTGCGTGGCCGAGAATCAGAGGGCCCCAAGACAGGACGTAGTCGATATACGTATTGCCGTCAATGTCCGTGATAGTGGCGCCGCTCCCGGAAGCCATGAAAATCGGATCCATATTGACGGATTTAAATGCGCGGACCGGCGAGTTTACGCCGCCCGGCATCAATTTTTTTGCTTCTTCAAATGCTGCGATCGATTTTTCGTATGCCATTTATTTCCCCTCCAGCCAGCGTACCGCATCTTTCGCGTGGTACGTCAAAATGATATCCGCTCCTGCGCGTTTCATGCTGAGCAATGTTTCGAGAACGATTTTCTCTTCATCGACCCAGCCATTTAAAGCCGCCGCTTTGACCATCGCGTATTCGCCTGAAACGTTATAGGCAACGATCGGCAAATCGAAATTGTCGCGAACTTCGCGGACAACGTCCAGATACGAAAGCGCCGGTTTGACCATCAGGTAGTCGGCTCCTTCTTCCACGTCGGAAGCGGCTTCGCGAAGCGCTTCCAGGCGGTTGGCCGGATCCATCTGATAGGTTTTGCGGTCACCGAACTGCGGTGTGGAATGCGCCGCTTCACGGAACGGACCGTAATAAGCTGAAGCGTATTTTACGGCATAGCTCATGATCGGGATGTGCTGGAATCCGGCTTCGTCAAGTCCGTAGCGGATCGCTGCCACAAAACCGTCCATCATATTCGACGGTGCGATAATGTCAGCGCCGGCTTTCGCCTGGGATACAGCTGTGCGCGCGAGCAGATCGAGCGACTCGTCGTTCAGGACGACGCCGTTTTCGATGACGCCGCAATGGCCGTGGTCTGTATATTGGCACAGGCACGTATCTGCGATGACAACGAGTTCCGGATGGCGCTCTTTTGTGAAGCGAATGGCTTCCTGCGTGATGGCGTGGTCATGATAAGCTTCGGAACCGACTGCATCTTTGTCGTTCGGCACGCCGAACAGGATGACAGAAGGAATCCCAAGACTCACAACTTCGTCCAATTCTTCGCCTAAACGATCCATTGAAAAATGGAATACGCCTGGCATCGATGATATCTCTTCTTTGACGTTTTCGCCTTCAACGACGAAAATCGGGTAAATGAAATCTTCTTTTTGAAGCGTGGTTTCGCGTACCATCGCACGGATATTCGCGGAGCCGCGCAGTCTCCGGTGACGGTTGAATTTCAAATCTTTCATTCTTTGCATCTTCCTTTCGCTATTTCATTGACCACGTTAAAATACGTATAATCAGCGGGAACGAAGTCGACGTGGCCGCCTTCATTTTTAATCGCTTTTTCCGTTATATGGCCGATCGCCGCAATTTCGACATCCCGCCAATCCCCTCCCGCTTTCCGGTAAGCCGAAACAGCCGAGGGGCTGGCAAAGATGATGGTCTGGTGTTTCATGGTTTTTAATTTTATTGCATTTTCAAGTTTTAAGGCGGTGTCGTAAATGATCCATTCATCCACCGGCAGCGGCATACTGGCAATCGTACTCTTCGCCAGAGCCCCTTTGATGAATAAACATTTTTCATCTTCTGCTATAGACGGAAACTCCTTCACAAACCAGTCGGCACTGTAGACAGTCGGTATAAAATCCACCTGGTAGCCGTTTTGCTGAAGGACTTCTGCAGTTTTTTCACCGACAGCTGCAATTTTCGGAACATTGCTCACCTGCAGCTGGCAGAACGCTTCGGCACTCGTGCGGCTCGTGAAAATAAGCCAGCCGTAAGCCAGGAAATCCGGTTTGTCGGTTTGGCGAATCGATGTTTCAATCAGCGGCAGATAAAGTGAACTGCCTCCGAGTTCTTCCACTCTTTCAGCAGCATCTGCCGGCAATGTGGAACCGGTGAAAACGATTGTTTTGCCTTCGAGCGGCTTTCCGCTATTACACATTGCTCTCAGCGATGACGCGCTGGATCAGGTCATAGCCGCCCTGTCCGCTGATTTTCTCAGCAACGATGCGCCCGGCTTCAACCGGATCTTTGTCAGTTGCCGTTTCTTTGAATACCTGGTCCGCTTCCGGAGAAGAAATGAGGCCGGTAAAAGTAATGTCACCGTTCTCGACTGTCGCATAGCCCGCAATCGGAACCTGGCAGCTGCCGTTCATGTCTTTCAGGAATTTACGCTCAGCGTTAACCGCCAGCATTGTATCTTCGTGATTCACTTTCGCGAGTTCCGCAAGCAATTCCGCATCGTCCCCGCGGCATTCGATCGCTAAAGCTCCCTGGCCGATCGCCGGCAGGCAGTCTTCGATGGAAAGGAATTCTGTGACGATATCATCTTTCCAACCCATGCGTTTCAAGCCGGCTGCCGCCAGTAAGATGGCGTCGAATTCACCGGATTTCAACTTCTCAAGACGCGTGTCGATGTTGCCGCGGATCCACTGGATATCAAGGTCCGGACGCAGCAATAAAAGCTGAGAACTGCGGCGCAGGCTGCTTGTTCCGACTTTCGCGCCAACCGGCAGCTCCATGAATTTTACATGGCCATTGGCGATAAAGGCATCACGCGGATCTTCACGTTCCGGCACACAGCCGATAACGAAGCCTTCAGGCAAAACGGACGGCATGTCTTTCATCGAGTGTACCGCAAAATCGATTTCTTTATCGTAAAGTGCCTGCTCGATTTCTTTGACGAAAAGGCCTTTACCGCCTACTTTCGACAACGTTACATCCAGGATGCGGTCGCCTTTTGTGACGATTTCTTTTATTTCAAATTCAAAAGGGGCGCCTGCCGCCTTCAATTTGTCGATAAATTGACCCGTCTGTGTCAACGCAAGCTTACTTCTTCTGGAACCTACAACGATTTTTCTCATTCAAATCCAACCTTTCCTTAATACCAAAAATGGAATTCCGATAAACGGCTGCCGAGGAAGAAATTAATCAGCAGCACCAAAAATGCATAAATATGGGCCATAGAATACGCCATGCCATTCAATGTTCCTTTGCGGTGACGCCACAATATGACGCTGTATACAACCACCAGTATAAATGAACCGACAATTTTCAAATCGAAAATCGAAAAGTCGACAAGCGCTATATACGCCCACTGGAATCCGAGCACAAGCGAAACAAACAGCAGTGAGATGCCGACACCGATTGAAATGGTCATGCCTTTTTCCGTCTGGCCGAGCGACGGCAAACTGCCCCATTGCTTCGTCCATTTTTTCTTCTTCAGCATGCGGTATTGCAAAACATGCAGCAGCGAGAAAACGAACGACAGCGAAAATGCCGCATAGGACAGGATCGCGAAACTGATGTGGATCAGGAGGAGCTCAGAAATAAGTGCTTCCCCCACCGGCGACCGGTCGATCTGCACCGGCGCGAATGTGTGGATGGTTATAAATATGAATCCGATGATGTTCAGGAAAAACACCGCCAGATCAAAACGGTAAAATATCCTTAATATGAGAGACAGCGTGACAAGCAGCCATGCATAGAAATAAATGCCTTCGAACAGTGTCAGTATCGGAAAGCGCTGCGTTTCCCAGATGTAGAATCCGAGAAACACCGTCTGCAGCAGCCACACGGCTCCCAGCAGCGACATCGCAATCCGGGCTGCCCTTTTCTCTTTATATATATAGTCCAAAAAATAAAAAACAAGGCTGACAGCATATAGAATAACCATAGCTTCGTGCAGCCTTGCCATTGTTATATCAGCCATCCCATTCCCCTTCATTTCCATAGTAAAAGGCGTTTCGTCTCTACATTTTAACATATAGATACGAAAACGCCTCTTTCCAAACGATTAAAATGAATACCCGGGTGATTCCTGTTTTTTCTTTTGCTTATCTTCTGCAGTTTTCTTGGCTTTGGCCATTGCGACCAGTGACTGCTTTTCGACCTGCTCCTGCACTTCGTCTTCTATACCGAAAATCTGCTGGAACAATTCAAGCTGCTCGCGGGATTTCGGTGAACCGGCCATTTCCTTCGCCTGAAGGATCGGTTCTTTCAATAATTGGTTGATGATCGATTTCGTATGTTTGTTGAGGATTTTCTTCTCACGGTCAGTCAGGTCCGGCATCTTGTTTTCAATGCTTGCCATCGTTTCCTCCTGGATGCCGAGCGCTTTTTCACGCAATGCCGAAATCACCGGCACTACTCCAAGCGTCGTCAGCCAGTCATTGAACTGAACGGCTTCTTTGTCGATCATCGTCACGATTTCCGCCGCTGCGCGTTCACGCTCTGCGAGGTTTGCGTTGACGATGCCCTGCATATCATCGATGTCGTACAGGAATACATTCGGCAAATCACCGATGCGCGGATCCATGTCACGCGGCACCGCAATATCCACAAGGAATAAAGGCTTGCCTTTGCGCAATTTTTCCACAAACTGCATCAATTCTAGATCGATGACGAACTCCTGAGCTCCCGTAGACGAGATTAAAATATCCGCTTCCAATAAAGCACATTGCAATTCGCTGAGCGGTTTTGCTTTGCCGCCGAATTTCTCAGCCAGCAATTCCGCTTTTTCGAATGTGCGGTTAATGACCGTGATGCGGTCCGCTCCGCTGCCCTGCAGGTTCTTTATGGCGAGTTCGCCCATTTTGCCGGCGCCCAGAATAACGACATGCTTATTTTTCAGCGTTCCGAATATTTTTTTGCCGAGTTCAACAGCCGCATACGATACCGATACGGCGTTTTCGCCGATCGCTGTTTCCGAATGCGCTCTTTTCGCAAGCGTCACTGCCTGCTTGAACAATTGATTGAATACCGTTCCGGTCGTCCCGATTTCCTGGCCTGCAAGGAAACTTCCCCGTACCTGTCCGAGAATCTGGGTTTCGCCAAGCACCATTGAATCGATGCCCGCAGTCACACGGAAAAGATGTTCGACTGCTTCATCTTTTTCGTGCACAAATAAATACTGCGAAAACGACTCCTGTGGAATATCAAAATAATCCGCAAGAAATTGCTTCACGTAATATTTGCCTGTATGGAGCTGGTCCACCACCGCGTAGATCTCCGTACGGTTGCACGTGGAAACGATGACGTTTTCCAGTACGCTTTTCTGTTTATTTAATGCCTGCATCGCCTGCGGAAGTTCGTTTTCAATAAACGACAACTTTTCGCGGATCTCGAGAGGCGCAGATCGGTAATTCACCCCGACTACTAGTGTATGCATGGGTACAAAACACCTTTCACGTTCAATATTTCATATCTATAAGTATACCACCATTGCAGCATTTAAAGCCTTTGAAATTGTGAACAAGCAATGAAGTATGTTTATTTATAATGATTATAATCTAATTCTAGCATTGCCGATATTGCGCGACAAGACATCTGCTCTTATTCGAATTTGTCAGTTAACTTTAATGAATAAAGTACCTTTTTAATATCAGATATTCCGCAAAACAGCTGCGCTTGCCTGGGGGCTCGCGCTGAGCTAACTCGTGC
>NZ_JRGN01000317.1 GCF_000775575.1 Planococcus sp. CAU13
AAGACGCAGCCGACCAGTAAACGGCAGATCGTCCTCGCGAAATTCGGCAGTGTGCTGACGGTAGCAATGTTGTATACCTTGCTGGTAATAGGCTTTGGGTTATTGGTGCCGCTGGTCTTCGGAGATTACGCTTTGATTCTCCAATACCCGCAGGTGCTGGCAGGCGACGGGGCGTTTGCGCTTCTATCGTCATTCAGTGTTCTCGTACGTACCCTGGTGCTGTTTTTCGCAGCCGTGCTGGTAGGCTTTAGTCTGGCTCTGTTGTTAAGTGTCTGGCTAAAAAGTACGTTTACCTTAAACATCGTTCTTTTTTTCATCCTGTTGGCAGGTCTTACCGTTACGCAGTCGCTAGCGATCCTGCAGACAGCCTTTAACCCATTCCACTTGTTCCAGTTTCAGCAAATTTTGGAGGGGGTACCTCAAACAACAGATTGGCTATACCTGGCATCTGCCATTTTGTGGAGCGGCTTGTTCTTAACTCTTTCAATCACGTTACCCGAAAAGGAGTCAGGTGCATTTCAACGTTCCACAAGTCACAACCCGTTTGGAAAAGGGGGAACGAGGGCACGTTCTGCCGCTTTAACGAGTGTGCTGCTGTTCGAATGGCGGAAACTCCAGCGGAAAGGCATGTTTCAGAAAGTGATGATTCTGCTCGTCTTATTCACAGGGATGGGGTACTGGGGAATTTCCCAGTTGACAGATCAAAAAGAAGAAGCATATTTAGAAGGCATACAGGAAATGATTTCCGCTCTTGAAAATCATGATATACCTTATATGGAACAATCCATTGCTTCTGTGAAAGAAATGGAGCAGCAGGCAGCAGAAGAAGTAGAAGAAGGCGAATTGACGATTGGCGGCATGGACAGTCAAATCCCCCGACTTGAAAGTACGCTAACCTTTTTTAGGGATAGGGTAAATAAAGGGACGAAGGCAATCGACGGTTATGAATCGGGCGATTGGGACGCTTTTTATGAATACCAGCTTTTCGTACTCCAGCTGCATAATGATGAATTGGATTATCTTGGTGTGGGGGAGAGTACTCTGCTTCCAACCATGGGCCAGTTCACAATCGATGTCAGTTTGGCAGAAAAAAAATGGCTGCTGGGTAGGGACATCCAACCCGTTTTTTCGGGTGAATTTCTTCAAACTTTGCATACTGTAGATGGATGGCCCTCTGATAAGTACCGGCTGGAG
>NZ_JRGN01000350.1 GCF_000775575.1 Planococcus sp. CAU13
GGATGGCACCATCACGAATCCGGACGGAACCGTAACAATTCCAGTAACGCCGCCGGCAACTCCGACAGATCCAACAGCTCCGGCAGATGACAAGCCGGTGATTGATTCCGATCTGGACGGCATACCGGATGATAAAGAAAAACAGCCAGACTATGACAAAGGTGGAAATCAGATTGGTGCTTAACCGTTATAGAGGGGGGAGCAATATGGTTGTCGAAAGAAAAAAACTGGGTGACCTTTTGATCGAACAGGGATTACTCACAGAAGCCGAATTACAGAATGTACTGTCGACCAAACAAAGAGAACAGAAAATCGGCGATGTGCTGCTGCAGCGGGGGATCATCACCGAGCAGCAATTGATCGAGACGCTTGAAGTCCAGCTCGGCATCCCGCACGTTACGCTGTACCGCTATCCGTTCGATCCGAAATTATTCAATATGGTGCCGAAAGAAGTGGCAAAGCGCAAAATGCTCGTGCCGCTGAAACGCGAAAACGATAAATTATACATCGCCATGACCGATCCGATGGATATCATCACGATCGACGATCTGCGCCTGACGACCGGCTTCAATATCGAACCGGCGATTGCGTCGAAAGACGATATCATGAAAACCATCGCGAAATATTACGACGAAGAATCCTATGATGACTTGCTCGAAGAACTGCCGCAGGTGACAAAAGAGCAGCAGGAAGAACTCAATGATCTCGACGCGCCGATTGTCCGGCTCGTCAACCAGGTCCTGTCGAACGCCGTTTCGCAGAAAGCGAGTGACGTCCATTTCGATCCGCAGGAAGACAAAGTGCTCGTGCGCTACCGGATTGACGGTTCCTTGCGCACGGAACGCATACTGCCGAAATCGATGCAGCAGATGGTAACCGCCCGCATCAAGATTATGGCAAACCTTGATATCACGGAAAACCGCATACCGCAGGATGGACGCATCAAGACGAATGTCGATTTCCGCCCGATCGATCTGCGCGTCTCTTCTTTGCCGACTGTGTTCGGCGAGAAAATCGTTATGCGGATACTGGATCTCAGCGCCAACCTGACCGACATTGCGAAACTCGGGTTCAACGATTTGAATATGCAGCGCTTTATGAAGGAAATTGAAAAGCCGAACGGCATCGTGCTGATTTCTGGCCCGACCGGTTCCGGTAAATCATCGACGCTTTACGCGGCGCTCAATCGCCTCAACAGCGAAGAAGTCAATATCATCACCGTTGAAGATCCGGTCGAGTATCAGCTGGAAGGCATCAACCAGATCCAGGTGAATTCGAATGTTGGGTTGACGTTCGCCGCCGGCCTGCGTTCCATCCTTCGCCAGGATCCCGATATCGTCATGGTAGGGGAAATCCGGGACAAGGAAACGGCCGATATTTCGATCCGTGCATCTCTGACGGGGCACCTTGTTCTCAGCACGATCCACACGAACGACTCGATTGCGTCGATTACACGCCTCATGGATATGGGCATCGAACCGTTCCTTGTCACCGCTTCCCTGAACGCGGTGGTTGCGCAGCGGCTGATCCGAAAAGTTTGCCGGGACTGCCGGGAAACCACACCGGCGACGCTCCGTGAAAAAGAGATATTCTCGAAACGCGGTTTGACGATCGACAAGATAGCGCGCGGCAAAGGCTGCCCGCAATGCAATATGACCGGCTACAGAGGCCGTATGGCGATCCATGAAGTATTGATTGTCAATGAAGCCATTAAAGACGTTATCAACCGCAACGGCACAGCCGCGGAAATCCGCGACATCGCCGTGAAAAATAAAACCATCTTCCTGATCGACGACGGCTTATTAAAAGTGAAGGAGGGCATGACCACGACGGAGGAAGTTCTCCGCGTTGCGATTGCAGAATAAGTTATGCAGACTACCACCACCTATATCGATAAAGTTTTGACAGCGGCAAAAGAATTGAATGTCTCCGATATCCATTTGACGACAGGCATCCCGCCGGTGTTCCGGATGCACGGTACATTGCGCCGCTACGGGGAAGACCCGGTGACACCGGAACATTCGGAAGCGATCGGGCGCGCCATTATGCCTGAATCGCTGTGGAACACGTTTCTTGAAAAAGGCGAGATGGATTATTCCTACGCCATCGCCGGAATCGGCCGTTACCGTGTCAATTCATTCCATCAGCGGGGCTCGATTTCACACGCGTTTCGGGCCATTCCCACTGTGGTGCCGACTGTCGAAGACCTGAAAATGCCGCAGACGCTGAAAAAACTGGCGGAAATGCACCAGGGCCTGATACTTGTAACAGGTCCGACAGGTTCAGGGAAATCAACGACGTTAGCTGCGATGATCCGCCACATCAATGAAGAAATGACGAAACATATCATCACACTTGAAGATCCGATCGAATACCTGCACCGCCACGGCACGTCGATCATCGACCAGCGCGAAGTCGGCTTTGATACGAACAGTTTCGCAAACGGCCTGCGCGCAGCACTGCGCCAGGATCCCGACGTTATTCTTGTCGGTGAGCTTCGTGATCTGGAAACGATCATGACGGCAATCACTGCCGCTGAAACGGGTCACTTGGTAATGGGCACACTGCATACATCGAGCGCCGCCACGACCATCGAACGGATCATAGACGTTTTCCCGCCTGAACAGCAGTCACAGGTGCGGACGCAGCTCGGCGGCATCCTGAAAGCCGTTGTTGCGCAGCGCCTGCTGCCGACAGCGGACGGCAAAGGACGCGTCGCCGCAACCGAAATCATGATTTCGAATCCGGCGGTCGCCAACCTGATCCGCACTGAAAAAGTGCACCAGATCCCGAACGTCATCCTGACAAACCGGGCTGCCGGCATGCACATGATGGCAACTTCCGTACAGGAGCTATTGGCGCAGGGCAAGATTACAAGACAGATCGCCCAGCCTTTCCTGGAAGGAGAGGAGTAACATGGCGCGCTTTAAATATGAAGGAAGAGACCGCAAGCGGGTGCGGGCCGGCGTCGTAGTTGCCGGCAACCGGCGCGAAGCAATCGAAAAATTGCGCGATGACGGAGTAAGGGTTATTGAAATCCGCGAAATCGCTGAAACCGCGCTGCAAAAAGACATCGTCATCGGCAACCCCGTCAAACGCGATCAGTTCATCATGTTCCTGCGCCAGTTTTCTACACTGATGCGGGCGGGCGTGACGATCGTCGATTCTGTCAAAATTTTATCGCAGCAGGTCGAATCAAAGCCGCTGCAAAAAACGCTCGCGAGCATTGACGAAGATCTGCGAAAAGGTAATTCGCTGTCCGATTCGCTGCGTAAGCATCCTAAGATTTTTGAACCGCTGACGATCAACTTGATCAAAGCGGGGGAGTTATCGGGGAATATCGACGAGTCGCTTGATCGCCTCGCCACTTATTACGACAAAGCGTACCAGACACGTCAAAAAGTGAAATCGGCGATGTCTTATCCTTTGGTAGTTGGCGTTCTGGCCATCGGCGTCGTCATTTTCCTGTTGTCGTCAATCGTTCCGATGTTCGCTGAAATGTTCCAGGGCTTCGGCGGCGAATTGCCGATGCTGACCCAAATGGTAATGGCAGCAAGTGATCTTACAGTTCAGTACTGGTATTTGCTCGTTTTGGCGGGTCTCGGAATTTTCATGACGATCTGGATGATGCGCCGCAATGAACAGGGCAATTTCATCCTGGATTCAATGCTGCTGAAAATGCCGATTTTCGGCCGCATCTTGAAAAAGTCGGCACTGGCGCGATTGACGCGGACATTAAGTTCGCTGTTCTCCAGTTCCGTTCCGATTTTACAGGCATTGACGATGGTCGAAAAAGTCGTCGGTAATGCGGTCATGTCGAAAGTCATTCTTGCTTCACGCGACAGTTTGGAACGGGGTGGTTCTTTGACCGAACCGATGAAAAACCACTGGGCGTTTCCACCGCTCATTCCACATATGATCCAGATCGGCGAACAGACCGGTTCTCTCGATCATATGCTTGATAAAGTGGCTGATTTCTACGAGAAAGAAGTGGAAGCGGAGACCGACCGATTGAAGGCGTTGATAGAACCGCTGATGATTGTTGTGCTTGCAGCTCTAGTCGGGACTATAGTCATGTCTATTATGTTGCCTATGTTTGAGATGTTTCAAAATATTGACAATATGTAGTTTAATTATGATTAATTTTCTTAAAAAAATTGTAAAATTATCGGAAAAACACTTGTTAAATTGGGAAGACTTGCTATACTAAAGATGTACTCATAAAGTACCAAAAATAGGTTATTGGGAGGAAATAGAATGAAGAAATTCATGCAAAAAAGATTGAAAAACGAAAAAGGTATGACGCTGATCGAGCTTTTGGCAGTTATCGTTATTTTGGCTATTATCGCAGCGATTGCGATTCCAGCGATTGGGAATATTATTGAGAATAGTCGTTATAATGCAGTGAAAAGTGATGCACTAAATATTTTGAGTGCAGCAAAAATATATTCAGCTGAAAATGAAGTAACTGTAACTATTGAAAAAGATGATTTAGATTCTTATATTGAAAATCACGGACAATTTGATGCGATTACTTACACTATTGCTAAAAATGGAGATGGTGACCTATCTCTAACCGCTACTGAAGTGCCTACAGGTAATGGTAATCAAAAAATTAGTTTTTCTAATGCATCAGTAAAAGATATTAACGATGACCCACAAAAAGGTAGCGATGGAGAATTAACAACCATCACTGGAACTGCTGTAACGACACCATAATTTATTATCAAGATTTTAGGAGCTGAAAAAATGGCCTTATCGTTCTTATCGAGAAAAACGCGTGTTGCGACCATTACAATAGAAGAAGATGCAATTCGCCATGTCGATTTGAAATCGGTCGATCCGCTGCAGGTTGCCTTCGCCGAGGAGTTTCCACTCCCGGCGGGCGTCCTGGAAGACGGCAGGATCACGGATTTCGAAGCGCTGGGCTCGGTGCTCGATAAGGCTGTCATTCAGTGGGGACTCTCCAAAAAGTCGGTCCGGTTCCTCGCCCCCGACGAATTTGTTATTATCCGCAAAGTGCCTTACCCCGAAGATGTCGCGGTGGATGAGCTAAAAGGTCATTTCTTCATTGAAATCGGCTCGACTCTCTATCTGCCGTTTGATGATCCCGTGTTCGATGTGGTGCCTTACCACGCGGATTCGGAAAAACCGGAAGCGATCATCATTGCTTCCAAGGAATCGGTGGTCCATGATTTCGAACGTGCTTTCCACGATTCGAAGCTAGATCCGGTTGTTGCTGATATCACGCCGCTCGCGCTTTACCGCCTGGCCTATCTGCAGCATGACATCCAAATGAACGACCATGTCATGCTCATCGATCTGCAGGGCAATAAAATGACGGTGTCGATTTTCCATGAACATTTCCCGTTGTTCATGCGGCCGGTCGACTTGTCCGAATTCAGTTCGTTTGCCGGTGATCCGTCGGCCTTGATGAATGTCATCATTGCTGAAACGGAAAAACTGGCCAATTTCTACCGCTATAATATGAATGAAGGCGAAGACGGCATTACGCAGATCATCTGCAATGGTGAATTTGAGGAATGGTATACATTCCAGGCACGCTTTGAAGGGCGCTTTTCCATTCCCGTCCAGCCGCTTGTCCTGAAACCCATCACTACCGAATACGGTGATATCGTCCATGGACGTTTCAACCGTGCCATCGGTCTGGCGCTGAAAGAGGTGTGACGATGTTAGTAGATATTAACTTATTGCCGCAGAAGGAGCGGGAACGTCCCGCCTTCCTCATTGCGGCGCTTTCTATTTTATTGCTGGGACTTATAATTTTTGTAACGCTGTTCTTTATGGCGAAAGGCGAAGCGGCCGAACAGGCAGTTTTGTCCGAACAAAGTATGGAACTGGCTCTCCAGCAGGCGACCGTCCGTGCACAGCTTGAAGCATCCAGCGGCATGAATGAAGAGCAGCAGCTGAAAGTGACAGTTGACTGGGCGGAAAGTTATCAGTATGATACGATTCCGCTGCTGGAAGAGCTGGCACGCCTGTTGCCATCTCGCGGCTTCTTTGACCAGATTACTTTTGGTGCACCGAATACCGCTACGCTGGTCGTCCAGTTTGATGCTACGCGGGACGCCGCTTATTACCTGGCGCAGCTGAAAAGCTCGGGCTTGATTGACTATGCATCCCTTGATTCCGTTCAGAGTGAAGCAAGTATTCTTGCTGAAGAAGACGAGGAAGCGGCTGTCGAAGAAGAACAGACGATTGAAACGCCGAGATACCTCGCTACATATTCACTCGTGTTCGTCGATGACCGCCTGCCGGTGCTGGACGCTGAAGGCAATATCATCGAAGAGCCGGTGGAAGAAGAAGCTGTCGAAGAAACTCCGGCTACTGAAACGGATGTCGATGTAAACGTCGACGTCAATACAGATACCCAAACCACTCCAGAAGAAACGGAGGGGGACACAAATGAGTAGTCTGACGAAGAAACAAAAAGATACGGCGCTGGTTGCGCTTGCGGTTTTATTCCTTCTGGCGATTTCCGCCTATGCTTATTTCATGGTGTACTCGCCTGCCAAGGAAGCGCGGATCATGGCGGAGCAAAGTTTCAAATCGGAGCGTGAAGTGCTGATGGCGCTGCAGGAACAATTGAAGGCGCTGCCGGTGGAAGAACGAGTGTCGACGACCGAACTGCAGCAACGGGTATCGGTCGAGCCGCTTTCGGAATTGATCGTGCTGCAGCTGGAACAGGCGGAACTCCTGTCGCGTTCACAGGTGCAGACGATCGACATCGCGGAATCGCCGCTTGAATTATTGTATCCTGTAGAAGGCATTGAAAATGTCCAGAAGGTCCAGACGACGGTGACGTTTGAAACCGATGACTATGCGGGCATCACCCGTTTCATCCAGGAAATCGAATCAATGAAACGCATTCTGATCATCGATTCGATCGATTTCCAGTCAAACGGTGAAGTGACGACAGTCGATACCGGAGACGATATCCTGGAAGTGACGCTGAGCTTTTCGGCGTTCTACCGCCCGGACCTGATTGCACTCTCTGATACCTTGCCGAAAGTCGACGCACCGCCTCCGGCCAATAAAATTGATCCGCTTCCGAAAAACGACGGTGTCGATCTGGCCACTGCTGAAGAAGACGAAACTGCAGCGGATGTCGAAGTTGATGTCGACGTGACAGTGGACGGCGAAGCATCGGCTGCTGGCATGAACGACCAGGTTGCAGGCGCACAGACGGCCATTTTCCATAAAGTGGTCAAAGGCGATACGCTGTATATGATTTCCGAGAAATACTACGGAGATGCGAATGGCGTCGATGCCATCCGAAAAGCCAATAATATGTCTGACTATCTTGTTAGAGCCGGGACGACATTAACAATCCCTGAAAAACCTTGAAAGGAGAAATCACATTGATTTCTCCTTTTTTCTGAGTAGTTACCATAAAATTCAAAAGTGATGAGGGTTTCCATGACAATTACGTACACAGCTTTCTTTTATGTTTTCGGGCTCGTCTTTGGCTCGTTTTTCAACGTCGTCGGGCTGCGTGTGCCGAAAAAAGAATCCATCGCATTTCCGCCTTCGCATTGCACGAAATGTGATCGTCGTCTGACCGCACTCGATCTTGTGCCGGTGTTTTCGTATCTTTTCCTGAGAGGCAAATGCCGTTCGTGCGGTGAAAAAATCCACTGGGTCTATCCGCTGATGGAAGCGGTGACCGCCGCACTTTTCGCTCTTTCATTCTGGCATTACGGCTTTTCGCCGGAATTGATTATCGCTATTCTGTTGGTGTCGATGCTCGTCATCATCACGGTGTCGGATATCGCCTATATGCTCATTCCGGATAAAGTGCTGTTGCCATTCGGGATTGCGCTGCTCCTCTTGCGCTTTTTTATTCCGCTCGATCCGTGGTGGGACGCGCTGCTCGGCGCTGCGGCCGGATTCCTGATTTTATTGCTGATATCGATTGTGTCAAAAGGCGGAATGGGAGGCGGCGACATCAAACTGTTCTTCGTCATCGGCCTTGTGCTCGGCACAGCCGGAACTTTGATGACGCTGTTCTTTGCCTCGTTGATCGGAGCAATTGTCGGCATCATCGTCCTGCGCGTAACGGGGCAGGGACGCAAAACACCGATTCCGTTCGGCCCGTCGATTGCGGCGGGAGCGATTATCGTCTATTTCTGGGGCGAACCTTTGCTGAACTGGTATATCACACTCTGGACATAGGGAACTCCCTGAAGAAA
>NZ_JRGN01000159.1 GCF_000775575.1 Planococcus sp. CAU13
AAACAGGAAGACAAGAATGCAGACAACAGCGGGGAAGCTCCTGCAACCAGCGAAAAACAAGCCCCTCCAGGCCAGGAAAAACGCAAAGAGACACCGGCCGCTGAAAAAGGAAAACCGAATCCTCCAGGCCAGGAGCAGCGCGAAAAAGTGCCGGGCCAGGATAAAAAGGATAAATCTGTTGAGCCACCGGCCAATATAGGAAAAGAAAATGCACCCGGCCAGCAAAAAAAGAAAGATAAAGATGATAATGGAAAAGGCCATGAAAATAAACCGGAAACGCCAGCGAAGCATGGCAAGAACGAAAATCGCAGCAGCAATAATGGCAACAGTGGAGACAACAGCAAACAAAAAGGCAACAGCAAAAATAATAAGGAATAATGAAAACAGCAGGAACTCATTTCTGCTGTTTTTTACTGCCCGAAGTGCGGCGAAGAATAATTTCTCTTTCCTTTTTCAAATTCTTTACATAGAATAGGTAGATAACAGAAGTCGAAAGGATTTCCTGCATATGAATAAATCGTTTCAAAAAATCCGTAATCTAACACCTGCACAGGCCATTGCGTCTTATTACTTCGCTGCCATCAGCATTTCTTTTCTGTTATTGCGGCTCCCCGGAGTCCATCAGGATGGCGTAAGCGTGTCCTTAATTGATACGCTGTTCACTGCCAT
Source organism: Planococcus sp. CAU13 (assembly GCF_000775575.1). Taxonomy (GTDB): domain Bacteria; phylum Bacillota; class Bacilli; order Bacillales_A; family Planococcaceae; genus Planococcus. The sequence goes on from NZ_JRGN01000159.1 coordinate 670, forward strand.
CAGTGCGGTCAGTGTCACTGGCCTGACGGTAGTCAATATATCAGAAACCTATACGGTGTTCGGCATCGTCGTTATTATGTTCATTCTCCAGCTCGGAGGCATCGGAATCATGTCGATCGGCACTTTCTTCTGGCTATTGCTCGGAAAAAGAATCGGCCTCCGCGAGCGTCAGCTGATCATGGTCGACCACAACCAGCTGACGACGGCTGGCGTCGTCAAGCTGATCCGGAATATCATTTCCATCCTGCTGTTGATTGAACTTATCGGCGCGATCATCCTGACGCTCTATTTCCTGCAATACTACGATACGTTCAATGAAGCGCTGCTGCAGGGCGTCTTTGCATCAGTCACTGCAACGACAAACGGCGGATTTGATATAACCGGAAACTCACTGGTGCCGTATTTCAATGATTATTTTGTCCAGATCATCAATATGATCCTGATCATTCTTGGCGCAATCGGCTTCCCGGTCCTGATTGAATTGAAGGAATTCCTGTCCAATAAAGACAAGAACTTCCGCTTCTCCCTGTTCACGAAAATCACTGTCAGCACTTTTGGGATTTTATTGGCCATCGGCGCGATGGGAATCCTGATGCTGGAATCTTTAAAGGCTTTCAGGGAAATGTCCTGGCATGAAACGCTGTTCGCGGCGATGTTCCATTCGGTATCATCCCGCTCAGGCGGTCTGGTCACGGTCGATATAACCCAGTTTGACGAGGCCACAAATGTTTTCATGAGTGTGCTGATGTTTATCGGGGCTTCTCCGAGTTCTGCCGGGGGCGGTATACGGACGACTACACTGGCTATTGCCATTCTGTTTCTTATCAATTTCGCCAGAGGCAAAAACACCATCCAGATTTTTAAACGGGAAATCCAGTTGATTGATGTTTTTCGTTCATACGCAGTTATTATCCTGGCGGGCTTTATGGTCATTGTTTCATCCATGATTCTTTTCATAACTGAACCGGAAGCTACAGCCATTGAAATCATTTTTGAGATAACAAGTGCATTCGGTACCTGTGGGATGTCTCTTGGATTAACCGATGATCTTTCGTCGGTCGGCAAATTGACGATCATGGTGCTGATGTTCATAGGACGGGTAGGACTCATCTCATTCCTGTTTACTATCGGCGGGAAGACGGATCCGACAAAATTCCACTATCCGAAAGAGCGCGTAATCATCGGCTGAATTATCCGGCAAACCATAGGGATGCCAATTTCTTGGAAAAGGGCTATAATTTAATTTATAGCGTTTATTAAGTGGAAAAGAGTGGATAGCATGAATGAAGAGATCAGACAATCATTGAAATTATTTATCGTAATGTCACGCGCACATAAAGCGATTTCCGAGCAGGCCAATCAATTCTTCCAGGCAAATGGCTTAAACCCCACGGAATTCGCGGTAATGGAGTTGCTGTATCATAAGGGCAAACAGCCACTGCAAAAAATTGGCGGAAAAATCCTGCTTGCCAGCGGATCGATTACGTATGTCATTGATAAACTGGAGAAACGGGGCTATATTGCCCGGATCAATTGCCCGACGGATCGCCGGGTGACGTATGCGGAAATTTCAGAAGAAGGAAAAGAGTTCATGGCGCGCATTTTCCCTGAACACGAGAAGCATCTCCATGAATTGACAAGCGCGCTGTCACCTGAAGAAAAAGACGAAGCGATTGAATTGATGAAGAAACTGGGACTTTCCATTAAGGATCTGTCCTATTGATTAAGAAAAGCGACGGCGCCCGCTAAGCTCTG
>NZ_JRGN01000207.1 GCF_000775575.1 Planococcus sp. CAU13
TAAAAACCCGATTGGATCAACTAACATTCAGTGGGGTGAAGAAAACCACCACTGAATGAAGTTTCTCTTTATTGAAGATTTGTCTTAATCATATCATATGCATAGCGTGCCATTTCATTTTCTTCATCAAGTGTAAATGCCCGTTCGAGATGGTAAAGTGCATCTTCCGTGCGGGTTGTGGACACGGCATACAGGACGCCCAGATTGTAATGGGCGTCCGAATGGTCCGGCTCCAATTCGAGCACTTTGATGAATTGCGGCTCCGCCAGTTCAAACAGTTCCAGTGAAGCTAGCGTGACGCCGTAGCTCATGCGCGCCGCAACATCCGTATCATCCAGTTCGACTGCGCGCTGCAGATACGGCAGCGCCAGTTTCGTCTGGCCGAGGCGCTCCAGGCATTTGCCGATCATGAACAGGGCGTCGGCGCCTTCCAGGTTATACTGCACCGCTTTTTCGTAAAGCTTCAGCGCTTCTTCATAGCGTTCCGCGTTGAAATAAAGATTTGCAAGGCCATAATAGGCGGTTGCAGATGTTTCATCGAGTGTGATCGCTTTTTGGAAAAAGCGTTCGGCCCGCTCTGTTTCTTCCATTGAAGACAGAACGTGGCCAAAATTGATGTAGCCAAGCGGATTTTCAGGTTCTTCTTCGATCGCTTTCGTGAAAGCCTCCACCGCTCGTTCTGTTTCGCCGTCCTGTATGGCCTGTATGCCGATTTCATTGTAATTCATCCAAACCTCTCCCATTAGCCGACGTATTCGAGGCGTGCGCCTTCTTTAAACACTTTATCAATCGTCCCGCCGCCGAGGCACACATCGCCGTCATAAAAAACGACTGCCTGACCAGGAGTGATGGCACGAACCGGCGCATCGAATGTGACGATCGCTTCGCCGTCCTTCAGTTCCACTGTAACGCCTGTGTCTTCCTGGCGGTAGCGGAATTTCGCTGTGCAGGCGAATTTTTCAGCCGGCATTGAATCCGACGTGAAGCTCAAGTTTGCCGCACTCAGGCTGTCTGAATAAAGAGCTTCATGATGGAAATTTTGCCCCACATATAAAATATTTCTTTCAAGGTCTTTACCGATGACGAACCACGGGTCGCCCGCTCCGCCAATGCCAAGCCCCTGGCGCTGGCCGATTGTGTAATACATCAGGCCGTCATGCGAACCCATTTTGACGCCTTCCATCGTTTCCATCGAACCGGGCTGTGCCGGCAGATATTGCCCGAGGAATTCCTTGAAATTGCGCTCACCGATAAAGCAGATGCCGGTTGAATCTTTTTTCGTTGCAGTGGCAAGACCCGCTTCAAGAGCGATTTCACGCACCCGTTTCTTTTCCATGTGGCCGATCGGGAACATCACTTTGGATAATTGCTCCTGATCCAGCTGGTTAAGGAAATATGTCTGGTCTTTATTGTTATCTTTGCCGCGCAGCATTTTCGTTTCGCCGTTTTCCGCGCGTTCCACCTGTGCATAATGGCCGGTCGCCAAATAATCCGCACCGAGACTCAGTGCATGCTCCAGAAATGCCTTGAATTTGATTTCTTTATTGCACATAACGTCCGGATTCGGTGTTCTGCCGGCTTTGTATTCATCCAGGAAATAAGTGAAAACCTTATCCCAGTATTGTTTTTCGAAGTTGACGGCGTAATACGGAATGCCGATCTGGTTGCACACGCGGATGACGTCTTCATAATCGTCCGTCGCTGTGCAGACGCCGTTTTCATCGGTGTCATCCCAGTTTTTCATGAAAATGCCGATTACGTCATAGCCCTGTTCCTTCAATAAATAAGCGGCAACCGAAGAGTCGACCCCTCCGGACATGCCGACAACAACCCGCGTATCCTGCGGTGCTTTAACTGTCATATCCATCACCTTTTCACTTTAGCGCCAGGCGCTTACTGATTTGGGCTGTTTTTTCAGCCGCTTGCTGTACCTGTTCCAGTGTCAGCCCATAGCCGAAACTGAAACGGATCGAATTGCGTATTTCATCCGCCTGTTCACCGTACATCGCCACCAAAACGTGTGAGGGATCGATGGAACCGGCGGTGCATGCCGAACCGCTGGAAGCGGAAATGCCGGCAATATCCAAATTGACGAGGAACGATTCGATTTCAATTCCTTTGATGCTCAAATTGAGGATGTGCGGCAACTGATTGCTGCCGTTCTCTTTATAGTCAACGCCCGCTTCGTTGAGCGTCCCTTTGAAAATTTCTTTGTATTGCTGGTAGTCGGCTGCTTTTTGTTCCATTGTCTGGAGCGATAACGATACAGCTTTCGCGAACGCGCTGATTGCGGGAACATTTTCAGTTCCCGCACGGCGCTTCCGTTCCTGTTCGCCGCCGTAGCTTAGCGGAGCGAGGCTCACGCCTTTTCGCTGGTAAAGAAAACCGACGCCTTTTGGCCCGTTCAGCTTATGGGCTGATACGGACAATAAATCCACTTTCAGCTCTTCGACGTCAATCGGCAATACGCCGTATGCCTGAACCGCGTCCGTATGGAAGACCGTTTCGGTGCCTTCCAGTATGGCCCCGATTTCAGCGATCGGCTGCATGCTGCCGACTTCATTGTTGCCGAGCATGACCGTCACAAGAATTGTATCGTCCCGGAGCGCTTTTTTCACGTCATCCGCCTTCACGAGTCCGTCGCTGCCCACCGGAAGATACGTGACTTCATAGCCGTCACGTTCCAGTTTCTGGCAGGCATGCAATACGGCATGATGCTCAATCTGTGACGTGATGATGTGTCTGCCTTCCCTTTTCAGCGCGGTGCCGAAAATGGCCAGATTGTCCGCTTCTGTTCCGCCGCTTGTGAAAATGATTTCCGGATCGTCCGCATTAATGCTTTTTGCTAGCAGGCTGCGTGATTCATCGAGCACTTTTCTCGCTTCACGGCCGGTGCCGTGGATGCTTGACGGGTTGCCAAAAATTTCTGCCAGCCTTTTTGAAAACGTTTCGACCACTTCCGGATGCATCGGAGAAGTGGCCGCATGGTCAAGATAAATTCGATTCATCGTATAAACTCCCTTATATATAGAACATATAATTTTCTGTCGTTGATTCCTGCTGGTTTGCCAGGTCTTCGATCGTCGTGGTGTCCAGCACATTCTTGACCGCATCGCGAATGCGTATCCACAATTCGCGCTGCGGCATTGGTTCGTCTTCGATTCCTTCAACCGGCTGGATCGGGCCTTCCAGCACACGGATGACATCTCCCGCCGAAATTTCCCTTGGCGGGCGCGCCAGCATATAGCCGCCGTGAGCACCGCGGACACTTTTCACCAGTCCGGCATTGCGCAGCGGTGCCACCAATTGTTCCAGGTACGCCTCTGACAGGTCGTGTTCCGCCGCAATTTTCCGAAGCGGCAGGGGCCCTTCACCGTATTCTTTTCCCAGTGCAATAATTATGGTTAAGCCATATCGGCCTTTTGTCGAAATCTTCATTGATACACCTCTGGAGTCAATTTCCCTTATTCTTCAAAACAGTATAGCATAATTTGACGTATATGGACTTGCAATGACTTTTGAAACGCGCCGCGATATACTTAAAGGAAGGATTTATGGAAGGAGTTTTTTTCATTGCACAACGAACCATTGGCTTTTCGCATGCGGCCGCGCACGATTGACGAAGTCGTCGGACAGCAGGACGTCATCGGCCCGCATACCGCTTTATATAAAATGATACACAATGGTCATGTGCCGTCGATGCTGCTGTATGGCGATCCCGGAATCGGCAAGACGTCGATCGCCCACGCCATCGCCGGGACTTCGAATCTGCCGTTCATCGCGCTGAATGCGACGACTTCCGGCAAAAAAGATGTGGAGGATGTTGTCAAGGAAGCCCGGATGACAGGGAAAGTCCTGTTATTCCTGGATGAAATCCACCGCTTCAATAAACTCCAGCAGGACGCGCTGCTGCCGCATGTTGAAAGCGGCTCGATCGTGCTGATCGGTGCGACGACCGAAAATCCGTTCCACGATGTCAACCCGGCCATCCGCTCCCGCTGCGGTGAAATCAAACAATTGAAACGGCTGACACACGAAGACATCGTCAAGCTGCTCGAAACGGCTTTGAATGATCCGAAGCGCGGCCTGGGACGACAGGAAATCGATATTTCACAAAAACAAATTGAGCGCATCGCCGAAGGCACGAACGGAGACGCACGCAAAGCATTGACGATGCTGGAATCGATCGTCATCGCTTCCGATGAAGAAGACGGCAAATACATCGTCGAAGACCAGATGATCGAACAGATGATCAAACGCGTCGGCGTGTTCGGCGACAAAAAAGGGTCGCATTTCTTCAATCTGCTGTCGGCGCTGCAGAAATCCGTGCGCGGCAGCGACGTCAACGCGGCGATGTATTATCTGGCCCATCTGCTGGAAAACGGGGATCTGACAGCGGTCACCCGCCGTTTGCTCGTAATGGCCTATGAAGACATCGGTCTCGCGAACCCGGCAGTCGGCGGCCATGTACTGGCAGCGTGCCAGGCGGCCGACCGCCTCGGCTTGCCGGAAGCACGGATTCCGCTGGCACAGGCCGTTGCCGAGATGTGCCTGTCGGAGAAATCCAATTCCGCCTATAAAGCGATCGATGCCGCAACTTCCGCCATCAATAAAGGGCTGACAGGCGACATCCCGATGCACCTCCGCGACGCGCATTATGCCGGAAGTGCGGAGCTCGGACACGGCGGCTACATCTATCCGCACGATACGCCGATCGGTTCGTTCGGCGGCTGGGCAGATCAGGAGTATTTGCCGAAAGAGCTGCAGAAAACGGAATTCTATATACCGGTCATCGCAGGCGAAGAGAAAAAGTTTGCGGGCATTTATGAGAAGCTGAAATCGTTTCGTAAAAAGAAATAGTAAGCAGCAAAAATCCGGCTCAGTTGATTGAGCCGGATTTTTTAATTGTTGCGCACTCGATTGATCGGGATCGATGAAGTGATGTCATTGACCACCCAGCTGGCGCAGATCAGGCCGACTGTTGACGGCGTGAAGGCATTGGAGGACGGCGGCATTTTCGCTTTGCGGATCGCCGCTTCCGGCTTGCCGACAGTTCCGACAATATCTTCGCGCACAATGATCGGGCTTTCATCCGAGAATACCACTGGAATCCCTTTGCGGATGCCTGCTTCTTTCAGCTTCTTGCGGATGATTTTAGCGAGAGGATCCGTATGTGTTTTTGAGATGTCGGCAATCTTAAAACGGGTTGGGTCCGTTTTATTGGCTGCGCCCATGCTCGAAATGATTTTGACGCCGCGCTTGTGGCATTCCTTCATCAAATGCACTTTGTAGATCATCGTATCCGAAGCATCTATGACGTAATCCGGATTGTAGCTGAAAAATTCTTCATATGTCTCTTCTGTATAGAACATATGTAAATCGATGACTTCGCAGTCTTCGTTGATATCAGCGATGCGGTTTTTCATGACAGCGCTTTTGGACTGGCCGATCGTGGAAAGATTTGCAACCAGCTGCCGGTTGACGTTGGTGATGTCGACATTGTCCTTGTCGACAAGGATGATGCGGCCGACGCCGCTGCGTGCACAGGCTTCAGCTGCGAATGAACCGACTCCGCCAACTCCAAGAATTGCCACTGTGGAATTCTTCAGCATTTCGATTCCTTCTTTGCCCACAGCCAGTTCGTTTCGTGAAAATTGATGTAACATAGGGTTCCTGCCTTTCATGTTGAGTACCTTGTTTGAAGTTTAATCTATCTGAAATTATACACAAATAAAAACCCCCCAGCAAATTGAATTGCTGAAGGGATGATTAAAGTTTTAAGTGAGAATCCCAATCGTGCCGTCCTTGACTTGCATATCGTTTTTGAACCCGCTTCTAGCAGGTGGGTGACCTCTTCACCGCTTATAACTTCCGGTTAAGGCATGTTAGCCACGTTGAAATCCGGTCTCCCGACGACAAAATGTTGGGTCAAAACTGAATTGCTAGTAACGAACACATCAGGATTCTCTACTAAGGTTATATTAGCACACACACGAAATTTCTACAACCAATTCACTCTAGTCCTTTTGAATTATTCTGAACATTCAGTAATAGGTTTAATTCATCAAGTTGTTCCTGGGCAACAGGGCTTGGAGCGTTTGTCAACAGGTCGCTGGCACTGGCCGTTTTCGGAAACGCAATGGTATCGCGGAGATTTGTGCGTCCTGCAAGCAACATGACCAGACGGTCCAGGCCGAACGCGATGCCGCCGTGTGGAGGCGTGCCGTATTCAAAGGCTTCCATCAGGAAACCGAATTGAGCACGCGCCTCTTCCTCTGAAAATCCGAGCACTTCAAACATTTTTTCCTGGATGTCACGGCGGTAAATACGGGCTGACCCTCCTCCGAGTTCAAAACCATTTAATACGAGGTCATATGCCTGTGCACGGACATTTTGCGGTTCCGTTGAAAGTTTATCGATATCTTCTTCGAAAGGCATCGTGAACGGATGATGCGCCGCGAAATAACGCCCTTCTTTTTCATCGTATTCAAACAGCGGCCAGTCTGTGATCCACAGGAATTTATAAACCGATTCATCAATCAACCCGAGTTCTTTGCCGAATTTCATTCGCAGTGCACCGAGTGCATCCGCCACGACAGCTTTTTTATCAGCGACGAACAACAGCAGGTCTCCCGCTTCAGCATCAGCTGCCGCAATCAGGGATTCAGCCGCTTCGCCTTCGAAGAATTTCGCAATCGGCCCTTTGACGACGTCTCCTTCCACTTTCAGCCACGCCAGTCCTTTTGCACCGTAGCGGCCGGCAAATTCACCGAGTGCATCGATATCTTTGCGTGAATAATTGGCTGCCTGCCCTTTGACATTGATCAGTTTCACCTGGCCGCCGTTTTCAACTGCTCCAGTAAACACTTTGAACGCAGAATCCTTCACGAGTTCCGACACGTTGATCAATTCCATGCCGAAACGGACATCCGGCTTGTCGGAACCAAAACGCTCCATCGCTTCCGTGTATTCCATGCGTTCGAATTTCGGTTCAATGTCGATTCCTTTTACTTCTTTCATCATCTGCACCATCAGACGCTCGTTCATTTCCAGGATATCTTCCATCGTCTGGAAACTCATTTCCATATCGATCTGCGTGAATTCCGGCTGGCGGTCAGCGCGCAGATCTTCATCGCGGAAACAGCGGGCGATCTGGTAATATTTATCAAAACCCGACACCATCAGCATCTGCTTGAATAATTGCGGAGACTGCGGCAAAGCATAGAATTCCCCGTCATGGACACGGCTCGGCACCAGATAATCGCGAGCACCTTCCGGAGTCGATTTTGTCAGAATCGGCGTTTCCACTTCCAGGAAACCTTCGTTGTCCAGGAAGCGGCGGATCGATTTGGTGACTTCAGAGCGCATCTTGAACGTTTCGAACATCTCTGGGCGGCGAAGGTCCAGATAGCGGTATTTCAGCCTCAGGTCTTCGCTGACATCCGTGTTGTTTTCAATCGCAAACGGCGGGTTTTTCGCAGCATTGATGATGGCTGCAGAATCCACCTGAATTTCGATTTTACCGGTTTTCAGCGATTCATTGACCTGGCCTTCGGCACGTGCCACAACCAGTCCTTCGATATGCACAACAAATTCATTGCGCAAAGTTTCACCGATTTTCACGTTGTCCTCTGAAATTTCGGGATTGAATACGACCTGCACAATCCCCGAACGGTCACGGACATCCACAAAAATCAAACCGCCGAGGTCTCTGCGTTTCTGTACCCATCCTTTGATGGAAACACGCTGCCCGATCGCAGTTTCGTTCACTTCACCACAATAATGCGTTCTCGTCATACTAACTCCTCCAATTATCTCTTCACATTTTTCTTCTATATAAATAAAACATTATCTTAACGGTATAAATAAAACACTCTATTGACGGTTCTCCAGAATAGCTCTCGCAATCGCCTCAAACTCAAGTTCCTGCTGATCGCCGGTTGCCATTTGTTTAAGGGCTGCTCTTCCGCTTTGCAGTTCTGTTTCGCCGATGACGATCACGTATGCCGCCTGTTTCCGGTCCGCCGATTTCATCTGCGCTTTAACTTTACGGCCGTTGAAATCCATATCGGCGGAAATGCCTTGAGCACGGAGGTCACGCACAAGCGTAAAAGCTTTCATTTTCGACGATTCGTCCATCGCTATCACATAGACTTCGAGATTGGTTGATTGGCCGATTTCGACTTTTTCCATTTCCAGCGCGAGCAGCAGACGTTCGATGCTCATCGCAAAGCCGATGCCCGGCGAATCAGGTCCGCCAAGATCTTCGACAAGGCCATTATAGCGGCCGCCGCCGCAAAGCGTCGTAATGGCACCAAAACCTTCGGCATCACTCATGATCTCAAATGCGGTGTGGTTGTAATAATCCAGTCCGCGCACGAGATTCGGATCGACGACATAGTCGATGCCGAGCGCTTCAAGGTACGATTTAACGCCATCGAAATAGATTTGTGATTCCGCGCTCAGGTAATCCGCCAAAGAAGGCGCTGTCCCCATCAGCTCGTGGTCGCGGTCGACTTTGCAGTCCAGGATGCGCAGCGGATTTTTCGTCAGGCGCGTCTGGCAGTCCCCACAGAATTCATCGATGCGCGGCTCGAAGTGCTGGATCAGCGCTTCTTTATGTGCCACGCGGCTTTCAGTATCACCAAGTGAATTGATGACGAGACGCAATTGTTTCAAGCCGACAGCCTGGTAGACTTCCATTGCGAGCGAAATGACTTCTGCATCGATTGCCGGATCTTTTGAGCCGATCGCTTCGACGCCGAACTGAACGAACTGGCGCGTGCGGCCTGCCTGCGGGCGCTCATAACGGAACATCGGCCCCATATACGATAATTTCACAGGCTGGTCCGGCAAACCGAATAATTTATTTTCCACGTAGGAACGCACGACAGAAGCGGTACCTTCCGGACGCAGCGTCAGCGAACGGTCGCCGCGGTCCTGGAACGTGTACATTTCTTTTTGGACGATATCGGTTGTATCACCAACTCCGCGCTGGAATAATTCCGTGTGCTCGAAAATCGGTGTGCGGATTTCCTTGTATTGGTACAGCCTGCAAAGCTCATTGATTTTCTGTTCCACTTCCTGCCATTTGGCGGATTGTTCCGGCAGCACATCGTATGTGCCGCGCGGCAATTGAATATTGTTGCCCATGTCTTTCACTCCTCTTTTTTTCCATACAAAAAAGCTCCCGCCCCTTGCTTGCGCAAGGGACGAGAGCCTGTATCCAAGCTTCCGCGGTTCCACCCTAGTTGATGCGAAAAAATCGCACCCTCTCATTCCCGGATAACGGCCGGTTCCGTCCCTTCCTATTAAATGCCGGCGTCGCCTGCATCGTTCAGAAAAGAGCCTCTTAAGTGTTGTTCGCCACACATTTCTGCAGGGAAGTTTGCAGCCTGGGACTTCCCCTCTCTTATCAGCCAATCATGCGGTTACTTTCTTCGTCATAGGCGTTGATTTCATATAATAAGCTTAATCTTAAATTTTCCTTTGCACCTTGTCAACCTTTTTCACATTTCGCATGTTTTATTTGCTAAAATAAAATCAAGTTCCATAGAGGAGGTGCTGTATGAGCCGAAAATCTTTTATTGCATACATAGTTCTTATTCTAATGATTTCACAGGCTTTGCCACTCAGCAATGAACTCAACGTTTCCGCCAATACAGCAGGCATTGAAGTGGCCGAAGCTTCCATCAATGTCCGCAGCGGTCCGGGACTCAGCTACCCGGTCATCGCATTCATGAAAGGCGGCGATGCTGTCGAGGAACTGTCAAGAAGCGGCGACTGGATCGAAGTGGCCGTGTCAGGAGAAACCGGCTGGATCGCTTCCTGGCTGACGAAAAGTTCGGAAAACGCCGCTGCAGCAGCGGCGAAAACGGCTGTATCTTCCGTAAACCGGCTGAATGTCCGCGCGCAGCCGGATCTTTCCGCATCCGTTTTAACGCAGATGAACGCCGGTGAACAGGCGAACGTCATCAGCGATGCGGGCGACTGGGTTGAAGTGGAATTCCGCGGGATCCGCGGATTCGTTTCAAAAGAATACATAAGCATCAACGACATCACGATTACGAATCCGGCACCTGCAACAAGCGACGTATCATCCATTGAAATCGCGGTGGATGCGTTGAATGTCCGCAAAAAAGCCGATCTCAGTTCCGCAAAGCAAGGCACCGTCAAAAAAGGCGAAGTTTATCCGGTCCTTCAGCTGGAAGGCAATTGGGTGCAGATCCAACTGGAAGACAATAAAACCGGCTGGGTCTATTCATTCTACGGCCATCTGTCCAACCAGACTGCAGAAAAGAAATCCGACACAAGCGTTGATCTTGTAACCGTTCAGACAAACGGCACAAATATCCGCTCCCAGGCTTCCACTTCTTCTGAAGTTGCCGCCCGCGCCAATGCCGGCGATCAACTGGTAGTTGTCGCGAAGGAAGGCGACTGGTATCAGGTCTCTTTGGCTGACGGCGGCACCGGTTTTATTGCATCATGGGTGGTTGCAGACGGTGCACAGGAAATTGAAGCTGAAGAAGCAAAACCCGAACGCAAAAAAGGCACACTCGACGGCTTGACGATTGTGCTGGACCCCGGGCACGGCGGCAATGACGGCGGCACGCTCGGCGTACGCAAAACGGAAGAAAAAGGTCTGACACTGAAAACAGCTGAACTGCTGGCGCAGCATCTGCAGGCTGCCGGCGCCGAAGTCCGCATGACGCGTCAGTCCGACGTCTATGTCGATTTGCGGAAACGTGTCGCTGAAGCCCATAATACAGCGGCCGACGCCTTTATCAGCATTCATTACGATGCGACGGAGGACAACAGCGTCTCCGGCTTTACGTCGTATTATATGCATGATTACCAGAAAGAACTTGCCCGCTACCTGAATGACGGCCTTGGAAAAAAATTGACGCTCCGCGACCGCGGCGTGCAGCCGGGCAATTATCTCGTGCTGCGTGAAAACCGCCAGCCAGCGGTCCTCGTCGAACTCGGCTTCCTGAGCAATTACAATGAAGAGCGAATCATTTCTTCCAAGCAATTCCGCGAACAGGCGGCGCTGGGATTGTATCAGGGAACGATCAATTATTTTGATGCACAATTGGGGAAATAAAATGAGAGCTGTCCGCAGAGGGCAGCTTTTTTGTTTGGAAGGAGAAAAATATCGCGATATTTTGGAAATATTATACATGATTATTTTGTTAGTTGCGCGATTTGGAATTTCAGGTGCGGTTAGAACTGTTTTAGTTGCGCTTATAATTGATTTAGTTGCGGTT
>NZ_JRGN01000088.1 GCF_000775575.1 Planococcus sp. CAU13
GATTTATTTGCGCAGATTAGAATTTATTTGCGCTAACCCAATTTGGAGCTGTTAATAGGGGCCGAAATTGATTATAAATAAAAAAGAAGATGTTCCCCAGGAACATCTTCAATGTGGTTCATTAAAATAAATAAGGCGATGCTTCTGACAGTAACAGCAAGCTGACTGTTTATGATTTTTCAATCAATTGCAGTATTTCACCATTCAATCCTTCAAAAAGGACCATCTTCCCTTCCGCCGCCGGCTTGATTTCGGGTGAAATAGTCAGCGTGCTTTTTTCATTGATATGAGCAATCGCCTTCTCCAAATCTTCTACACGGAATGCCAAATGATTTACAACGCCTTCCGAGCTATATGAGCGTATTGGATCAATGTCCTGGATGAGTTCCATTTCAATTTGCGGTGCGTTCTTTAAAAAAAGGAACACCATTTCACGATCTGCCCGTTTCTTTCTGAATCGAACTTCAAAACCGAAAACCTGTTCATAAAAAGCTACCGATTTGTCCATATCTTTCACCATAATAGCTATGTGTTCAAAAGAAAACATTAATGTACCTCCTCAATTTTTTTCGCACTTCTATTCGATCAAACCACGCAATTCCGGCTGGCTCCGCAATTGATTTTCTGTCAGGATTTCCACTTCCCAATTATTCAAATCGACAATATCCCGTTCATCATCACGATGGACGATAAAATAGCTGTCGTATGGCGTCGCTTCGATATCGTCCACAATCATGTTCTGCTTTGCATAATAATCCATTATTCTGTTGCGGGTTTCGAGTGACACCGTTCTTTCACCCGTTTTCGCCAATGCTGCTCTTCTTTCCGTTTCCCCGTCTTCAACTGGCCGGAAAGGTTCCCGCTGATTGAACAGACCCTGCATCAGCCTGATAACTTCCCCAAAACCAATCAGGAGCATCCCGAATATCAGCCCTTGCAGAAACACTTCAAATGCTGTGCCGCCATTAAATTCATCCACTATCGCAAGTGCGCGGAAAGTATAGGCGACAATGATTATTACGCCAAGCACCTGCAGCATTTTTGCTGCAACATTATCTTTTCTGGTCATGTATCTTCCCCCTTGCTTTTAGGTATTCGACACAGCCCGTTTCAAAACCTTCCATATATTCACAATAAAAATAGCCGGTTCCATTTTGGAATCGGCCTTTTCAGTAAATCATCTCATCGGCATAAAACGCGCCGAATGGAATTTCTCCAGGTATTCATCTATAATCCGGCGATGGCTTTTCACAATGCGCTCCGGCAATTCTTCCGGATAAAAAAACTCGAAACTGATTGATTCCAGCTCATCCACCGTTAATTCGCCTTCAAATGTTTCCGCGTAATAAGCGGCTGTGACCACAAAATATTCATCGCCGTTTTCCGCTTTGACAAAATGTCTCGGCCCGGAATAGACGTTGATCAATTTCAAGTCATTTACCACCAGCCCGGTTTCTTCAAATACTTCCCTTTTCGCGACATCTTCTGTCGATTCCCCGAGTTCCATCAATCCGCCTGCCAAACCCCATGCGCCTTTTGGAAATCGTCTTTCTTCCAGCAGCAGGCGGCCATGTTCGTCAACGATGACTGCAACTGCCCCAACCAGTATCAGTGGCTGGTGCCCTACCATTTGCCGTAAATCTTCGATGTAACCCATCTTGCTATCCCCAATTCAATATACTCATGCTTATTGCACGTTCCCATTCAGTATATCCAAGTTCTTCCGAAAACACCTTATTTATTTTTCGTTTATTCCATTCAATAATAGATGGATGCTTTTATCCGATTCGGAATTTCCGTCCTTTCCATCCAGCTGCCAATTTACTATAATCATCTCATGGGAGTGATGGGCATGGAATACTGGGATCTTGTGGACGAAAAGCGAAATTCGCTTGGCAAAACGCATCAGCGCGACATAGCATTGACGCCAGGCGAATATCACGTTGTAGTGGAAATATTCACGATAAATGCGGATGGCCGAATTTTATTAACGCAGCGGGACCCTGCGAAAACCTATCCGCTGAAATGGGAAATTACAGGCGGATCGATCACTGCCCGCGAAACGAGTGCTGAAGGCGCTGCGCGGGAACTGGAAGAAGAAACAGGATTGCTTGCAGCTCCGGAGCAATTGAAGAAAATCGGCGAAATAAAATACGGCCACTATTTTCGTGACAGCTATATCTGGCGCTCTGCCGAATTAATTGAACCGGCAGCCATGAAGCTTCAGCCAGGTGAAGTTTGTGATGCGCAATTCGTCACTTTCGAAGAACTGGTGAAAATGGATGCGGCCGGACTGACAGTGCCGAGCGTGCTGGAGAGATGCCGCCTGTACCGCATGGATCTGCACAGGTTGATAGAAGGATAGCAGCAGGGACCTCAGTCTTTCGGAGCGTCTTTTTATGTTCATCTGACTCGCTTGTGGAACATACTGATGCAATTGGCCCTTTTCCCGCTTTGCTGAGACAACTGAATATCTTTCTGGCTATTTTCGCTATATGATAGGGGGAGAAGCGGAAGTAAGCGCTGACATCCCGAATGAAAAGGTGATTTCCAATGAAGAAACGATTGACGGTTTTGCCTCTTTTCATCTTATTCGCCTTATTGCTTTCCGCATGTTCGGCCGGACAGACCATATCAGGTGCCGGGCAATTGAATGACGGCAAACCTGCTCCCCCGTTTCAGCTGGTGGATTTGCAGGGAGAAACGCACGACTTGTCTGAATATGAAGGCCAGAAAGTGTATATCAAATTTTGGGCATCCTGGTGCTCAATCTGCCTTGCAGGCATGAATGAACTGAATACATTGGCCGGCGAAGAACCGGATTTCGAAGTACTGACCATTGTTTCCCCTGACTCGAATGCCGAGAAAAGCAGTGAGTCGTTTGCGAAATGGTTTGAAGGCGTCGACAATACGGAAAACATCAAGGTTTTATTGGATGAAGGCGGGCCTGCTTTCGATGAATACGGAATCATCGGCTACCCGACATCCGTCTTTATCGGCAGCGACGGCGTTATGGTAAAAAGCCAGACTGGGCATGTCAGCAATGAACAGATTTACGAGACATTTGAAAACATCCAATAATGGAAGGCGGTCGCTTGAAATGAAGATAAAATTCTCCCTTCTTCTGCTGTTTCTTATGCTGCTCACTGCCTGTTCGATGCCCGGTTCAACCGGAACTTCCGAAGCTCCTTCCTCCATCACGAACACGACGGCGGATGCAGCCGGGAACACTTCCCGTTTTCCCGCTAATCCGAATAAGGATCTGGAATTCAACACGGAAAATCTGGAAGATATCTGGTTTGCCGGTGGCTGTTTCTGGGGAGTCGAAGCATACATGGCCCGTGTGTACGGCGTCTATGATGTGACTTCAGGCTATGCCAATGGCACAACGGAAAATCCGACTTATGAGGAAGTCCTCTACAAAAACACGGGACATGCCGAAACGGTTCATGTTCAATATGATCCGGAGCGCATTGACCTTGAAAGTCTCGTAAGCCAGTTTTTCATCATCATCGATCCGACCCTGCTGAACCAGCAGGGCAATGACAAAGGAACCCAATATCGCACCGGTGTCTATTACGAAAATGAGGAAGACCGCGCCGTGATCGATAAGGTTATGGCTGCTGAAGCAGAGCGCTATGACAAGCCGATTGTAACGGAAGTCGAGCCGCTGGAACATTATTACCTCGCGGAGGAATATCACCAGGACTATCTCGAAAAAAATCCGAATGGCTATTGCCACATTGAATTTGATTCGCTTGAAGATCAGGAAATTCCCGCTTTGATCGATCCGGCGGATTATCCTAAGCCAAGCGATGAAGAACTGAAAGCGAAACTGACCGAAGCTCAGTATAACGTTACGCAGAAGAACGATACCGAAACCGCTTATTCCAATGAATACTGGGATAATTATGAACCGGGACTTTACATTGATGTCGCAACCGGTGAACCGCTGTTCTCTTCTGCCGACAAATACGATTCGAAATGCGGCTGGCCAAGTTTCACAAAACCCATTGACCCGGAAGTTGTGACAGAACACGTCGACACCAGCTATAATATGCTGCGCACCGAAGTCCGCAGCCGGGCAGGCGACAGCCATCTCGGCCACGTCTTCAATGACGGCCCGAAAGACAAAGGCGGCCTGCGCTTCTGCATCAACAGCGCAGCCATTCTGTTCATTCCGGCTGATGAAATGGAAGCAGAAGGCTATGGCTACCTGAGCCACCTGATTGAAAATTAAGTGAACAAAAAGCGATGCACTCCTTTCGGGGGTGCCGCTTTTTTGTTCATTTCCGTTCACTGAAATATTTTAGTCGGGAAGTGCTTAAAACTTTTAAAATCAGGGAATAAGATACAGAAATTATACATTTTTTATTAGTTGACTGCTGTTCATGAAATTTAATGGTGAATAGACAGGAAATCGGAGGAACAATTATGATGATGAAAAAGCAGATTACTGTTGGCGATGTGGATCTGAAATGGGATCTCGAAACGGGTGAAGTCTTATTCGATGGCGGAGATGTGGTGTTTTTCTGGATTTCTGCAATGGAGACATTTTTCGATTCGATCCGGGAGATTTCAGGAGTTGAGGCAACAAAGCTGGTGCTTGAAACTACCGGATACCGGCAAGGCGTAGTTGTCGGTGAAGGATTCCGGGAAATGAAGAACATCAACACTTCCAATGTGGTTGAATGGCTGTCCAATACATATGCACCTGCAGGCTGGGGCAAAGTGAAAATCGTTGAGATGGATGAAGAAACCAAACGTTTTATGCTTCACATCCAGGATGACTGGGAGTACAAAATGAACCAGCGCAAACAGAAAGAACTGGATGGGATTTTCGTGCCTTCCCATTACGCGGGTGTATTGACCGGTCTTTTCGGCACCAATTTCTGGTATTCGGTTATCCAGTACCAAAACAGCGAAAATCCATACAGCATCGTTGAATATTACCCTTCCGATGTCACTGTGCAGTCGAATATCCACGAAATGTCCAGAAAGCAGGAAGCCATGAAGATTATGGAACTTGAGCGGATGGTCGATGACAAGACGAAAATGCTTCAAAACCTCATCAAAGAAATTTCTTCGCCGATTATTCCGGTACTGGAAAAAATTGTTGTCGTGCCAATGATCGGCAGCTATGACGAGGACCGTTCGGAAGATCTCATCATCACTACCCTGAGCGAGTTGCCAAAACATCAGGCCCAGTACCTGCTGCTCGATCTGACGGGGCTGCACAAACACATTTCCGAACATACGGCCAGGCTGATTGATAAACTTGGGGCTGCTTCCCGCCTGCTTGGCATTGAAACGATATTGGTCGGTGTTTCGCCGGAACTGGCGATGGTCATCGTCCAATCCGACAATAACCTGAAAAAATTCGAATGCCTGCAAAGTCTTCAGCACGGCATCTATTATGCACTTGGCAAAAGCGGCAGAAGGATTGTCTGAGCTTCTTTTCATCGAACAAAACAAAACGCCGTTTCAGCTCGTGCTGAGATGGCGTTTTGTCATTATTTCGTCTAATAGATGAAAGGAATCAGCCTCGCCCGGTGCTTCATCCATTCCCTGTATTCTTCACCGAATTCCGCAATAAGCATGGCTTCTTCGCCGTTCATCCGCTTTGACAAAGTCCAGGCGACGAAAGCTCCGCCAATTGCAGCAGCTGCAATGCTTTGGAAATAAAGTGACATGCCGACGGCGATCAATAATAATGCCGTATACAAAGGATGGCGCAGTTTCCGGTAAGGGCCCGAGCTGACTATGCCGTCTCCTTTACGCACTGTCACATGGCGGGTGAACTGGGCCTTCAAATGGATGATCCCCCAATACCGCAGAAAAACGCCAGCCGCAAAAAGCACGATGCCTGCAATTTTCAGCAACGGTTCTGCCTGCGGAACCGACCGCATCTCACCGAGCAGCGCCGCAGCTGCAATCGTTCCTGCCAGTGCTGAGAAAATCAGCCCAAAAGATCCTTTTTCAACTGGATCTTCCGCCCCTGTCCCTCTGTTGCGGAACAGGATAAATTCAAAGACCCAAATGATCGCTGTTGCTGTAAAAATCCAGTCCAATGCTGTCATAGACAACCTCTGCCTTTCCATTTGCATTTTCGATTTTACAGATGATTCGGGGATGTGACAATTCAAAAGGCTGTCGTCTTTATTGGTTTAACAGTGTACGGGCATAACTGAAACATGCTGTTTTATGTTTCTCCCGCGCCAAATAGAGGTACTGAAAAATAAAGGGTTTTTCGATTTCGCTACTGGAGGTGCACCCTAGAATGATCTTTCTTGACTATATAATCTATTTGGCAATTTCAATGACAAAATTAATCCTCTTCAGCGTTTACACAGACACCGATTTTTCTGTCGGCTTTTTTATACTGAACCTGGCTTCCGTCCTGGTGCTATCAAGCTGGACATTATTGCTGAAAGCGAGAACAAGGCGCTGGGTGCTCTTATCCCTGCTGTTTCTTCACAGCACATTGGTCGTTTCAAACATATGGTATTACCGTTATTTCGAAGATCTCCTCAGTGTCACGCTGATTGCCGATGTTCCACAGATGAGCAGTGTCGGCGGTGGTTTTATGACTCTCGTGGCCTGGAAGGACCTGTGGTTTTTCGCGGATCTTCTACTCTTCTCCACAGTACTCTATTTTATCCGCAATAATACCGGTACACTGCCGCGAAAAGAGAAGTTTAAAATTGCCGGCGCCGGATTGGCAGCCGGATTGATCGTTTTCTTCACTCCTGTTACCTGGAGCTATTTGCAGCAGGAAGAATGGCTCGTCGATAACCCGATATCCAATATGCGTGAATACTATCAGCTTGGTTTTTGGGGCTACCACGGAGCAGACCTTCTGAAAGGAGCCGCGCGTCTTGCCGGCACCAGCAGCCTCTCTGCAGAGCAGCTGGATTTATTGCCCGATACCCTGCCGGAAATTGAAGCGGCTCCGATTCCTGAGAACCTGCCCAATATTATCGTCGTTCAATTGGAATCCTTTCAATCCTCTGTCATCGACCAGGAAATAAACGGCCAGGAACTGACCCCGAATCTGAACAAATTAAAGGATAACGCAACTTATTTCCCTCACTTTTATCATCAGACCCATGAGGGAAGAACGTCAGACGCGGAATTTCTGACGCTTTCTTCCATGCTTCCGATCAAATCGGGCTCCGTCTATACTCAATACGCCAGCAACGATTTTGACGGATTGCCCGGTCATCTGCAGCGTTACGGGTATCACACCGCTGCCATGCACGCATTTGAAAAGAGTTTTTGGAACCGTGATATTTTCTATGACAATATCGGCTTCGATAAATTTTACAGCAAAAAAGACTTTTCTGAAGAACAGCAGATCGGCATGGCTTTGAATGACAAGGATTTTCTGTCGGAATCCGTTGACTATGCAGCCGATCTGGAAACACCTTTCTTCGCCTTCATGGTTGCATTGACCAGCCATACGCCGTATGAGTTTCCGGCAGACATGGAAAAATTGGATCTCAGCGGTTATGAAGACGATTTGGTGAAAGGCTATTACCATACTGTCCATTATGTCGACGAAGCAGTCGGTGAAATGATTGGCCAACTGAAAAGTGAAGGATTATGGGAAGATTCCCTCATCGTCTTTTACGGCGATCATGACAGCGGATTGACACAGGCGGGAACAGAACTGGCAGACGATGCCGGTGCGAAAGCGGCAGTCGATCTTTTTGAACTGGATCATGGTGTGCCGCTCTTTATCAAAGCACCAGGCCAAACTGCCGGTGAAACCAATGACAGCGTCGGCGGCCAGGTCGATATTGCACCGACAGTCCTGGATCTGATCGATATTGATCCGCCTTATATGCTGGGCAACTCAATGCTTGACGGCCAGCACAATATCACTGTCTTCCGTGATGGCTCATTCCGTTACAGCGATTTCTACTATAAAGCTGATCTCACGGAGCCGATCGGCAGCGGCGATTGCTACTCAGTCACAAGCGGCGAGCTTGTTTTCGCCGATCAATGCGGGGAGGCGATCGATGAAGCCGCAGAACAATTGCGCCTTTCTGATTTGATTATTCACGAAAACGCCCTGGAACGCATACGGCGGGAATGATAACCAGTTGAAATAACAGAACGGCAAAAAGCAGTGAAGAAAATTTCTTCGCTGCTTTTCAGTTTTTCAGGAATCCTGGGTCGGCGAATGCAGGATTCGGATATTTATAGAAGCCTTCTCCGGATTCACGGCCAATTTTGCCTTTATCGAGGTATTCTGTCTGCAGCATCCCGGCAAGTTTCACAAAATCTTCTCTGCCCGTCGCAGCAGCTTTCGCCTGCACAATATTATGCGCTGTACGGATACCGACGACGTCCAGGATGGCAAATGGCCCGAGCGGTGCGCCTGTCGCAATCATCCAGGTCTTGTCGACTGTCTCGACATCCGCAACTTCTTTGACCAGCAGTAATTCGGCAGCTTCCAAAAACGGCACGAGCAGCGAGTTCAAAATATAGCCCGGCTGCTCTTTATACAGCGGCAGTGCGACCATGCCGATTGCTTTTGCAAATTCAATCACTTCATCAAAGATCTTCATATCCGTCCCCGGATGTTTCATGACTTCGGCTGTGTTATTGATCCAGATCGTATTGGCGAAATGCAGGGCCAGAAATTTTTCGGGTCGTCCAGTTGCTTCAGCAAACTGGCTCGGCAATAAAGTCGAAGAATTCGTCACGAATACCGTTTTCTCCGGTGCCAGTCCGCCCAGCTTTCGGTAAAAATCCATTTTGATGTCGGTGACTTCCGGAATTGCCTCGATTACCAGATCCGCCTGTGCCACCGCTTCCGGAAGGTCCGTATGAAAAGTCAGCCGCCCATAAGCGGCATCCACATCTTCCTGCGTGGCTTTTAAATCTCTCATGTAATTTTCCTTCAGTTTCATCATGCGTTCTTCCGATTTGCCGATGGCTTCATCGCTGATATCGTAAACGGCTGTTTCGAACCCCTTAAAAGCGGTCTGGAAAGCAATCTGGCTTCCCAGTACACCGCTTCCTGCCACTGTAATATTTTTATAATCCATTAACGCAACTCCTCCTTCAATTTAATTTTGTTTTCCCTGTTGATTTGCTTAAAAACATCTTTCCATGAAACGGATGGAAGAAAACGGATGGCAGAAGTGCCTTTTAGAAGCCTCAGGATTTAAACTCACTTCCAGTCTATCCATTATTATATCCTGTTTCCTTTTATTAACGTAAATACGGGCATTTTTTGATAGAAACTTGTCCGCAAAAAATTCTGAATTTTATAGTATTTTTTTGACCTTTATAATATAATATTTTCAAATCCATGGATCACTACTTGGATGCGGCCGCTGAAAAGTAGAGCAACACCTAATTTCATAGTCTTTGCAACTGGACCCGGCCAAGAATTATCTGTCTTGTCTCATGCCCTGTGAAGAGTACAAAATCCAATTTTTAAGGAGAGAGAGAAATGAAAAGATTATCAATGATTTTATTAACTCTTCTGCTGGCATTCGGATTTACTTCTGCAGCGATGGCAAACGGAGACGCTCCAGCTCCGGCATCAAATGAAAAGATCTACAAAGACAGAGGCGTAACGACGATTGTTAAGACGAATGTTGAAGAGAGACCAGGTGAAAGCATCGTCAAACAAAAGAGATTTAAAGAATACTTCACTACCCCTAAATCAGCATCAGAAAAATTTTACAGAACATTCTACGACGTTAAAAAAGAAAAGCACCCAAGAAGAGACCTGTACAGAAAAATTACTTTTGAAAGAACTTTCGAGTTTAACAAAGTTAAAACATGGGATGAAGTGACACGCGTTGATAAAATTGCGACTTTCACTACTCCTGTAACAATTGTCAAAACAACTGTTACTACTATTAAATTTAAAGGCAAAAACCTCCGCCACGGCAAGATCATCAGCAAAGATGTTCAAGTGACTGAAGATAATCGGTATGGCGAAACTGTAAAAACTGTAGCTGAAGAGAAGAGAGAAACATTCAACAAAAACTATAAAGAAAACGTTACGAAAAAACTCATCAAAGAGAGAAGATACGTCGGTAAATGGATGAGATACCACCACCACAGCAAAAGATAAATTAAGCTCCCCGTTTTAACGGGGGCTTTTTTTTTCGGAAAAATTCCAGTTTTTATTGTAAGCTGGCTCACAAAAAGAGCTTTCGCAGTTGAGCATATGAAGGCTTCAGGCCTGCCCTCCAGATTTGATTCGTTTACAATGGAAGTAAGTAGAGCGAAAGCCCAGCACGTGAAAGGAGTCTATACATATGGAACGAAACTTATCCGGCAAAACGGTGATCATCACCGGCGCCAACAGCGGCATCGGCCTGGAAGCGGCCAAAGTGCTGGCCGGCAAAGGCATGCGGCTCGTGCTCGCGGTCCGCAATGAAACAAAAGGTGCCGCCGCGCTCAATGAAATTCTTCGGCTTCACCCTGAAGCAAAGGTGGAGATACGGAAACTCGACGTCGCGGATCTGTCGAGTGTCCGGGCATTTGCTCATGGCATCCTGCGCGATTTCGAGTCGCTCGATAGACTGATCAATAACGCGGGCGTCATGATCCCGCCGTATTCCAAAACGAAAGACGGCTTTGAGATGCAGTTCGGCAGCAATCACCTCGGCCATTTTGCTTTGACTGCCCTCCTCCTGCCGCTGCTGCTGAAAACACCGGAATCCCGCATCGTAACGATCGGAAGCCTTGCCCATAACCGCGGCGCCATCGATTTTAATAACTTAGATGGCTCGAAAGGGTATCAGGCGAAAAAATTCTATAATCAAAGCAAGCTTGCGAATATGCTGTTTGCGCTGGAACTCGACCGCCGCCTGAAACAGCACGGCGCCAGCACCATCAGCGTCGTCTGCCACCCCGGCGTCTCCGCCACGAATATTTTTAAGCTCGGAAAACGGGATGCGCCTCTGTTCCTCCGCGAGCTGGTGAATAAATATTATCTGCAGCCGCCGGCAATCGGGGCACTCGCCACTGTACATGCAGCAACTGATCCTGATTTGACAGGCGGCGAATATATCGGGCCGGACGGGCCAGGACGCCGCAAAGGCTTTCCGGCACTGGAGACACCGCATCCTTCTGCACTTGACGAAGAAGTAGCGAAGCGTCTGTGGCAGGTGTCGGAGGAATTGACTGGCGTGAAGTTTGATTTTGGCGAATGATGGGCTGGGGTACGGGTTGTATGCTACTCGTCAAAAAATACTTAATATTTCCCATTAATTTATTTTTAGTTGCGCGATTTGGACATTTAGTTGCGGTT
>NZ_JRGN01000156.1 GCF_000775575.1 Planococcus sp. CAU13
TTCTATGATCACTCAGCTGTTTTACACCTGAAATCATCCCCTCATCCCTACCCAACGAACAACACACTTCCACATTCTCCAACAGTTCCCAGAAAGCGAAAAAAGAAACCAAAATCCTGCTCTTCCGTATAATAAGTAATATACAAAATCTAAAGGATTTTTTTAAGATGAGAGCAGGAACGTTCTATGACTCGAGCGAAAAAAATGAAGGAGGTGAAAATTTGAAAGTTAAAGTGGTCCAGGCAACCAAGATTGAAAAGTTTGAAAATGAAGTGAATACTGCAATCGAGAATTTAATAAAAGAAGGCTTCGGGATTTCTGATATTAAATATTCAACTGCGCCGTTGTCATCAGGATTAAGCATAAATTTCACAGCTATGATTATTTATAACTAACTAATGGATAAGCTTTTTTCAGTCCGATACATTTCGTTAATTCCATTTCTATGCAGGTTCATTAAATAAGTTGGAAGCTTCCAGTAAGGAGGAGATCCCATATGCGACGTCTGGCCATTATCAGTATGATTCTATCAGCAATTGTTTTGCTCATACATATTTTATTCGACTTGAATACATTGATGCCGGGGTTGTCGGCCCGTATTTTAATTGCTGTGTTTACCCTTGTTCTCCTTTCAGCCGGATTTTATTTATATCCTAAAAAAGAACGTATAACTCACTGAATTTTGATGACGATTTATCATGACTTATATAAAAATTCTTTTTCACCTAAAAAATGCACGGCGAATCCGCTCCATCACTGGACGCAGGTTTCACCGTGCATTTTATTGGTTACAGCTGTTTGGTTTTATTAGCGTAACGCCATTTTCACTGTTTTGCGGTAATAGCCCACCGTCAATAGGGCGAACAAGAGATAGATTACCGCGAACAGCACCATTGTGATAACTGCCGGCACCAGGATGCTCGACAGGAAGAATGAAGACAGTGCTTTCAGCGCAAAGATCGAATGGAGCAAGCTGATCGCGAGAGGCAAGCCGAAGACAAATGCCTGTTTGCGGATGATGCCTTTCATGATGTCATTCACTGAAAATCCGAGCTGGCGCAGCGTGGAATAGCTCTGTTTCTCCTGTTCCGCTTCCGTCATTTGCTTGAAATACAGGATACTGCCCGTGGAAATCAGGAACACCAATCCGAGGAATCCGGCGATGAAGATCATCAAACCGTTTGATTCGACCGAGCTTTTAAACATTGAGTAATAATCCCTGTGCAGACTGCTTTCGATGTATTTGGGCTGCTGGTAAAGAGCGGATGCAGCTTCCATGTCGCTTTCCTCAAGAATGTGGAATCCATCAATTTGCTTAATTTCTGCGTAGCCGTTGCCGACAAGCACTTCCTTCAACTCTTCATAATACGCATTATCCACCACCACCTGGGTATAGAAAGTTTCCCAGTTGATGACATTGCCTTCTGCGAATTCCCTGATTTCGATGCTTGTCTGTACTTCATCCTGGAGCAGCATATTGACGGGCAGCAATTTTTCCTCGAGGAACATCGATAACCCTGCTGTAGAATGAAGGCTGGCCGTTCCTGGACTTGGCGCTTCCACATCAATTCCTGCCTGCTGAAGTTGTTCATCGCTTATGATGGCTACGAGTAGTTCATTGCTTGGAATAGCAAGGGCCCCTTCTTCCAGACGTCCGGTCATAGAAAGAATTTCCACCACACCGTGCTGATAGGCGATTC
The DNA here is from genome assembly GCF_000775575.1 of Planococcus sp. CAU13. Taxonomy (GTDB): domain Bacteria; phylum Bacillota; class Bacilli; order Bacillales_A; family Planococcaceae; genus Planococcus. The sequence continues at coordinate 1,701 of NZ_JRGN01000156.1, forward strand.
CTTTTTCATCCATTTCCGAGATGATTTCAGCAGCATATGCCCCCTTCTCTTCAAATATGAAGTCGAAAGGCATCTGTAACTGCGTTTCACGCTCTGTTGAATAATAATAAGAGTAGGCACCGGCAATCATTGATAATGTCATCGCCGACAGGACCGTAATGATAGTCAGCGAATTGGCATTCCCTTTTAGACGATGCATCAATGGAGCCAGTGACAGGCTGTTTTTCAGACCAAGATGCCCCCCGCTTCGTTTGCGGATCTGATACAATGCCCAGCTGAGCGTCACCCGGAAGATCAGATAAGTTCCCAGGATGGTGGAAACCATTACTCCTAAAATATTTATAAAGAAATTATTGTCAAACATGACGCTGGACAGCCAGTAGCCAAAGCCGATCAGGAACACGCCAAGGACTGCCAGAAAAGCGGCAACCCAGGTTTTCGGCTTTTTGGGATGTTCCGCTGTTTTGTCCGAGTTGAACAGCGACAGCAACGTATTGCGGTAAACCGTTACGATCATTTGCACAGTCGTCAAAGCGAAGATGACGATAAAAACAGCGATTGTCTGCAAAATAGCAGCTGCCGAAAATGAGACTGTAATCGTTGTGTCAAAATCGATCAGCTTCAATAAAAGCAAAAGGAAAACTCTGGACAGCAGCAAACCTGCAGCAATCCCGATGACTAATGCGCCGATTCCGAGAAGTGTGTTCTCAACAATCAATAACCTGGCGACTATACTTTTCTTCAACCCAATCAATTGGTAAAGCCCGATTTCCCGGCTTCTGCGTTTCAGGAAAATCGCATTCGCATAGACAATGAAAATGCCTGCGATGACCAGCAGCAGGATACCCGCCGCCAGGAAGGCACTTCCTAGTCTGTTGCCACTTTGTTCGATAATTGCCGAATCATGCTGAAGGGTAGCAAAAACGAAATACAGCACAACGCTCAAAATCAACGCAAAGAAGTATAAATAATAATGCTTGATGTTTTTCCGCATGCTGCGGAGCACAAGATCAAAGAGCGTCAATGCTGTCACCCCCGAGCACGGCCTGCACTTTCAGTATCTCCTGGAAAAAGGCCTGTCTCGTTTTGTCTCCTTTATACAGCTCCGAATAGATATTGCCGTCTTTCAGGAAAACGACTCGGCTGCAGTAACTTGAAGCGAGCGGATCATGCGTGACCATCATGATGGTCACTCCCCGTTTTTCATTGACATCAGCCAGCGTACCGAGCAAAGAAGATGCCGCTTTGGAATCGAGCGCTCCTGTCGGCTCATCTGCAAAAACCATCGACGGCTGGTTGATCAGCGCACGGGCTGCGGAAGTCCGCTGCTTCTGCCCGCCTGAAATTTCGTACGGGTATTTGTCGGCAAGTTCCGTGATACCGAGAATATCGGCGATCGAACGGAATTCCGCTTCCGCCACTTTCTTTTTCATCTTGCCGAGTGACACGGGCAGCAAAATATTTTCCTTTACTGTCAATGTATCGAGCAGATTATAATCCTGGAAAATAAAACCGAGCTTGTCGCGGCGGAATGCGGAAAGCTGCGCATCTTTCATCTTTGAAATATCCGCTCCGCTGATGAGAATCGAACCTTCTGTCGCACGGTCAATGGTGGCCAGTACGTTGAGCAGTGTAGTTTTTCCTGCTCCTGAGGCTCCCATGATGCCGACGAACTCCCCTTTTTCAACGCGCAGGTCGATGCCTTTCAGCACCTGCTGCACATTGGCTCTCGAACCGAACGATTTGCGTACATTAAACGCCTGCAGAACTGTTTGTGTATCTGTTTCTTTTTTGCTTTTGACTGCGTTTTTTATTTTCGTAATCATTTTTATTCCTCCCTGTTTTCTGTTATCCCCATCGTACCGCGTGAAAAAATCCGGGTCGTTTGATTTACATGACAAACAGGGAGGCCAATGTGACAATGTCGTCACTTTCGGATATGATCGAATTCGTTTTCCAGCGGAAACGCCATTTCCAGCAACGTGCCTTGCGACGGAGATGAAGTTGCATGCAAGGTGACGCCGATTCTGTCGGCTACCATTTTGGCTAAATAAAGTCCGAGACCAGTCGCCGCGTTATGGATGCGCCCCGTGGAACCCGTAAAGCCCTTATCGAAAATCCGCGGGAGGTCATGCGGCGCAATCCCCGGCCCTTCATCTTTAACGGAAAGGATCAGATGCCCCGAGTGTTCCTGGCGGGCAGCAATCGTAATGACGCCCCCTTCCTGACTGTACTTCACAGCATTTGAAAGAATCTGCCGGAAAATGAAACGGCTCCATTTTTTATCTGTGACGACCTGAGCATGCAGACCATCCGTTTCCACTGCGAGGTTCTTTTCAAGGCACCAGGACCTCAATTCCCTCACTTCAGCCAACACCAATTCTTTCAGCTCGGCCTCTTCAAGCGTATAATCCTGCTCCAGCGTCGGCAGCCGGGATATGTATAATTGCTGATCGATCAGCAAATGGACGCGCAGCCATTCCGCTTCGATCTTCCGCATCGCCGGATGATCCCGGTTCGAGTCGATAATCAGCTTCATTGCAGTGAGCGGCGCTTTGGCCTCGTGGACCCACGCTGCCGTGTAATCGCCCTGCACGATGCTGTTTTGCCGGATCGTGTGGAGTTGCTGCGAGTATGTGGAAGCCACTTCCGTCAACAGCTCGTTAATCGTTTCATCCCGTTTGAACCGGGTCTCCGGCAGCGCTTCGATCCAATCGGTTTGGGTCGATTCTGCAAGCTGTGCCAATTCGCGCAGGTATGCGGTTTCTTTATAGTAGCGCCAGAAACAAAATAATGTGAATGAAATCAGCAGCAGCGCATTTACATATAAGAGAGAAGACAATTCCACTTCAATCCCCGGATCCAGCAGGAGCAGCAAATCGGCTGCGGCCATAAACAGCAGGACAAACAGGATCCAGCTCCGCCTGTCACGCAAAAAGCCCATAATCATCGAATCGCCCCTTCCTATAAACTGAGCGCGACATATCCGAGCCCTTTTTTCGTAAGTATGGCGTCGCCAAGTCCCAGTTCAGCAAGTTTCTGCCGCAGCCGCGTGACGTTCACCGTCAGCGTATTGTCGTTGACGAAGCGTTCGTCGTCCCACAGTTTGCGGATCAATTCATCACGGGAAACGATTTCATCCCGCGCTTCCACCAGCACACTCAGGATGAAAAACTCATTTTTCGTCAATTCCACTTCTTTTTCGTCCCGCTTTATAATGCCCCGCTTCAAATCAATGATGGCGCCGTTCCATTCCTTCACATCAGAGACTTCTTCCCCGTATGAATAGACCCGGCGGAGCGTCGCCTGAATTTTTGCCAGCAGCACATCTGCATGGAACGGCTTCTGCACATAATCATCCGCCCCCATCTGCATTGCCATCACCATATCCATCGGGTGGTCGCGCGACGACAGGAAAATGATCGGCACTTTGGAATGCGCGCGAATTTCGCGGCACCAATGGAATCCGTCGTACACCGGCAGCTGAATATCCATAATAACCAAATGCGGCTTTTCTTCAATAAAACCGGCTAATACGTCCTGAAAATTTGCCGGCCCCACCACTTGAAGCCCCCATTTCTGCAGCCCTTCTTTCAGCGAGTCGAAAATTGCCTGATCGTCTTCCACCACAAAAATTTTCATATCCATATTCCGTCCACGCTCCTTCTTGGTTACATTCTACTGGAAATTCGAGCCAACACGCAATTGGAAGCGGAACAGGCGGGGTGTTTTTGCGTGCGGCGAGATTCTATGAGCAGTTTTGCGGGTTCTATGATTACTCGCGGGGGTTCTATGAGCAGTTTTTTCATTCTATGATCACTCAAACGATTCTATGATC
>NZ_JRGN01000238.1 GCF_000775575.1 Planococcus sp. CAU13
AAATACCCGCAGCCTTGGTCCGTATCAAATCTAGTTTAATTCATCAAAAAGGCTGCTCAAATGAGCAGCCTTTTTATTATTGTCATGTTTGATTTTGATGTTTGTCTTTCAGGCATTCCGCAACAAATCTGTCGAAGATATTGATGGAAGCCTGATCACCCTGCAGCGCAAACTCTTCAGGATGCCACTGGATGCCAAGGACGAATTGATAGTCATCGCTTTCCAGTGCTTCAACCATTCCGTCTGCAGCACGGGCAGACACTTTCAATTTGTCGGAAACTTTTTTGACGGCCTGGTGATGGAATGAATTGACATGGAATTTCTTTTCTCCCATGATGTCATACAGGAGACTGTCTTCTTCCAGCTCTACAGAATGCGTGCGGTGCGTGCGCATCGCCAGCTGGAGGTGCTGGTACAGTTTCTCTCCTTCATATTCAGCTTCCAGATCCTGATAATTGGTGCCTCCAAGCGTTACATTCAGCATTTGAAGCCCACGGCACATGCCGATGAAAGGCTTGTCCAATTTCAGGAATTCTTCAATCAGTTCTTTTTCATACTTGTCACTGCCCGGATATACCGCCCCAAGACTTGGATGCGGCTCTTCACCGTAAAGAAGCGGATTGATATCTCCTCCTCCGGTTACGATCAGTCCGTCGAGCCGCTCGCACAAAAGGGAAATATCTTCTTCATCCACTATAGGAACTATTAAAGGCAAACCGCCGGATCGCAGGATTGCCTGGGTATAGACAGGGTCGAGCGTATACGTCTGATCTTTTTCGACTCGTGCAGTAATGCCTATTACAGGTTTATTTCTGTTCGCCATAAAATCGGTTCCTCTTTTCCGTCAAAAAATGCACTCTTCCTGTATACCCTGAAATATGGCCAAATCAAACCTAGGACATACAGAGGTATGCCTTTTTTCTGCAGGAGCCGTTTATCTGATGTTTCCTCTAAAATCCATCCTGGCCGGGATCGAACCTGAATTTAGTTAAGTCGACCTTCGCCCCCTTCATTTCCACGCCTTCATCCCGCAGCAGCTGCTCCTGTAAACAGCGGCCTTTTTCATCTTGAATTGAAATTCTCCCTTCAGCATTTATTACCCGGTGCCACGGAAGATTGTATTTCGCACTCATGCTGTGCAGCAGCCGCGCGACTTGCCTTGCCGCTCCCGGACTGCCGGCGTGTGCTGCAATTTGGCCGTATGTCATGACTTTTCCGGGCGGAATGCGCCGTATTGCCTGGACCACCAGTTGTGTGAACGGTTCCATTTACAGTCTTCCTTTTCGTCCGTATTCCCTTTACTTCAGCTTTCAGCCTGCAGCTCCTTGACCAGCTCGCCTCTTCTGTAATCAGCAACCATTGCTTTGCCGAATTTGTATAAAGGCAGTTTTGCTGTTTTCAACGAGAGCCCTTCACTGGTGTAATGGATATGTTTATAATACGTTATCAGTCCGTCAACCGCATCCTCCAGGTCTTCCAATGTATTTGCCGGAGCAGATGCGACTGTCTGTCTGGCATCGAAGTTCGCCGATTCTTCAGGATAGAGATTCTTCAATTGCATGAGCCCCTCTACGGTCTGGTCAAATAAAATCTGTCTGTCTTCCAGCCTGAAATACCGTCTCCAGGAAACAAAGATCTCTTTGGCGATTCCCAGTTTTTTTGCTCCTTCCACTGAATTCAGATTTTCTGTCACACATAATTGGTACATCACTTTTTTCAATGACATTTTATACTCCCGCTCCACTACCCCTTTATATTGCAAATATCTCAATTTAACCCCTCCCGGATTTTCATTTCACAGTTTTATGAACGACGATTTAGACATTGCCATACCGTTTTTTCAGTTCCTGTTCTTCTATTGGATAAAATGCATTGCAGATTTCCGGATCGTGCACCACACGGGCTATAAAATAAGTGGAGATGGAAGCTTCTTTTATTCCCGAAGCTGCCGGCTGTGAGCCTGCCAGATGAAAGGAGCGAAAATTATTGTCAGCACCCCATTCCGCTATTGCTTCCTGTAATTCAGCTTCCGCTTCCACAGCATCTTCATGCATCAATTTGCCGCTTAGATGATGATAGATGACATCACCTTTGGCGAGGACATAACAGGCGGCCAAAAGTTCCTCTTCTTTATAGGCACCGAACAGATGAAGGTCCGGTCCGAGTGAACTGACCAATGCCTCGAAATAATCATTTGTGAAAAAGTAATAGCTGTCCTTTTCTTCATCTTTTCGGAAGCTTGAATAATACAGCACCAAAAAATCAAACATATGCTTAACGGTGCCAAGTTTCTTTACTGCATACTTTGGTTTCCGGTCTATGGGTGTTACAAGTTTCTTCCCATTCCTGGAGTGATTCAACAATAGAGTCACCGTGTCAGAGACCGGGATAAGCTTCAGCTTGTCCTTCAAAAATTCAGCATTATGCAGCAAAGGATGAAAGCGGATATATTCAGCAATGATTTTTTCGGTCCTGCAAAAAACCGAAAAGGCGGTCAGAAATCCGGCAGCGAGCCTTCCGCCATCCCCTTTGACTTTGAATACCGGCCCTCCATAACCAAACGGCGTAGTGATATCGCTGGTCAACAAGTTTTCCGCCATCAGCCTGCGCTTGATGAAGGGATACACCACTTCCCCTTCTCCAGTGTCGTCCAGATAATAGAAAAGCAATGCTTCCCCGGGATCCAGCTTCAGCGCGCTTAAAATATATTCGCGCGAATAAAAGATATCTTTCAGATTGAATAATTCCAGAATCTGCTGCCAGCGGCTTGTCTGCCTGGCAGTAACAAGCTCATGCATATTAAATCCCCCATCCCCCATAACCCGTTTCACTTAAATACTGTCTGAAGATCAGACCGTTTCCTTCTCTTTTCCAGGATGCCTGTCCTGAACAGCATATTGAAGAGTTCAGCGATAAAAGCCATCAGGATCCCCACGACAGTTCCAAAGAAGGCGCCTATCGCCAGCACATAAAGGATATTCTCTTCAAGCACGGAAGGTTTTTCCTCCACAGAAGCGATTGCGATGATGCTCAGGTTGTCGACTTTCATCCGGTTCCAGGCTTCTCCAACCGCTGCATTGGCCAGAGCGTTTGCAATTTCACCCGCCATTTTCCTGTCTTTTTCTTCCACGGTAATATTCAGCACCTGTGAACCCGGTACGCTGGAGACGGCGATTCTATCGAATAATTCCATCGGTGTCATGGTGCTGCCGGTTGAAGAGAGCGCCGCAGAAAGAACTTCCCTGCTTTTGATCATTGCGATATAGGCCTGCACCACCTGCTGATCCACTGAAGTTTCCAGCTGGACCAGCTCCTGTGTATCTGCCGTCAGTTCCTCTATATACAGCTGACTGGTAGCCTGGTAGTTCGGCGCAAGTATGTAAGTCAGCAAAGCCCATATTACAGCCATGGACAGCAAAGCTATTCCTGCAATCAGCTTTATATGGTTCCTAAGGCTTTTCAGGATATTGAATACCATGACTTTTTCCGCCATAAAACTTCCTCCTTGTTGAAAAGAATTGATTTTATGCTGAATTGTATCTAAATATTCAGAATATTATAGTTCATTTATATCACATTATATTAAGCACTTCTACTATTAAATTAATAAAAATGAAACAAAATTAACTAATTGTAAGCATAAAGTCTCTTAACATAATTACAAATATTACACATATTACAAGTAAGGGTACTATTACCTACTTATTTTTTTAATGAAACGTAACAAAAAAAGCCCTTTTCCTGTTGGAAGAGGGCTTTCTGACTTTATGAAGTATTTTTTTAATAATTGATCTAAGTATAGAGTTTGTAATAATAGGTAACATTCGCCTATATTATATATATTAAAATACTAAAAAAAATTTAGTTTAAATAGTGGAATGAAAGGCTATTCTTTCCATAAACCGATAATACCATTTCTTCTGTAGATCACTTTTTTATCCTCCAGCACTTTCAGCACCTTTGACAAAGATTGATGGGGAATATTGATATCCTGCGTGATTTCTTTGATTGTCTTGAATAATACTCCGTCTGAAGAAGCGTTTTTCACAAAATACTCGATAAATTTTTCACCAATTTCAGTAACACGGTCAGATTCCGAAGAAAAACACTCTTTGCACATTTCCTCCACCCTTTGTTCTGCAAACGGGCTGGATTGTATATTGCTGCCATCGCTGAGTTTCATTAATCTCAACCTCCTGCGGACTTATATATTATCCCACTGTTAATTACATATACCCCCTCTCTAGTCAATTAGACATTTCTGAGCAAAAAAGTACTATTTTCTGCATTTTTCTTTTCTATCCTTAATTTTACTGCAGGACTTTTCAGCTTGTGAATCTGCGAAGAAATTCATTAATTTGCATTAAGGCTCTTAAAATTGCCAGCTTGAGGGTATAGGAAGGGGGAAAGAAATTATATAGGAGGTTTTTAGATGGAAGGGAAACATTATATCTATGGTGAATGGACCACTGAAGGGGACGGAGTCATAAATGTTATAAATCCGGCAACCGGTGAACCCTTAGGAACAGTTCCGAACGGCGGAGAAGCTGAAGCGACCAGAGCCATTGAAGCTGCCGATGCGGCTTTTCCTGAATGGTCGAAAACAACTGCCTACCACCGTGCAGAATTGCTGATGAAATGGCACGATCTGTTACTGGAAAACAAACAGGAAGTTGCAGAGATACTGACGAAGGAGATGGGTAAACCGCTGGCGGAGGCAATCGGTGAAATCGAATATTCCGCAGCCTTCATCTCCTGGTATGCTGAAGAAGGGAAACGGGTGTATGGCCGCACAATTCCAGCCAGCAAAGAAGGCAAACGGATACAGGTCAATAAGCAGCCTGTGGGCGTAGTGGCATCCATTACTCCATGGAATTTTCCGGCAGCGATGATGGCCCGGAAAATGGCACCCGCTCTCGCAGCCGGATGCACATTTGTCGCTAAACCGGCGAAACTGACTCCGCTCACCGCTGTAAAGGTCTATGAATTGGCGGAACAGGCAGGATTCCCGAAAGGCGTCATCAACCTGGTGACAGGCAGCGCCAGCAAAATCGGCAAAGTGTTTACCAGCCATCCATCCGTCCGCAAATTGACATTCACCGGTTCCACTGAAATCGGTAAGGAATTGATGAAACAAAGCTCGGAAACGATGCTGAATCTGTCCCTCGAACTCGGCGGGCATGCCCCGTTCATCGTGCTCGATGACGCAAACATCGATTTGGCCGTCAAAGGCGTCATGGCTTCCAAATTCCGAAATGCCGGTCAAACGTGCGTCTGCGGAAATCGGATTTACGTCCAGGAATCGATTGTCGAAGAATTTTCACGCAAGCTGCAGGAGGCTGCCGGCGACTTGAAAGTCGGCAATGGACTGGATGAAGGTGTGGAAATCGGACCGCTTGTCGATAAAGACGGCTATGAAAAAGTGGAGAAACATGTGCAGGATGCTGTCGACAAAGGAGCAAAAGTGCTCGTAGGCGGTGACGGCCGCACTGAAAACGATGCTTATTTCTATAACCCAACCGTTTTATTGAATGCAAGTTCAGATATGCTCGTCATGAACGAAGAAACGTTCGGGCCGGTTGCTCCCATCATGAGCTTTAAAACCGATGAAGAAGCGGTCAAACTGGCGAATGATACGCGCTTCGGACTGGCTGCCTACTTTTTCACCGAAAGCATGTCCCGCGGAACCTATATCGCAGAAAATCTCGATTACGGCATCGTCGGCTGGAATGACGGATTGCCATCCGCCGCACAGGCACCTTTCGGCGGCATGAAAGAAAGCGGCATCGGCCGCGAAGGCGGACAGGAAGGTTTGGAAGCTTTTCTTGAAACCAAATATATTTCAATACAGCTGTAAGCAAAAAACAATCCCTTGTTCACAAATTGTGAGCAGGGGATTGTTTTTGTCAAGACTCCAGCGACTCAGCCAAGCGGGTGCTGTCGCTCTAATTATTTCCATTCATCAAGAAGCGGCCCTTCATTGCCATACACAGGATCTGTTTGGGGCAGAGGCGTATTTTGGATGTCTTCCAGTACATAAGGCCGTTCATCGACGTCGCCGACTTTCTTATTGGGGCTGACACCTCCCGGGTATGCGCCGACAATTTGGAAATCGTCGCTGGCGGTAATTTTTTTGTGTCCGGTACCTGCCGGCAAAACTGCCACATCCCCTGTTTGCACTTCTACTTTCTGCCCCTCTTCACCGCCCAGCAATAGTACAGCTGAACCTGAACGCACGCCAAGTGCTTCATGTGTGTTGCTGTGGTAATGGTGATAATCGAATACATCGTTTGTCCAGCTGTTCGTCCAGCCATTCTTATTGAATGTCTCTTCAATCTTTTCCGGATTATCTTTAAATGCACCGGGATAAATCGCCACACCTAACGATTCGTTGTTCGGTATCATGCCATCATCCTTAAAATGGATGAATTTTGTCTTTTCCATCAGCTGATCACTCCAAAATTTATTGTTGGTCGGAAGCTTGAATGCGATAAAGGGAATCTTCTTCCAGCTTGTTGAACACTTCGATATACCGGGTGCCTTTACCGGATTCCTCCGCTGGTGCGTCTTCACCCAGGACGTCTTTCAACGGCTCGTCCACCGGTTCGATGACACGGGAATCGAAATCGTCCATCAATCCCTGAAGTTCCGCGTAGCCCTCTATTCCTTTATCTTTTTTCACTTTATCAAACAGCCGCTCCGATTCTTCAATCGTAAGCTCCACGTACCCTACAGTAATCCGCTGCTTCTCCATACGCCATTCCTCCTGTTTCGTCAGATTCGATTTCTCCTCCTATACCCTGCCCCCGAAATTGCATAAACATTTTCCGGGAACTGGAAGGGGAAAACTGTTTCCGTTATGATGGAGAAGACAGATTCAATGAAACCGGAGTGATGACAATGCGAGTGGCAATATTTGATTTTGACGGAACCCTTTATTCGAAAGAAACTTTCCAATTGATGATGGCCCATCTGAAAAACCATCCGGAGCACAGCTTGCGTTACCGGCGCTTTTACCGCGCAATCATGCCTCCTTATCTTGGCCATAAACTAAAGATTTATCCAGAAGCGAAAATGCGTGCGCGTTCAGTGCAGGCTTATCTTATGGCACTGGAGACTTTCAGCCGGAAGGAACTGGAACAATATTTCGGTGAAATCGCAGCAAAAATGCATGATGATATGAACAGCCTTGTGGTAGAACGGCTGCGCCAGCATGTTGCAGACAATGTATACGTCATGCTTGTATCCGGTGCATTTCTGCCACTGCTCCATGCAGTCACCGAAAAACTGCCGATTGAGCGGATCATCGGCACTGAAATCCACTACAAAAATGGCATTCTGGATCACCGGACCCCTGTTACCCACATCCAGGGATCATTGAAAACGGAAAAAATCATGGAAGCTTTGGAGGGCCAGAAAATTGACTGGGCCAACAGCTTTGCATACGGCGACAGTTTTTCGGACTTGCCGGTGCTCGAACTTGTCGGCCATCCGGTGGCCGTTCATCCGGAGCCGCGCCTCCGTTCAGTCGCGGAACAGCGCGCATGGGAGATTATCCAATAGAAAAAGCAGATGGCCATCGGGGCAAGTCCCCGATGGCCATCTGCTTTTGATCAAATCCCCTTATTTTGATTGCCGCTGATTCTCCGGTTCCTCACCCGACCATAAAGAATAAATGCCAGGATGCCTGCGCAGATCAGGACAAACACGATTCCATAACCGGTTTCCGCTGCCCTGAAATTCTGGTATGCGTATAAGGCCATCGTAACGAAACTGATGATTAATGCGGCAAACACCAAAGGAGGGATTTTAATTTGTTTCATATATACTGCCTCCTGAAACGATTTACTGACTTTCATTCATCCTTTTACCTTCTGCCCTGTCCAGCTGTTCTTCCCCCAGCACTTCCAGACAAATCCGAACGCCCTTCAACAAGTCGCGGTGCGGCCAGCTCGGTACATTGCCATGTTCGATAGCCAGTTCATGAGAAGCCGGCATATGAATAAAACCGGAAGGAATGTCTTGCTTATGTATGGCTGCACAGTGCAGCGCTTCGTACATGACATTATTGCATAAATATGCGCCTGCTGTATTCGAAATATCGGCCGGTAAACCTTCTTCCAGCAAGCGACTTACCATTTTCCGAATGGGCAATGTCGATAAATACCCTGCTGCACCTTCCTGGTGAATCGGTTCATCCACAGGCCGCTTGCCTTTATTGTCCTGTGGACCATCCTTTATATTGAGTGCGATGCGTTCCGGAGTCATTTTAAAACGGCCGGCAGCAAGACCCAATGATACTACAGCATCCGGCTTTATTTCTTCAATCAGGTCAATGATCATTGCGCCAGCCTGTGTAAAGTCGACAGGCAATATCTTCCCGATCACCTCAAAAGGGCCGATCAGTTCTTCATTCAGTTCTTCCACCACTTTCATCGTTGGATTCACCGTAAAATCCAGGAACGGTTCAAATCCCGTCAACAGCAATTTTTTCATGGCCCAGCCTCCCATCTCTTTAATGATACCTCAACTCCCATCAAAATGCTGAATAATCTAAATACATAAATATTCATTAAATAGTATATTTACTCTTTACAATGTATATTTTGAGGTATAATATACATATTAACGAATAAAAATACTTTTAATAGGAGGAAATGTTTATGAAAAAGAATGCATTGGTTTTAGGTTTATTGGCATCGGCTGCATTGGTACTGGGTGCCTGCGGCGGAGATACGGAAGCTGGGTCAGAGAAGAAAAAAGTGCTGGAAATGGGTACATCAGCAGAATTTGCGCCATTTGAATCGCGCAATCCTCAAGGTGAAATCGTCGGTTTTGATATCGATCTTGCCAACTACATAGCTGACGAACTGGGATACGAACTTGAAATCACCGACATGAAATTTGACGGGCTGATCGGCGCTTTGCAGAATGACCGTGTCGATCTCGTCCTCGCTGGAATGTCAGCAACCGATTCACGCCGCAAAAATGTCGATTTCTCAACAGAATATAATCATTCAGGCGAAATGTTCATTACGCCAAAAGGTTCTGATGTGACCAGCATTGAGGATCTTGAAGGTCTGACAGTCGGCGTACAGCTCGGCACGATTCAGGAGGAAGGCGCGAAGAAGATCCAGGAAGAAGAAGGGATCGATTTCGAGCTGAAGGCACTGGATGATTCGGGGGCATTGATCCAGGAGATTTTATCCGGGCGCATCGATGCCGCCTATATGGATAAAGAAGCTGCACTTGGCTATCTGGCACAGCAGGACCTGGACGCATTTGACGATCCGACCACAAGCTCACCGGGCATGGCCGTCGCTTTCCCGAAAGGCAGCGATCTGGTTGACGATGTCAACGAAGTGCTGGCAAAGGCGGAAGAAAGCGGTTTTCTGAAAGAACTTCAGGACAAATGGCTGAGCGAAGAAAAATAAAAATTTGAAACCGGAAAAGAGCTGGCTTCCATGAATCTCGATTTTTCTCAAATTGTCCCTTATATCCCTTTCATGCTGAAAGGGATCTGGACAACCCTTCAATTCGTTTTTGTCGCAATCATACTTGGCTCAATCCTCGGAACGGTGCTCGCCCTGTTCAAAATCGGCTCAGTAAAATCGCTGCGCTGGTTCGCTGACGGCTATACATCGATTTTCCGCGGCACGCCGCTTATCCTGCAGCTGATGATCATCTATTATTCGATCCCGCAGCTGACAGGCTATGACATTAATCCTTTTATGTCAGCCGTTCTCGCGTTCGGACTGAATTCATCCGCTTATATCTCGGAGATCATCCGTGCAGGGATACAGGCAGTCGACAAAGGCCAGATGGAAGCGGCGCAGGCACTCGGCATCTCCTACAGCGATATGATGAAAGACATCATCCTGCCGCAGGCGCTGAAAAATATTCTGCCGGCCCTGATGAATGAGTTCATCACGCTGACAAAAGAATCGGCCATCGTGTCGACCATCGGATATCTTGACCTCATGCGCCGCGCGCAAGTCGTCGGCTCCGATCTGTTCCGCAATTTCGAGCCATTATTATTTGTCGGATTCATCTACTGGTGCATGGTGATGGGGCTGACCGTCATCGGAAGAATGTTTGAACGGAGGCTGAAATTGAGTGATTAAAGTACAGAACCTCTATAAGAAATTCGGCGATAACCTGGTGCTGAATGATATATCGGCCACTATCAGGCAAGGGGAAGTCGTGTCAATCATCGGTCCATCCGGCTCGGGAAAATCCACTTTTCTGCGCTGCCTGAATTTATTGGAGATTCCGACCTCCGGCACGATCCTGATCAATGACGCTGATCTGACGGCGAGAGGAGCGAATATCAATAAAAGCCGCCAGCAGATTGGCATGGTGTTTCAGCATTTCCACTTGTTTCCGCATTTAACGGTGCTAGAAAATTTGACGTATGCGCCGGTTAAAGTAAAAGGCCTGAAACCGGCGGAAGCGAATGACAAGGCACTCCTGCTGCTGAAGCGGGTCGGCTTGTCCGATAAAGCGGCCGCCTATCCATCCAGTTTGTCGGGGGGCCAGAAGCAGCGGGTCGCCATCGCCCGCGCACTTGCCATGGAGCCGGACCTGCTGCTGTTCGATGAACCGACTTCGGCGCTTGATCCTGAAATGGTGAAAGAAGTGCTTGATGTCATGAAAGATCTCGCGAAGTCCGGCATGACGATGGTTGTCGTGACCCACGAAATGGGCTTTGCACGGGAAGTTGCCGACCGGGTGATTTTCCTTGACCACGGCAGCCTGGTGGAAGAAGGCACGCCAGCTGACTTTTTCGCCAATCCCAAAACAGAGCGTGCGCGCGGCTTTTTGGAAAAAGTGCTGTGAGGATGAATATTTATCAATCAGTGGAAACTTCTTTCCACTGGTTTTTATTGTCTTCAAAATATCGTTTTAAAATTTCTTCCATCGATGTTCATCTATTGCACAAAACTGAGAGCCGCACAGCTCTTTTCGCCATGCTATACTTAGGGCAATGCGCAACAATGAAATATGAGGTGGAAAACTTGTTTAGAAAACTGATGATCTTTTTATTCGTGTTCTTTTTCATGGCTTTGATCGTCTTTACGGCGGTCATGTTTCTGACGAATGAAGAAACAATATACGATGAAGAAGGTGTTGTACTGGCCATCGAAAAACCGTCTTTCATCACAATGGGCGAACCGGAAATCACCGAACAGGATACCGACAAAACAGCTGTACGGAAACTGACTTTTGTCGGACTGGACATCGGCACATATACCATGATCGAGCGCACACTGGAAAACGGAGCAACCATCATTTTTGATGAGCTGCATAATGCCGGTTGGATGCCAATGGCTGTTTCACTCAATCACAAAGGGCTCGACGATCCGGAGATCACTTCCTGGAATCCGCGTCCGGTGACAAACGAACCGGATGATGTATTCGGAGCAGATCCGACCAGCAATCCATTTGGTACAATTGCAGCCGGCGGGAAGCATTTCCTGCAAGGCAACCTGTATGCATCCCGCATCATTCCACAGGAAAATGGAGGACAGGCTCATGAACTGCGGACCGAAAACCCGAACTTCGAAATTGAAGAAGGCATCATGGAAAAAAGTTTCTGGCTGCCGCCTAAGCATTATGTCCACACCTGGCTGATGATTGCAGATGAACCGTTCTTTGAGAATCCTGAAACGGAACAGGCCTGGATCGATTTCACACTCGACAACCGCTACCAGCAATTGAACTGGCTGACACCTGAGGGCCCGCTTGTCAAACTGCCAATCACTCGTGACCCGCGCACTGAACTGGCATACGGGTTGATCGAAGAACGCACAGCAGACCCGGCGTCACAGGAATGGAACCGGACCTCCCCTTCCTACTTTTTTGAAACGATGCTGCTGAATGCGGAAGCATCCCTGAAATGAAGTAAGCCCTGCCGGCTGAAGCCGGCAGGGCTTTATTGTGCTTTCAGCCAGCTGTAAATATGGCCGCCAATTTCTGCAATGATTTCCTGTCCGGTATGATTGTCCGGTGAATCATCGAGCAGGACGGCCGCATACACTTTATGTCCGCGGTATTCAAAAATCCCGGCATCATTGACTGTGCCTGGCAAGCCACCCGATTTCGAATAGACTTCGACTTCAGCATCTTCGTCGATACGGCCATGAAGATTGGCGATCAGCTGCTGGTTCTTCAGGATATGGAGCACGCGCTTCCGGCTGTCAGGGGACACGAAGCCTTCCAGATCGACTGCTTTCAGCATCTTCACCAGATCAGCTGCCGAAGTCCAATTGTCTGCCCCTTCTGCCGCTGCCCTGAAATCCATGAATTCACGGCCAAGCACCGTTTCGCTGCAGCGCAGCTCTTCCAGCATGCGGTTGACGTTCTCAATCCCGACCGTCCGAATAGAGACATTGGAAGCTGTATTATCGGAAACAATGATCATTAATGTCAATAAATCTTCAAGCGACAACATCTTTACTGAATTCATGCGAAAAAGGACACCGGACCCTTCGGTAAAATCTTCCGGATGCAACGGGATCAACTCATGCGGTTTCAAGATTTCACGGTCAACCTGGCGGAATGCTTCCAGCAGGACCGCAAGCTTGATCGTGCTAGCCGACTTCAACCGGGCATTGCCGTTTATGTCGATCCGCTTGCCGGCAGTTTCAATAACAGCAGAAACTCTTCCAGTGAACTCCCCCAGCGTGGTGAGTATCCTGCTTTTCAATAATTCATCTGCACTCATACTAATCCCCCTTTTATTCATTATACGATATTTATTCTTTTAAATAGTGAAGCATTTCCCTTTGAATAGTTCGAATAATCAGTATACTGTAGGTGAAGGGACAATCTTCTTCCGCTGGTGCTGCATACTAATTCAGAAGGAGGCTGATAAATATGGAACGCAAGTTTTCTGATTTAAAGGAAATGGAACGCCGAATGGACGAGGATTTTTATGCTGCGCTGAATATGATTGGCGAGGGAGCCCCTGATTATGCACCTTTCAATGAAGAAGATGACGCTCCGGCCGAACTGAAACGCAGCGAAGAGAAGGCGAAAGATCTGCAGTGACACAGACTGCTTTCTCTTTGAGCAATCCTGTCATCCAGGGTGCTGAAAATTTCCAAGGCAAAACCCCGCAGAAGGTTCTGTGGGGTTTTTGCTTTTTACTCCATCATCTCCGCTACGATCTCGTATGAACGCAGACGGTCTTCGTGGTGGAAAATCTGTGAGTTGACGATGATTTCATCAGCCCTTGTTTTATTGATGAAGGCATTAAGTTTTTCACGGATGACATCAGGCGTCCCGACGATCGTCGATTCGGAAGTCAGTTTCTCCCGGAAAATCGCGATTTCCCTCGGAGACCAGACTTCTTCGAGGTCGTCGATCGGCGCCTGGAATGTCGTCGGTTCGCCGCGCATCAGGCTGAACATTTGCTGCTGCTGCGATGTGGCAAGCCATTCTGCACGCTCCTGCGTATCAGCAGCGATGATATTGACACCGAGCATGGCATATGGCTTATCCAGCGCTTTCGAAGGCTTGAAATTCTGGTGGTATAATTGCAGCGCCTGCATCATATAATCAGGTGCGAAGTGGCTGGCGAATGAAAACGGCAAGCCCTTTAAAGCAGCAAGCTGAGCACTGAATCCGCTGGAACCCAGCAGCCAGATCGGAATATCCAGGTTTGTCCCCGGATAAGCTTTTACGCGGCCTTTTGGATTAGCCGAGAAATAATTTTCCAGTTCCGCCACGAGCTGCGGGAATTCATCGCCTGTTGTGCCGAGCGTGCGGCGCAGCGCGTAGGAAGTTCCCTGGTCGCTGCCGGGTGCGCGGCCAAGTCCAAGGTCGATGCGCCCCGGATAAATCGTTTCCAGCGTACCGAATTGTTCCGCGATGACAAGGGGTGCATGGTTCGGCAGCATGATTCCGCCTGAACCGACGCGAATTGTTTCTGTATGTCCGGCAATATGGCCGATCAATACGGAAGTCGCCGAACTGCCGATCCCCGGCATGTTGTGGTGTTCAGCAAGCCAAAACCGGCTGAATCCCAGTTTTTCGACATGCTGTGCGAGATCCACGCTATTTTTGAAAGCCTGTGCTGTTTCTTCGCCTTCATTGATCGGCGCCAGATCCAGCACGGCCAATGGTATATGATTGAATTTCTTAATTGGCATAAATCTTTTCACTCCTTCTCTCCACCATTGTAGCGAATTTGCCAAATACAGGCATCTAATCGGCTCAGAATAGAAAACGGAGAACGAATTTTTTCAAAAAAAAAACAAACCGGCTCGACTCGCCGGTTTATTGCTTTTTATTATATATATTGTTTAATTTACGAATCTGCGCTCCGACAGGACAGCAGACAAAGAAGCTTCAAAGCGCAAATCCGTTGCCGATTTTAGGCTGTGCAGCTGCTTGGCGTGCTCAGGCTTTACTCCGGTGATGATATTGCCGGTGCCCATCACTTTGAATGTCTGCAGCAGCGAATTCAGATAGTCCATTCCATCCTCATTGATGTGATCCATGGCTGTCATGTCCAGAATGACCATCTCTGCGTGCTTTTCGTAGGCAGCACTCAGGATCGGTGCGCTTATTGACTCAATCTTCGCTGAATCCAAATCGCCGAAAAAAGGGATCAGCAGATGCCCGTCTCCCAGTTCAATGATTGGGGCCGATAATTGCCGGACCCGCTGAAGCAATTTTTCCGTCTCTTCTTTTTCAAGCAATAAATCATAATTTGTATCATTCAGACGTTTTCTGAGATCTGCAAGCTGCCGGGAAATTTTCATCACCCGCTCATCTTTCGGAACAGCAACGGCAATCAGCGGAAATTCACCGGTCTGTTTGCAATGAAAGTCGCATAATTTAACTTCGCCATCAAGATCAAAGAAATTGAGTTCAACAGGAGCTGCGGGTCTGGATGACCGCAAATATTTTTCGGCTTTCGCCACACTTCCGCTGTCCAGAAGTTCAACAAAAGAAGCCGGATTCCCAAACATGGACTGCGCAGCTTCCGAGGAATGAATTATTTCAAGTTTGCTGTTCAATTGAAAAGCCGGCAGGGGCCAGCCGTCAAATGGAGAGGTTGGAGCCATCTTCAACCTCCTTTCCGGTTTGAAGCCAATTTTTTAATTGCGGCAAATCCTTTACCACCAAAGTTTTTTCTGTCCGAAACTTTGAAATGTCTGCACCGGCAACTGCCCGGCCGCCGATCAGCACAGCAGGTTTAAAATCAAGCTGCCGGAACGCATCTGAATACATTTTTAAGGCAGGAAGTCGGTAAACCAGAGCTGCGGACATCGCAATAACATCCGGCCGCCACCGCTTGGCCGCAGCAAGCGCCGCATCCAACGGCAGATTGGGGCCAAGATATTTCACTTCCCAGCCATGGTCTTTAAACAGTGACGACACCATTTTCAATCCGATATAATGGTCTTCGCCTTCCGGCCCAAGCACCATCACTTTTCGCTGGATTCCATTTTTAGGCTTGCGTTTCAGTTCAGCGGCGGATACGACAAAGTCACAAATGGCTGTCGCCAGATGTTCGTCCGCTACAGAAATGATGTTTTCCTGCCACCAGTCACCGATCAGATACATCGCAGGCGTGAGTAACTCATGATACAGCTCATCATGTGAATGGCTCTCCAAATACTCAAAAACAGTGTCCATAGCTTTTTCATCTTCACCAGCCAAAAAAAGTTCAGCCAGTTCCCTTGCCTGTACCGTCATGCCAGCCTCCTCCTGCTTATTGCTGCTCCAAAAGTCTGTTCGCTTTTTCCAGACAGCCAAGCATAAACTTCTCTTCATCCTTTTCAACTTTCCCCGGCAGAATGCCCATCAGCCGTTTGAAGTTGTCGATGATCAGTGCTGTTTCAACTCCGCGGCTCCTCAGCACCGAATCCAGCCACCTCGTATAATCCATGAATAATTTTTCATCCGCCATCGCAAAAGCGGTCTCAAGATGATCAAGATGATGGTGATTATCTTTTTCCGTATGGATAAACCCTTTTTCCCCGAAACGTTTCCATAAATCAGGATAGGCTTCATAGATGCTTTTCGCAGTTTCTGAGGCAATCAGATCCTTTATTTCTTTTCTCATTCAGCGACCACCTCATATTGCCGGACAGTGGGTATGATGCCGGCGAGCTCCTGATCCGGGTAATTCTTCTCCATATCATGGATTTCCTTAAACTCCTGGCTTCTTGCCCAGGCCAGATACGCTTCTTTAGACTCCCATTCCATATGGACTGTCAGCTCATTTTTCTTTTTTGTGTTCTGGATCAGTTTAAATGAAAGAAAACCTTCATTGTTGTCAACCCGCCTGGAGCGATTACGGTAGATGCCGATCACTTCATCCGTTTTCTCCGGTGAAACGAGTACCGTAGAGGTCACTATATACATTTCCTGGACACCTCCGCTTTAAATTCGATTAGACAAGTATAACATTACGGAAAGCGAATTAAAAGTTCACTCTATTCTGCCGCTTGAATCCATTAAAAAACCCCTGCGTGGGCAGGGGCTCCGCTTTACAGATGGAAAGAGTCGTCGTAAATCGGTTTTATATGGAGATCGTAATGCTCTTTCACATCATCAATCAAATAGATGCTGCCATCAGAATCCGGCTTCTCCAATTCTTCGTGATGCCGTACGACCTGGTCGGCAAAATACTTGCCGCAGGCGATTTCATTGGGGTAAATCTCCCGCGCCTTTGCAACGAACTCTTCGTTGATCATCTGTTTGAACGCATAAAAAAGTGCAGCGTTGATGATTGTCAGAGACTTGCCGGACACATTGGAAACGAAATAATAATTGCCGTACCTGTCTTTCAGCAAATCCCGTCCAGCCTTAATATCCATGGAAATCTCCTCCTTGTTTATTCATGCTATACCCCCGGTTGCCGTTCAAAAAACGCTTCAGCCTTTCATATACCCGATCGACACTTTCAGATTGGCATTGCGCTCCCGGATTTCATTGAGCAGGTCGCGGTCATTCGTCCCTTTTTTCGAACGGATCGCAAACGTATATTGAATCATCGTTCCAAGGTTCGTCGTTTCGACCTGGCGCAATTTATAATCTTCCGTCTTAGCGGCCAGTATATCATCAAACAGATTTTCATGATTCAGGTTTTCCGGGACGGTCACTTTTAAAATCTGCGTATCCTTGCCTTCCCCGTAATTGTATTTGAACAGCAGATAGAAAACCGTACACGCGAATAGAGTCAAAAGAATCGCCAGCTGGAACTGGAACAGTCCGGCAGTCATTCCGACACAGAGGCCAAAGAAAATATAAGCGATATCTTTCGAGTTTGTCACCGCACTTCGGAAGCGGATTAACGAGAATACGGCGAATAACCCAAAAGCGACACCGGCATTGCCGCTGACGACATTCATGACAACAGACACAACCACACTCATCATGACAATCGTATGGACAAAATCCTGTGAATAGCTTTCACCTGTAAATGTCCACTGGTACACCTGGGTGATGATAAGGCTGAGAATAAGCGCAATTGCCATACCCAGGACACTCATCAAAATCGTCGCCTCTCCTGTTGCTGCGTCTACTGCAAATAAATCATTGATCATTTGCATCATTTATTCCTCCTTAAATTTCGGCAGTTTCTTTTTCTGCTGCACCTAAAATAAGTTCCTCAGCCAGCATTTCCGTACTTGCACAAAATTTTGAAGCACTCCGCTGCTCACATTCTAGCTTTTGCAGAATTCTTGCCAGCCACAACGGCACACTGTGGTCGACTTTGACTTCCAGCACCACCAGATCAGCATCCATAAAAAAATCACCATGTGAACCTTTCGCAAGATCCAGTTCATCTTTTCTGCAGCGCAAATTAAAATCGAATGTCATCCGAAGATTGGCATCGTCCTGCCCATGGAGCGCGTGCCGGTCATAGCTGACGACCATTTCCGGCGCTAACCCGTAAAGATTCCGAAAATAATCTATTTCCTTCAGCACCTGCAGATTGGAGACCCGGTAACCGGAAAGATTTCCTCCGGCGTCGGCCATCAGATAGCGGTTCGCTTCTTCGAGCTCCATTGTCAGCCGGCGTTTATGCACCACTTTATCGTGCTTCTGCTTAATCTCAAAAAAGGATTTCATGGCAGATTCGATTTCGCCATACACCCTCAGCCGCAATTTCTGCCGGTATTTCACCTTGTTTTTCGTTTCAAAATAAATTGTTTTATCCAGCGTGTCAAAATACAGGCTGCTGACTGTATAACGGCCATTTACCCCGTTTTTGTCGTTCCGCATATAAGGAGCCAGTTCACGGACGAGCTCATGGTATTGTGAGCGTTTGATCAAATACTTCTGTTCTTTTCTGCTGAAAATTTCAATTGCCATTGCTGACATCTCCTTTTCGTTTTTGTAATTGCTGTATCTCCACTCTATATCCGCCCTCTGTGAAAGGGCTGAGAACCATATTAGAATATGATGAGAAAATAATTCGGTAATTTCATACAATAAACATTAATAATTTTCAGCCATATAAAAACAGCAACTCATGGAAAGAGTTGCTGTTAAAAAAATTTTATTGGACCATCATACCGCGACAAAATCCCCAAATAGCGCAATCAGCACCAAACTGACCGAACCGACGGCCAGCGCTGCGATCAATCCTATATAGAAGGGCGTGATGCCCATCCCTTTAAAAGCGCGGAGGTTCGTCGACAAACCGACGCCCGCCATGGCGAGCCCGAGCATATAGGTGGAACCGAATGTACTCCAGAAACTGTGGAATTGCTGCCAGGCTTCGGGTGTAAGCATATCGAACGCCTGCCCACCCGACTCTGCTGTTGCATCTCCGATGGAACGCAGCACCGACAGCAGCAAAAAGCCAAGAATGAATACCGGAAACAGTTTATACCATCTCGGAAGTTCAGTGCCTGTTTTACCGTTCATTTGCGCCCGGTTACGGAAAAACAGATACGATACGAACGGAATGACTGCAATAATGAAAACGTTGCGGGTCAATTTTGTTATCGTCGCGACATCGATGGTTTCCGGGGCGTCAAATAATTGGGCATAGATAAGCGCCGCACCGGTCACCTGTGCTGTATCATGAATGGCTGTGCCGAGGAACAATCCGGCTTTTACAGGATTATCTTCAAAAAAGAAATGCGCAAGATACGGATAAAACAGCATGCCGATCAAACCGAAAACGGTGATATTGGCAACCGCATAGGAGATTTCATTTTCCTTCGCCTTGATGACGGGAGCTGTCGCCATGATGGCGGTCACTCCGCAAATGCCGGTGCCGGTGGCGATCAAAGTGCCAAGACGGTTGGACTGTTTCAGTTTCTCAGTAAAATAAAGGGTCACGATCAAACCGGTCGAAATGCAAGCGATAATCAGCGGCAGACCCCAGGCTCCCAGTTTCAGCGCTTCGCTTATGCTCAGGCGCAGTCCAAGCAGAATGATTCCAGTACGCAGCGCATATTTCACGGCAAAATCGATGCCGGCATCAAAAACTGCCGGAATCGCCAATCCATTTCGAATCAGGATGCCCAGCAGGATTGCCGTGAAAATACCGGATACCGGGCTTGCGCTGCCCTCGGGCAGGACGCCGGATGTGACCAGGAGAATGCCGATAAACCGTGCGGCATAAATTCCGGCGATCATGACAGCCGCGCTCAATATCAGGCCAGCCAATTTTCCACGGATGCTTTCTTTCGCTTTTTCTTTGTTCACCATTTTATCGTCTCCCCGTACAAGGCAATACTATATTTTCCATAGTATCATCAAAAGCCTGTTAAAGGGCAGCCGGAAGTTATGGGAGCATTTTTCTGATTGCCTGGATGACGCGCGTCTGGTCTTCATAAGTCATATTCGAACCCGACGGCAGGCACAGGCCATTCTTGAAAAGCTTTTCGCTGACCGCGTTTTTCCTCTCATGCGGATAAAACCTGGCCGCTTCGAATAGTTTTTGGGTATGCAGCGGTTTCCAGACGTAACGGGCTTCTATATTTTCCGCCTCCAACGCACGCTTCAATCGATGCGGTGTCACGCGTGTATGGGCTGGATCCAAAAGCATTACCGTCAGCCAGCGGTTGGAAAAGCTTTCTTCAGGTTCGGGCTGAAAACTGACTGCCGGCAGATCGCCCAGTTCTTTTTCATAGCGTTCATAAACCGCCCGCCTGGCTGCCACCCGTTCATCGATGGCTTCCAGCTGTGCACGGCCAATTCCCGCCAGCACATTGCTCATGCGGTAATTATAGCCGACTTCACTGTGTTTATAGAACGGCGCATTGTCTTTTGCCTGAGAGGACAGGAATCTTGCTTTTTGTATTGCATGGGCGCTGTTGGAAACCAGCATGCCTCCTCCGGATGCTGTGATGATTTTATTGCCGTTAAATGAATAGATGCCGAATTTCCCGATAGAGCCGCTTGCTTTTCCTTTATAGCGGGAGCCCAGTGATTCTGCGGCGTCTTCGATTACCGGCACTTTGTATTCATTGCAGATAGCCACCAGTTCATCCATTTTTGCACTTTGGCCATACAGGTTGACGACAATGACTGCTTTTGGAAGCCTGCCTTCAGCCAAGGCGTCATCGAGCGCACGCCGCAGCGCACGGGGCGACATATTCCAGGTATCCTCTTCCGAATCGATAAATACCGGCTCGGCACCCAAATACAGGATTGGGTTGGCACTCGCAACGAAAGTCAAAGAAGCACAGAACACTGTATCTCCCTGTTTTACGCCGATCAGATCCAACGCCAGATGGATGGCGGCTGTACCTGAACTCAGAGCTGCCGCCGCCTCTACCCCTGTAAAGGCGGCCAGTTCCTTTTCAAACCTGTCCACATTCGGACCCATTGGCGCAATCCAGTTCGAACGAAAAGCTTCTTCTATATATTTCATTTCGTTTCCTGTCATATGCGGAGAAGACAGGAAAATTTTTGTTTCTTCCTTTACTGGTACCGGAGTCGCGGCAGTATAAGCACTTTCGGCAAACGGCAAAATTTTCATCTAAGACCCCCACCTCTCTTAAAAGTTTCTGAATAACAGGAACTTATTCAAAGTTCCTGGAAATTTTTCGACAGGCTCAGGATAACCATCCACTGAAAAATTTCCCTTGCTGACTGCACTTGGCCGCTGATATGGCCTGCCAACTATTTTTTCAATGACCGGGTGCACTGAACCACATTCGCAGCTCATTTGCATTTCGGCCAGTTCGACTTTGTTGCCGCTGTCATACCGGATCAATGGTGTCCCGTAACTATTGAAACTTGTCACAATCATTTTCCCTTCATCAGTGCTTTCGATGATTCCTGAATAGAGATTGTAATGCATTCTCCCCTTCACACATTCCATGATGAACGGAGCCGCCGCTGCTGAACTGTAGCGGTCTCTCATCGGGCAATCGAAAGCCTCTTCAATTTCTTTGCGCTGACGGGGAGGAATGGATTCGGCTACAGGAAAAATGGCTGCCGGTTTGAATGACAGAATCAGTTTATTGCGGTTGATGTATTTAGCCAGTTCGTAGATTGCAGAAGGCAAACCGTCGATAAAATCCGGTTTGTATTTTTCCAGATTTTCGATATAGGCTGCGGCATTCTCCTCCGTGCAATAAAAACTGGAGTAAATCCGCTGCCTGACAAAATAATTGTCTCTCCAGAATATTTTGATGTTCTGGTTTTCCGGTATGATGCGCTGGGAATTGAAAGAAGCTCTTTTCATCTCGAGATTAATGGCCCCATGCTGTTTTTTAAAAAAATCCAGGAATGCTTTTTTCTTTTGAACATCCTCTTTTGTATAGAATATTTTCAGCGCATTTCCCTTTTCGGCACTTACTTCAATCTCCGCAGCCGATTGTTCAGTCACTGTATAAATTTTATGGATGTTTTGTGCCAATGTTTCCTTATCCAATACCGGCAATGTTCTCATATCTTCAATTGTCCTGATTTTTTCAATGTCGATCTGTTTGTAGAATTCCATATAGAATGGACTTTTTTCCATAACATAGCGAAGAAGCTGCTGCAGTTCCCGGGCCTGGTAATTCTTCGCATGGTGCTCATTCAGATACTGCTGTTTCTCCAGTTCGATCAGAAAGGAATAATACAGACTGCCGTAGCGGCTGCGCGTTTTGCGGTAGCCGTTCCAGCTTGTCAAAGCATTTTGGAAAAAGATGGGCATATTTTCGTATATTTGACTTTGCAGGTTACGCATCCGCATTTCCTCCTAGACTGATTTTAAAATGTATCATGCAAACTCCTCTTTCGGTTTCCACTGCTTTTCAGGACTTTCAAGCAATTCTTCCGCCGGCTTTTGCTTTCGGTTTGCCAGACTTAACAGTTTCTCCTTCACTTCTTCTTCCTTCATTTCTGGAAGTCTGTTCAGCACTTCCGACAATTCCATTTCACTGATTGGCGTCGCTTTTCCAATATAGATCTTGGGATATACTTTTTCGGACTGTATTTCACTGTCATCAAGCAGCTCTTCATAAAGTTTTTCGCCCGGACGCATACCTGTATATTGAATTTTGATTTCATTTTCCTCATAGCCGGAGAGCCGGATCATGTTTCTCGCCAGCTCCACGATTTTTACCGGTTCGCCCATATCCAGGACAAATACTTCACCGCCTGAAGCCAATAATCCGGCTTGAATCACGAGCCGTGAAGCTTCGGGAATCGTCATGAAATAGCGGGTCATTTCAGGATCAGTCACGGTCACCGGGCCACCCAGGGCAATCTGTTCCCGGAATAAAGGCACGACGCTCCCTCTGGAACCAAGTACGTTGCCGAAACGGACAGCCGCAAAAGTGGTATCGCTTTTCCTCGCAAGATTCTGGACGATCATTTCAGCAAAACGTTTGGTTGCGCCCATTATATTCGGTGGATTGACCGCTTTGTCGGTTGAAATAAGAACAAAGTTTCCAACTCCTGAAGCATCCGCGGCTTCCGCAACATTTTTTGTACCCATAATATTATTCTTCACTGCTTCAAACGGATTGGCCTCCATCAACGGTACGTGTTTATGGGCTGCGGCATGATAGATGACGTCCGGCTTATATTGTTCGATAATGGCAAAGATCCGTTCACGGTCCTGGACGTCTGCTATGATCGGCGTTATTTTTATGTTCTTATGAAGCTTCGCGCGCAGCTCCCTGTCTATATTGTAAATCGAGTTTTCACCATGCCCGAGCAGCAGGATGGCTGCCGGCTTGAAATTCCCGATTTGCCTGCAGATTTCAGAACCGATGGATCCTCCCGCGCCAGTGACCATGATCGTCTTGCCTTTCAGTTTCTCTTTAATCGCATCCATATCCAGTTTTACTTCTTCCCTGCCCAGAATGTCTTCAATTTTTACGTCCCGTATGTCATTGACTGTGACTTTTCCGAGCATCAGATCTTCTATCCGGGGGATAGTCTGAGTTTTAACACCCGAACTGATGCAGAGTTTAGTCAGTTCAGCCATTTCTTTTCTTGACATGGACGGGATCGCTATGACAATCTGATCGATATTATAAGGGTTCACCACTTCCGGTATATCTTTCAGCCGTCCCACAACCGGCAGCCCGTATACTTCCAGTCCCCATTTTTTAGGATCGTCATCAACAAACACCACCGGGTCTCTTCCCCATTCAGGGTTCTGCTGCATCTGGCGTACAATCATCCGCCCCGCCTGTCCCGCTCCGACTACCAAAGTGCGGCTCTTATCGGATGTTTTCCGGTTCATCGTCCAGTCATTGTACAGTCGAAGTGAAATCCTTGAAGCACCAAGCAACAGGATCAGCAGCATCCACGTCAGCATGAGTGTGCGTGTATAAAGCTGCCCCGAATACATGAACTGCATCACCATTGTGACAAACAAAGTCAGCGTAATCGCTTTAACCAGTGATTTCAGCTCTTCAATGGAGGCATATATCCACATTTTCTTGTAGAGTCCATAATGCCAGGCGAAAGAATGGTAACCGATGAAGAGCGTGGTCATGCTGATCAGCAGTATTTCATCGATAAAGACATTCTCATACGGATACAGGAAAAGAAAACAGAGAAATATGGATGAAAGAAGAATCAGTGAATCGAATGTGAATAATAAAATGTATCTTTTTTTAATACCCATTATCACTACCTCGTCTCATCTTCCATTTTCAGAATTTAATTGCCGTAATTTTGATAGTACATATGGTTTTTCGCCAGGTCGAAATTATTCATCACCACACCGAGAATCAATGCCTTTGCTGTCACTAAAGCATCCCGGGCCTTGACTACACTGGCTTTTTCCGTTTTTCCAGTATTGACCACAAGAACAGATCCATCGCATTTATTGGCAAGGATTTTTGAGTCTGCCACCGCAAGAAGCGGAGGTGAGTCTATGAGGATCAGATCGTATCTGCTTTTCAGCTCTTCCAAAAGAGCATCCATTTCTGGAGATTGCAGCAGTTCTGCAGGATTGCCGGGAATCTGGCCGCACATCAGCAGGTCCAGATTATTGATTCCGCTTCTTCTCACTGACTCACCCAGCCGCCCTTTTCGGAGCAGCAGATTGGAAAGTCCTGATTTATTGCTCATATGGAACGTATGGTGCAGGGTTGGACGCCTCATATCTGCGTCGATCAACAGCACTTTTTTTCCCGATTCTGCAAAGACGATGGCCATATTTGCACAAGTCGTCGATTTCCCTTCTTCTTTCGATGGCGAAGTGAAAAGGATTGTCTTCATGTCATCAGCCGGTAAGGAAAACATGATATTGGAGCGTATTGTGCGGTATTGTTCCGTTGTTATGGAATGGGGATCAGTACGTACCACCAATTTTCGCCCGGCTTGCCGTCTGGACTGTTTCTTGTTCACCATATGTTTCCAGCTCCTTTCCATTATAAGGATGCTCTGCTCTTCTGCTGTTTCTCATATCAGTCACTTTACTGACAATCCCAAGGACCTGAAGGCCAGGAATTTCTTCAATATCTTCTTCTGTTCGGACTGTAGTGTTCAGCTGATCCATCAGAATCGACAAGCCTATTCCAAACAGCAGGCCGAGCAGCGCACCCAACATCATATTCACAAGAGGATCCGGCCTTACCGGAACTACGTTTTCCCCAACATCCGCTGTTGCCAGGATATTGACATTGTCCACTTTCATCAGATCAGGAATTTTCTCCTGAAATATGGATGCCGTCGTATTGGAGATCAAAACAGCATTTTCAATATCAGGGTCTGTAACATCGATGTTTATCACCTGCGTGCTTTCAATATTGCTGACTGAGATCTTGTCATTGAGCGATTGGTATGTTTCATTCAGATTCAGTTCATCTATGACTTCATTCAGGATAACCTTGCTTTTGATGATGAGGCTGTAGGTGCTGATCAGCTGGATATTGGTGTTGATGTCCTGAGTGGTGAACTCCTGTGCGCTGGTGTCGTTTTTGTTGATCAGGATTTGTGTGGATGCCTGATACACAGGCTGGATGACCGTATAGCTGATTGCTCCGCTTATGGCCACAAAGGCGATGGCCAATAACAGGATCATCGGAATTCTTTGCCTTACACTTTTCAGGACTTCCAGAATATTTAACGGATTTTTCATCTTATGCACCTCTGGTTTCAGTTTGAGTGGGAATCATGTGCTGAAATTTATAATTGTTTATTGGCGAAATCACTTATATAAAGCATCTTCGAATATCTCCCTTTATAGGCATTCATCATCAGAATTATCCACAGCACCAGTCCCGCAGGTGCCAGCACCATACTTATCAGCCAGGAAAGTACCGGTATCAGGCCCAGCAAAAAATAGGCACTGAAGAATACGATTGAAATATAAATGGATTGAAGGGCATGGTAACGGACAAAATGATTTTCCCGCTCCACCAGCAGCATGATAAAGCCGGAAATGAATCCGAACAGATAGGTCAGTGAACCGGCAATGTTCTCCGTTAAGCCGAGTGACGTTCCCGCCGGCACCCGGATATTGGTATGCTGCGGACGTTTAAAGACTGTCTGGGATTCGAAATCCTGTATCCGTTTCTCGTCCGGCAGTTTGAAATTGTTTTCAATCACGTTAGTTCCTCCCTCTTTCTTCATTCATTAATGCCAATATTAAATTGAAAAGGTTAAAAGTAAGTTAAACCGGTTTTTTTATTCAGAAAATTTAAAAACAGGCCGAAAATTTCTCGGCCTGTTTTTGGACTTTCCTTTATTGGGCTATGAATTTATACCCGAATCCCCTGACTGTCCGGATGTAATCCGGCTTGGCCGGATCCTTTTCCATTTTTCTGCGAAGATTGCTGATATGCACTTTGACGGTCTGGATGTCGCCCTCCGAATAGTAACCCCACACACGGTCATATAATTGTTCAGCGGTCCATACCCTGTTCGGTGTCTGGGCCAGCAGCAGCAGAAGCTGGAATTCTTTATGGTACAGTTTTACAGGTTTGCCGCTGATGTAAAGTTCCCTGGCGTCCAAATGGATTTGAAGGTCCTTATATTCCAGAACGGCCAATTTATCCTCTTCTCCATTGCTCCAGCCGTTGCGGCGAAGAATGGCTTTAATGCGGGCTTCGAGTTCATTGAAGTCAAAGGGCTTTGTGATGTAATCGTCGCCGCCCGCATCCAGTCCCTGGATTTTATGATTCAAATCTTTCAGATAACTGATGAAGAGAATCGGCACTTTGGTCTGCAGGCGGATCTGTTCACAGGTTTTCAACCCGTTCATTCCGGGCATTTCAATATCGAGCAGGATGATATCGACTTGTTCTTTTGCCAGCTGGTCCATCGCTTCATAGCCATCTTCCGCTTCTACGATGCGATAGCCTTTCTTCATCAGAAAAAGCCTGATCAATTCACGGATGCCTTCCTCATCTTCCACAATCATTACAGTAGCTCCACTCATGCAATCCCCTCCGGTAATGTTTTTATAATGTAAAAGGCAATGAAATATAAAATGTGCTTCCTTTTCCAATCTCGCTCTCCGCCCAGATTTCACCTTTATGCGACAGAATGATTTCTTTGGCAATTGCGAGACCGAGGCCGCTGCCCTGCTGCTTATTCGGTACATCCCTTTTAAAGAACCTGTCAAAAATATGTGGAAGTATATCTTCCGGAATGCCGTTCCCCGTATCGGAGACTTTGATGATCACTTCACCATCAAAATCGCCAGCCTTAAAAGCATCTCCCTCTTTACCGCGGCTGAGGATTTCTGTGCTGATGGAAATTTTCCCATCTATTGATGAAGTATGTTTAACGGCATTCCATAATATATTCGAAAACACCTGATCCACCCGGCTTACATCTATGGACAGGACATAATCTTCCTGCCCCGGTTCTTTTCCAGCATCGATATATTCGAAAATCCTTCCACTTTGGGTAACGTCCGATTCCATCCCCTGAATCAGTCTGTCCAGCCAGTCTCCAAGCCTTACACTTTCAAAGCGGAGCGTCATATTGCCGGATTTATATTTCGCCAGTTCCACCAGATCTTCTGTCAGGCGTTCCAGCATCACCAGTTTGTTGTGGATCATATCCAGATAACGCGGATTTTTCTCATCGATGATGCTTTCTTTTACAGCCTGAATATAGCTGTGGATCAATGTGATCGGCGTCCCCAATTCGTGGGAAATCGTGGACAGCATTTCGTTGCGTGATTTTTCAATTTCCTGAATCTCGTCATTGACCGTCACAAGGTTCATATTGGTGATTTCGAGCGCCATTGTGCGCTCTTTGACATTCCGCTCCAAAAAGTAATTCATGTTTGTGATTTCCTGCGTTAAAGTCCGAAGGTTCGCCAGCGTATCGACTCTCAGAAGAAATTCTTCCTTGTCGCAGGGCTTCAGTAGATAATCATTGGCTCCGGCTGTAAACGCATCCGTTTTTTCCCGCAGCCCCGGCCTGTCGGAAAGCATGAGAATCGGCAATTCTGTCAGTGTATGTTCTTTCCGGATATGCCGGCACAATTCGTCTCCGTTCATATCCTCCAAAGCCCAGTCAAGAATCACCAGATCGATTGGCAGATCTTCCAATAAACGAATTGCCTCCATCCCGCCGCCTGCTCCAAATACTGAATAGCCTTCCCTTTCCAGCTGATAAATAAGCAGCTGCCGGTTAACTTCCTCACGTTCGACAACAAGGGCGCGTATCTGGCTTGTGCTTTTTCTTCTGGTGGTAACCGTCTCGGCAATATCCGCGGCAGTGAACTCTTCAATCAGCGGAATTTGCGTTTCGTCAATCGTTTCGCCAATGTCAGGCATATAAATAGGCAATGTAAAACTGAATGTGGATCCCGCTCCAGGAGATGACTCCACTTTCAGCCATCCTCCGTGAAGCTCCACCAGGCGTTTCGTGATATTCAAACCGATTCCTGTGCCAGCCTCCCCGCCTTTTCCCCAGTCGCCGTCTTTTTGGAAAGCTTCAAACAATGAAGGGATTTTATTCTGTTCAATGCCTTTGCCGGTATCCCTGACAGACACTTGTATATGCCTGCCCGCTTTCTTTGCTGATACGACGATTTCCCCTGATACTGTCTGGTCAATGGCATTTTCCACAAGATTATATAAAATCTGCTGATATCGATCCGGATCTGCAATGGCTTCCGGCAGATTGTGCGGGACCGTTTCATAAAGCCGCACTTCGGGATTTTTCAACAATGGCCTGCAAATTTCAAGAACATTTTCTGTCAGATCGTGCAGATTCACAGGCTCTACATGTATTTCAAGGGAATTTTGCTTCAGCTTGGAAAAGTCCAGTATGGAATCGATCATATGTGCAAGTTTTTTTCCATTTGATACGATTGCCCCCAACTGATGGCCTGCGGCAGCCGACATTCTTCCTAAATTCGAATCCTGCAGCGTTTCAGCGATTCCAATCATGCCATACAGAGGGGTGCGCATCCCATGTGAGGTGATTGCCAATAATTCGTCCTTGCGTTCGTTGGCATGTTTTAACGACTCCATCTCCAGGCGCTGCCGTTCAACGGCTTTCTTCTCCCGATTAATTTTTTCATTAATTTTGGAAGCTTCTTTGTCGGATAAAGAAAAAGCGGAAAGGAACACAGAAGCTCCGACTGTAAGATATATGACATTTTTCGCTTCTGTACTTAAATAAGAAATGCCGTACAGCATGACAAAGGAAATTCCGGAGCCGATCAGGAAAAGTGCAGATCCAGCTGTAAAATAACGCGCGTATTTTATTCCTTTGCTCCAGCTGGCCGCAGAAACAGTGAGCATCAGTACAGCGCTGGCGATCAGCGAGACCGGCAGGAGCAGGCTCAAGAATTCCTCGAAAACGGGCAGTAATACAATAAAAGCCGCATTCGCCCACACCATCGCTTTTATGAAATTTCTGGAAACTGGAAAATGGCGCCTTGTATCCAGAAAACTTTCTGTGTAAAGCAAGGCAAAGATACTGATGATTCCAATGCCTGCATAAATAAGCCTTCCGTCAAACCAGGATGAATCCGGCCATATATGGGAAAGTGTCATTCCAGCCAAAGCCATAAGGCTGCAGAACACCGATGCGCCGAACAAGAGAAAATACAGGTAAACCCGTTGGCGGTGCCGGATAAACTGGCTGAGATAATAGACAGACAGAACAAGCGCGATGCCGTAAAGCAAGCCGGCCAGCGCGGTGATTGATTGTGAATGCACTTCGAATGCATCCCTGCTCCATAGGGTAAGGGGCAGCTGCAAAGGACTGTCGGATTTAAAGTACAGATAAAATGTGGCTGCATCCCGACCTTCAAAATTCAAATCAAAAACCGGGTGGTGGTGGTGGTATCCTGAATCGGTCTCAGGTATTTCCCTTCCAGCTCCCTGAGCGGCAAAGCCCCCATCTGAATCTGGCGAATACAGCACGGCCTGCTCCAATGAAGAGACCGGCAATTCCAGGAGCCATTCTGTTTCTTCCGCATTATCAATGACATTGAATTGGACCCAGTAGGAAGTTTCCGCATCCCCCCTGGCTATGATGCCTTCAGCATTCGGCATAAAATTCCAGTGCAGGGGAGGAGCTGTCACTTCTTCAATGGAGTAGCTGTCTTCCGGGTCTTTTAAGATGAAGAGAAACTGATCCAAAGATACCTTATCAACGGATTCCTTCAGCTCAACTGCGCCGTTATGAATGGCAAGCGGCGCCTCTTCTTTTTCCGGCACCTCCAGCAGCAGCACTAACAGCAGCACCGAGAAAATTCTTATGATTAAGATATTCTTTATGTAGAACTTGCCCATCCAATATACACCTCATTTATCTAAAAATTCAAATAATTAATGTTATTATTATATTTTTATGGTAAATGTGGTATCCAAATTCAAATATAACGTGCTTTTCTGCTTACAATATGGGATTATTATAAATTAATTGTTACATATAATGGTTATTTAGCAGGACTCTCGCTATTGCATATCATATCATTAAGCTTATTAAATGTGAATAAATTTAATTCTGAATATTCAAATATTCTTTTATACCTATATTTGTCTTAATTAAACAGAAAGACCGTCCCAAGGCGGCATGCCTCAGAGACGGTCTTGATGGGACTTATTCTGTTTCAGGTTCTTCTCTGCATACATCGCCTTGTCCGCGTCTTTCAGGATGGACGATATGGTTGAATTTTTATCCGGCAGCGTCATGCCGATGCTGGTGGAAACCGATAGCGTGATTCCTTCGAGCTCCCATGGCTGCATCATAGCTTCCCGGATTTTATTCATGACAAGTGTGGCGGATTTTTCAGAATCGACGCCTGGCAGGAGAATGATGAATTCATCTCCCCCGAGACGGGCGGCGAGATCTTCTTTATAAATACCTGCTTTCAATCGTTTACCGAATTCACGGATTACAGCATCGCCGATTTCATGTCCCCATTTATCATTGATCCCTTTGAATTTATCAATATCGAGAAGGAACACCGCAAAATTTTCGCCTTTCGTCTGGTAGCCGGCCAAAGCTTTTTCCAATGATTCCTGAAAATAACGGCGGTTCGGCAATCCTGTCAAAGGATCATGATAAGCATAAAATTCCAGTTTGGTTTCGTAATCTTTCTGGATTGATATATCCCGTACAATCATGACCATGTGGCTGTAGTTGCCATTATCATCAAAAACAGGGGTGCCGTTCAGCTCGGACCAGATCCAGTCACCATTCTTATGGCCCACACGAACCCGGATCTTGCAGACTTCGCCGCTTTTTATGGATGCGCTCAATGTACCGTATAATTGCCCGATATCTTCCGGGTGAATATTGTAAAAGGCGTCCGTCGTTTTATACTCATCAGGAGAAAATCCGAATACATCTTCAAGCGAAGGTGAAATATACAGATAATCTTTAAGGTGATTGATCAGGATGATTACATCATTGGCATTCTCCGCAATAACCCGGAAGTTCTTTTCGCTTTCCATGTACAGATCAACCATCTGATCCAATTCCCGCATATCTTTCAGGAGGACGTAAAAACCGGTTGTCACTTCCTGGATTTTAATGGGGATGAATTTAACCAGGGCTCCAAGACGCTCCTGATTCTTTTGGGTAATGGTGATGCGGAAGTTCGTAAAGATTCCTTTTTTTGCTTTCCGAAAATTTTTCATCGTTCTCCAGCGGTCTTCAGGCACAACGAAATCAACCACACGCCGGCCAATCAAATCTTCCATAGTATGTCCGCTGAGCATTTGTCCGATGGGATTTGCCCCACTTATATTGCCTTTCAGATCCAGTGTGAAAATCGCATCCCCATTATGCTCAAATAGCGAATGGTACAAGGAGCGGCTCTCTTCAAGGCTTTTCCATGCTTCCATGCTGTCCTGCTTGGCCACGACTTCATTGGTGATATCCTGAACCATACTGACGATATGGGTAAGCTTGCCTTTGCCGTCGAACATTGGGGCCAGGCATGTTTTTGAAAATCGCAATTCCCCCTCAGGATCGACGTAGCTGTCTTCATAAATGATTTGGCTGCCGCTGTCCACTACTCTGGAATATTGCAGACTCATCATGTCCGCCATCTCTTTGGATTGCATGTCATGAAACGTTTTTCCTATAGCAGATAAATCCAAATCAGTGTGGGCCATAGCCGACTGATTCATGAATTCATAATACATCCCTTCTTTTTCCACACGGACAATAAAAATCATTTCCTGGATTCCGTCTATTAAAGCTTTCTCCAAAGATAATGTTGCAATCCCCTGTATCATATAACTGCCCCCCATACCCCTGTTCGTAAATTCTCTGAATCTGCTGCTCTGCTATATTCCAGTTTAACAGATTGTAATTTAAAATAAACCATTAGTCCCATTAATTCTTAAACTACTTATAGAATGGAAATTATGTTTTTCATCAGATATTTTTCTTCAAAGTCCTTCAGCTTTAAGGGTTTATCATAATAATAGCCCTGGAAATTTGTACAGGAATTTTCTTTTAGAAATAAAATTTCTTCGGGTCTTTCTACCCCTTCTGCCAACAGCTCACATTCTATACTTCGGGCCAGGTGGATCAGCGATTTCAACACAGCTTCCGATTTCACATCTTCACCTATCTTCCGGATGAAATAGCGGTCGATTTTTATTTTATTGATGGGAAACTGGGTCAGGTATGAAATCATTGAAAATCCAGTGCCAAAATCATCGATGGCAATGGAAATTCCTTTCTCCCGGCACATTTCAAGGTTCCTCATCGTCGTTTCCGAATAAGCCATTTCCGCATGTTCAGTCAGCTCTACTTCCAGCAGCGCCGGACAGACATCGTAATGCTCCAGCAGCCGGAAGAATTCATCGAAGAAAACAGGATTTGCCAGCAGTGAAGGTGTCATATTAATCGCCGTTTTGATGTTCCAGCCATAACGTTTTTCCCAGTCTTTAATTACTTGCAATACTCCGTGCAATAAATGAGTTGTCAAATGGGCAATCGTGCCCGATTGCTCAGCCACTTCGATAAATTCAAGCGGCGACAGTTCCCCCAGCACCGGGTGTTTCCATCTGGCAAGAACTTCGATTCCGGAAAGATTAATGCCTTCGTCTGCAATTTGAGGCTGAACAGTAAAATAGAATCCTGAATTTTCCAGGCATTCCATCAGGCTTTTTTCAATCAACACCCGCCGTTCGCGCTCGGCCGTCATGGCTGGCCGATAAAATGCATACGACGACCCCTTGATTTTTTTCGCTTCATACATGGCAGTTTCAGCATAAGGAACAAGATCCCTCAACCTTTTCGTATCAAACGGAATGCAGGCAATTCCGATGCTCGCGGTAACATAGGCTGACTGAAAATCAGCAAGCGGAAAAGGGTCCTTAAAGAGGTCCAAAAGTTTTTCTGCCATCTTTTCCAATCGTTCACGAGGCGCGGATTCCAGGATTATGATAAATTCATCTCCTTCAAGCCGGCCCACATGACAGCGTTTATCAGTCAATGTCCGAAGCCTTTCCGCAACACTCACAATCACTTTATCGCCTGAAGAGTAATTATAAAGTGCATTGATGAACTTCAGGTTGTCGAGATTGAGGTAAAAAAAGGAAAATTTTTTTCCTTTCTCTTTAAGCGAAAGAGCGATTTCCGTCATTTTCCTCCGGTTGGGCAACCCTGTCAAAAAATCAAAATAAGCAAAATCCGTCAGCTTTTCCTTAAGCTTCTTCTGCTGATCAATATTCTGCCAGTAAATCGCCAATCCTCTATTTTCTACCGGAACAAGCTTAATATGAAACCACCCGCCGTAATCGGCAAAATGGTTTTCAAATTCTATTTTTTCGTTGGTTTGTCTGGCCAGCTTTATGCGCTGTGCAATTTCACTTTCTTCAAAACCCGGAAAAATATCGAGAATATACCTGCCCAGGACTTCTTCCGGCTCCCTGCCAATCAGCCGGCACGCCACTTCATTTATATAATTGAATTCCAATCGATTGTTCAGTAAATAAAAACCGTCTGTCATGGTTTCCAGCACGCTCTCTGCTTTAATGGTGCCAATGCCTGTGCCTGTTGCCGGCGTTTCTTTCTTCACTTTCGCACTCTCCCATATCCCTGGCATGAATTCTTATCCAACAAATTTTCCCTTATAGGAAAACAGTAAAATATACCGTGAATAGTAATTATATACCTAAAATAAAGAAATTAAACGGTTACAATGAACTATTATGAAAAGTCAGTTTCTATACCTTTCTTGCTTTGAAACTCTTCTATATAATATAGACAAAAAGGAGGGTGCCGCAATGTGCCTGATTAATTTTCAATACAGACAACATCCTCACTATAAATTAGTGGTCGCTGCAAATCGCGATGAATTTTACGGGCGGCCGGCTCTCCAGGCTCATTTCTGGGAAGATCATCCTGAAATTCTTGCCGGGCGTGACCTGTCGCAGATGGGGACATGGCTCGGCGTCACAAAGTCCGGACGCTTTGCAGCCCTGACCAATTTCCGTGATCCGTCTCTGCCGGAAACCGGAAAGATTTCCCGCGGTGCATTGGTCCGGGATTATCTGGCTTCCGATTCAAACCCTGAAAACTTTCTGAAAGCTCTCGAGCCCGATGCCTATACTGGTTTCAATGTGCTGCTTGGTGATACAGAAAAGCTATTTTACTACAATAATCTCCAGCAGGAAATCGTTGATGTCAGTCCCGGAATCCACGGCTTGAGCAATCATTTCCTGAACACTCCCTGGCCAAAAGTCGTTAAAGGCAAGTCCCGCCTGGAAAGCTATTTGGACAATACACCCGAAGCAGATCCAGACGATTTATTTGAGCTGCTGCTGGACGCGGAACAGGCTGCCGATCCGCATCTTCCAGTGACGGGCGTTGGGTTGGAATTCGAACGGATCCTGTCCCCGATATTCATTAAAACGCCGGATTACGGAACCAGGTCGGCGACGGTCCTGCTGGTGGATTATGAAAATAATATTACTTTCGCGGAGCGAACCTATGAAAAGGGCGAGTTCTCATTACAGAACATTTTCCGCTTTTAGGCAAAGAACAGTTAAAAACCTGTTCAACAAAATAAAATCCGGCCCTTTTCTGCAGAGGGCCGGATTTTTATTATGAACTTTATTCAAATTCCACTGTCATGCTGTCGAGCAGTCGTTTGTATTCTTCATGCCAGTGCTGCCATTCCTGATCGCGGTTGATATTATCCCCGTTTAAAATGGCATCAATCACAGCGAGGCAGACATGCCAGCCCGCGAGATCCTTCGCGGTCTGCGGTGTGATGCGCTCAATTGTTTCAACCAGGCGCAATGTGCTGTTGCCATCACCTGCCTCTTCCACTTCAAAACGGATATGATCATCCCACCATTCAAAAGCGAGCACTCGGCCTTCTTCATAATCGGTGATGACCAGCTGTTCCTTATTTCCATCACCCATATCAAAAATGAGATGGCCTCCTTTGCGCGCCTCATCCATACGCAATTCATCAAACCACCCGGCTAATTTATCGTTGTCGGTAAGCATACTCCATACTTCTTTGGTTCCGTGAGCCGGCTGCCGAACGAAAACCGCTTTATAGCCTCTGTCCAGCTGCGTGATTTCTGCCCTCATCGCTATCCCTCCATCTTCTTATCTATCTGTAATTATACCCTTGCGCGGGGATAATGTAACAAAGTTTCGGGTATAGCTATTTTAAGGAGTTGAAGCTGATGAGACTTGGATATGCATGCATGAATACAGAATTGAAGAGTGTGTTCCGTACGCTGCGTGTTGCTACTGCCGAAGCCGAAGGCACAGGCAAGATCAAAGAACTGGCCCTGAAAAATATGCAGACGACATTGGATATCATCAATTGGAATCTGGCGAACGATATTTATTTTTACCGCGCATCGAGTTCAATTGTCCCACTTTCGACACATCCCATAAATGACTGGATCTGGTGGGAAGATCCCGATTTTCTTTTTATTGCCGGGCAGATCCGTGATATCGTGGAAACACATCAGATGAGGGTTTCCGTCCACCCTGGCCAATATACCGTATTGAATTCGCCTAAACCTGAAGTTGTCGAGAAATCGATACAGGACCTTGATTACCATGAAAAACTGATATCGCTCCTTGGCGGCAATGATATCATCATCCATACCGGCGGAGCTTATGGTGATAAAGAAAAAGCTAAACAGCAATTTGCCGACACGTATCTGACATTGCCGGAAGCGATCCGCAGGCGGATCCGCCTTGAAAATGATGATAAAACTTTTACAATACGTGATGTCCTGGATGTCCATAAACTCTGCGGCGTCCCTATCTGTTTTGATATCCACCATCATAATTGCAATAATGACGGGACTTCTGTCGACTTCGCCGAAATTCTCGCAACCTGGGAAGGATACGGCACACCGAAAATCCACATCAGCACAGGCAAGGAAGGTTTTACGGATCTTCGCCATCATGAACTGGTGTCGGAAGCTGATTTCGAACAGCTGCTCCTGCTGCTTGGCGGCACAGATGCTGATATCATGTTCGAAGCCAAATTGAAAGAGCAGTCGGTGCTGCCTTTCCTGAAGCTGTTGAATGAAAAGGCGAAAAAATAATATTATCTTTTCCGATTCCCGAAAGGCGCGCCTTCTCTGATCTTTTCCAGCAGGCGCGCCTTTCTTTTTTTCATTCCTGCGACTGAGACTCCGTACAGCTCCGCAAGCTGTCTGACGGCTTTATCTTCAACAAATAATTCATGCAGCAATCTGCGTTCCTTCCCATTTAAAGGGATGGATCCGATCCATTCTGGCAGCTCATTCTCCTCAAGCGGCATTTCCAGTTCCTCAAAATGTTTTCCTTCACTGAGAAGAAAAATCCTGGAGTATCTTCCTTCCCGTATCAATTCATCGAGCATCGCACCATGTATAGTCCTGAAGGCAAAAGGCGTAAAATCCCCTTTATCCCCGTCAAATCGGATCCATGCCTGCCAAAGCGCAACTTTTCCTATCTGGCGATAATTCTCATGGTCACGGTAAATATGCATCTTCCTGATCAGCGCTGAAATCATCGGCGCATATTGCGCATCAACTTCCTCAAAACCTTTTGTTCCAATAAAATCTGCCATGTTTTATTCCTTCTGAACGTTCGTTTATTCCCGGGTAAGCTCAGAATAGAAGAAGGCGAGGTTGTAAGCCAGCTGACGTACAGACAGTTACCGGCAGACAAACTTTTAGTACGGCTGACGGGAACTTTTCGGCAGAAAAAATGAAAAAACTAAAAACATATTATTTTCTGATAATGGCTATTGCCTGCATATCGGATGAATGGTAAAATTTTCATGTAACCAGAAAGAGGTGTAAGTTGGTGGAGAGACAAGATGAACATTTTATCGATCAATCCGTGTTATTCGTTCTATCCGCTTTTGAAACTGAAAAGAAATCAAAAATTGTAACGAAGCATGGCGTGTATTATTCACGTGACTCCGTTTTGTCGCTGATCGATAAAGCATGCATGCTGTCTGCCTCAACTTACGAAGGCAGGATCAAAGCAAACCGGCATAACCTGAAGCATTTCAAGAAAACCACATTATTCATCTGGGAAGGTTTGTCTGGCTATCCCACACATTCACCTTCCAATCCGGACTGTGTATGGATCCTCAACCATGACAACCGCTTTGAATCATTGGGACCAAACCGTACCCGCGTCCATTACGACCGGTGGGATGTGCATATCGACGTCAATGTGTCGATAAACATCCTGAAAAAACAAAAGATGCGCATGTCGGAAATGCTGTATTTCTACACAACCGTGAAGGCCAGGCAGAAGAACTAGGTATTTCCTGGGAAATATTAAGAGCAGGAAACAATTAAAAGAGCCGAAACTCAATCAGCATGTTGAGTTTCGGCTCTTTTTATCTATATTCCGGTTCTTATGCCGACGGCAGTGTTTAATTTTTTTTGTAATTTACGGAACAGCAGTGACGATCAAACAGTCACAAAATCTACATAAAATACCAGACGGATCAAATTGACTTTGACATTTAAAAACTCTATGATTTTACTAATGACCAATCAGTCACTTTTTGTGACTAATGAGTTACAAGGAGGAAATCCATGGATAAAAAACAGGAATTGATGAATGCTGCAGTAC
Organism: Planococcus sp. CAU13; assembly: GCF_000775575.1. GTDB lineage: Bacteria > Bacillota > Bacilli > Bacillales_A > Planococcaceae > Planococcus. Next base: position 37,945 of record NZ_JRGN01000238.1, read on the forward strand.
ACCTCTTTTCTATAAAAGGTTTCCATCAGACTTCGGTCCAGGAAATCGCCAATGCTGTGGATATATCGAAAGGCGCGTTCTATAAGCATTACGATTCCAAGGAAAGCTTATTGGTCGGCATCCTGAAACGGTACCAGGCTGAAACTCTGCATGGCCTGAACCGCCTGGAGATTTCCGCTGGCCTCACACCCAAGGAAGCTTTTGCGAAGAAATTGGCTTTTGAACTTGAAAGCATTCTTGCTGACCGGGATTTTTTCATCATGGTATTCAAGGATATGCCTACAGAAGACAATGAGCAGCTTACTTCGTTGATGCAAGATATGCGGAGTTCTTCTTCAAAATTCCATAAAGATATGCTGCTGGAAGCTTTCGGCGTGGAAATTGAGCCATTTTTAGAGGATATGACGATTGTTGTCGAAGGCGTTTTGAAGGAATACATGATCACCATCATTCTTGAAAACCGTCAATTATCGATCGATAAATTGAGCCGGTTCATCGCCTCTTCCGTAGAAGCGATTGTGCTGCAGCTTCCATCGATGGAAGCTGTCATTACAGAAAAAGATGAAGATGATTTTTCGCTCGACAGCTTATTTGCCGATATTGAAACAAAAATTAAGCTGTATTCGAAAAACACCGCCCAATTGCTGTCCTCGCTGGATTTATTGCGACAGGAACTGCAGCAGGATGAACCACGCGACTTCCTTATCGAAGTGCTGGCCAATTATTTGATGCAGGAAAAACAAATTGAAAAAGAAGTTCTTCTGTTGAAGAATCATCACTGAGGAGTGTCAAGGTTGAAGAAGATTATCGATTTTTCATTGAACAATAAATTCGCCATCTGGATTTTGACGATCATGGTCGTTGTGGCTGGCCTTTACGCGGGGCTGACAATGAAACAGGAGTCTATTCCAAGCATCACTTTACCGGCTGTCACCGTTGTGACCGTCTATCCGGGGGCTGCACCGGATGAAGTGATGGAAGAAATAACTGTTCCTTTTGAACAGCGCATCCAGAATATGAATGGCGTGGAGCTGACAACGTCATCTTCGATGGCCAATGCCTCGACTATTCAAGTCCAATACGCTTTTGAAGTGGACATGGATGAAGCCGTCCGCGAACTGGAAGATGCCTTATCGCAGATTTCAATTCCGGATGCAGCAAATGAACCGCAAGTTTCACGTCTGAGTATTGATGCTTTCCCTATTTTGGCGCTCAGCATCAGCAGTTCAGGAAGTTCGCTGGAAGAATTGACTGCAACTGTGGAAAACAATGTCCTGCCTTTGCTTGAAGGAGTTGAAGGATTATCGGACGCACAGGTTTCCGGTCAGCGCATGCAAAAAGTCAGCATGACGTTTGATGAAGCAGCATTGGCTCAGTTCGGTTTGAATGAGGAGACGATCCAGCAACTGATACAGGGATCAAATCTGACATTCCCGCTTGGACTGACTGAATTCGGCGGAGAAGTTAAAAACCTTGTAATCGACGGCAACATCACGACTGTCGATGATCTGCGTAATCTGCAGATACCAGCAATTCCGCAGCAGGTTCCAGGAGCAGGGGCACCTGGTGAAATGCCGGTAGCCCCTGCTCCTGGACAGACTCCTGAGGCTCCGCCGGCTGAAGCACCTGCCGGAACACCGTCTGCACCGCAAACGCCGGCAGCTGCCGGCATTCCGACAATTGCATTAAGTGAATTGGCTGAAATTGAAGTAGTGAGCGAAGCCGAATCAATCTCCCGTACAAACGGAGAAGAATCGATTGGGGTTTCCATTGTTAAAGCACCGGATGCCAACACAGTTGAAGTTGCAAACAGCGTAAAAGATATCGTTGCTGAAGTCGAAGAAGAATACGGCTTGACTGTGGCTACTACTTTTGACCAGGCTGAACCGATTGAGCAGTCCGTCGAAACGATGCTCAGCAAGGCCATGTTTGGAATCCTGTTCGCAGTGGCCATTATTCTGCTGTTCCTGCGCAGCTTTAAAACGACACTGATTTCCATCATCTCGATTCCTTTATCTTTATTGATGGCGATATTCCTGTTGAATCAAATGGACATCACCTTGAATATCATGACGCTCGGCGCATTGACGGTCGCAATCGGTCGGGTCATCGATGACTCGATCGTTGTCATCGAAAACATTTACCGCCGCATGAGCTTACCGGGTGAAAAATTGCGCGGCAAAGAGTTGGTGCGCGAAGCAACGAATGAAATGTTCCTTCCAATTTTCTCATCGACTGTTGTAACGATTGCCGTGTTCCTGCCACTGGCTCTAGTCAGCGGGCAGATCGGTGAATTATTCCTGCCGTTCGCACTTGCAATGGTATTCGCACTGTCTGCTTCATTGGTTGTGGCAGTTACCATCGTGCCGATGATGGCGCATTTGATGTACCGCAAGCAATTGCTGAAACCGGGTGCCGCTAAAGGCGTCAAAAAAGAGCATAAACCCGGCAAAATGGCAGCCAGTTACAAACGCATCCTCGAATGGTCACTGAACCACAAAATCATTACATTCGGCGGAGCAACTGTTCTTCTTGCCGCGAGTTTATTCATCCTGCCGGTAATCGGCGTCACTTTCCTGCCGGAACAGGAACAAAAAATGGTCATGGCCACATACAGCCCGGAGCCAGGCCAGACGCGTGAAGACGTCGAAGCGATCGCGCTTGATGCTGAAATTGCAATTGCCGATCGCGAAGGCGTCACATCGTACCAGTACTCGCTTGGCGGAGGCAATCCGATGACAGCGATGGGTGGAGGCGGAGACAATTCCGCATTGTTCTATATTGAATATGGCTCTGATTTTGAAAACTTCAGCGATGAAAGCACGAAATTGATTGAAGACTTGAATGCTTCGACTGAAGCAGGCGAATGGAGCAGTTTGGATTTTGCTGCGATGGGCGCAAGCGGAATTGAATTATTCATTTACGGCGACAATCTGGAAGAAATCCAGGCAGCGATGGATCAGATCCAGCCCCTCATGGAAGAGCATGAAGGCCTTGAAAATACAGATTCGAGCCTGACGGAAGCTTATGATCAATTTACATTAGTTGCGAACCAGCAGGCTTTAAGTGAAAACGGCTTGACTGCTGCACAGATCGGCATGGCATTAAGCGATGCAGGTGAAGCTCCAGTCTTGACGACAGTACAGCATGAAGATAAAGAAATTAACGTTTATATTGAAACGGAAGAAACTGAGTACGCGGGCATCGAGGACGTGACAAGCGTTGAAATTCCAACTGCACTGGGGACTACAGTTACGATTGGCGATGTGATGGAAGTCGAAGAAGGAAAATCCCCTGATACGATCAACCGCCGCGACGGCCAGATATACGCTTCTCTTACTGCAGAAGTGCTCGGCAATAACGCAGCTGAAATCACAGCTGACATTGACGTACAAATTACAGAACTTGAACTGCCAGCCGGTATTACAACTGACCACGGCGGAATCACGGAACAGATCAATGAATCATTCACACAGCTTGGCATGGCAATGCTTGCAGCCATTGCCATTGTATACTTCGTATTGGTCGTAACATTTGGCGGAGCACTTGCACCATTTGCCATCCTGTTCTCCCTGCCGTTCACTGTAATCGGCGTGCTCGTGGCGCTTTGGATAACTGGTGAAGCTTTAAGTGTCAACGCATTGATCGGTGTACTCATGCTGATCGGTATCGTAGTCACGAATGCCATTGTATTGATCGACCGGGTCATTCACAGTGAAAAAGCGGGTCTTTCCACGCGCGAAGCCCTTCTTGAAGGCGGCGTGACACGTCTCCGTCCAATCCTGATGACTGCCCTCGCCACTATCGGCGCACTCATCCCTCTTGCCATAGGTGCAGAAGGCGATGGCGGCGGACTGATTTCACAGGCACTCGGCATCACAGTTATCGGCGGACTCATCAGCTCCACTTTATTGACATTGGTCATCGTGCCGATTGTTTATGAAGTGACAGCGAAGTTCAGACGGAAAGAATTGAACGGGGAATAAATTTTTATGAAGTGATAGAGTAAGTTTAAATTGAAATAGTTGGATTTGATTTCAAAGTTAAGTTCAAATTCAAGTGCAAGATGGATGGAGCCCTCCGGTCGGAGGGCTCCTATTTTTGTGGGTGGATTTTAGTGTAACCGCAACTAAATGGTTTAAGAAAGCAACTAAACTCTCGAAAATCGCAACAACTCGGTGGAAAAATTATACATATATATTTACTACTTATAATAACAGTAAACTTCACCTGAAAATAACCCGTATGATCTTCCAACCGCACCCCAAA
>NZ_JRGN01000282.1 GCF_000775575.1 Planococcus sp. CAU13
CAGAGCTAAACGGGCGTTGTCGCTTTTCTTCTTACCATTTTGCATAATGCTCTTCAATAGAGCCAAGCAGTTGAGAGATTCTCAGTTTTTTGCCGTCTTCATAACGCACATATCCATCATAATAACCGAAAAGCTGGTGCACTTCCGATTTTACCAGCTTCATATCGCTTTTGGACACCCGCTCGAAAAAAGGGGTGAATTCAAGTCTTACGTCATCGGAGAATTTAGTGGAGATCCGCCATGGTTCTTTATAATTTTGATTGTCGTAGTGAAACAGCACATCTTCATGGATTTTAACCATTTTGCCGTTTACAAAAAAGGCGTTTTCCGTCATGCCGGTGCCGTCGGTCCACTTGCCGCCAAAATTCAGGCCTATTGTTTTGCCGAGTGAGCGCTGTGACGCCATTGCCCAGTTCCAGGAAGATTCCCTTGGCCAGACACCCCGCCCTGTATCCAGAACGGCATAACTTTCAACCGGCTCGAACGTGTATTGCTGCGTGCCGACTTTTACAGTTCCGGCTGCCGGCAGGCATAAATGCTTTCCTGTAAATTGAAAAATATGCCTGTTGCGCGGAATGACCACATTCAGTGAATCGTGATTTTGCGGATGGCGGATATCCAATGCCGCACTCAGTTTTTCACCGTCGAAATCATCCACTTGAACGCTGATCTGTGTCGATTCTCCGTCATGCAGGAATTCTATATCCATTTCGGGATGATTGAATGTGCACGTTTCCATAGATTCATCACCGATGATGCGTTTTCTTGAAAAGGGCATGACAACCGTTTTTTCATAGAAGCGCTGGGTTTCATAATTAAGGAAATAAACAAAGCACACCGTGGCGTAATCCAAATGGCTGACAGTGGCGGAGAACATGATTTCTTCCCCGAAAACACACCAGTAGTTCCATTTTTTCTTGCGCATGAAATTACCTTTCAGATTGCTGACGATAAGCGGCCGACGTGCAAAACCAATGGCTTCAGGATTCAACTGACCTTTTGCATCACAAAGCTCCACGGTTGTGTAGATTTCACGTTCAACATGCTGCATAACTTCCACCTCGCCGTCATTCTGCTTTCATTGTAGCAGAAGAAACGGGGGATATCTCTTTTGGAAACCGCAAATTCCTTGTGTTATTGCGGGCTTTTTCTCCACATCAGCGCTAGAGTGCCTTCGCCGGCATGGACTGCGAGGGATGAACTTAGATCACCGGTAAGTATTTGTGCGTCCGGAATCACTTTTAACACTTCGCGTTTCAAGCTTTCCGCTTCTTCGTGTGAATTTCCGTGCATGATCTGGAAATGTACCACGCCCAATTCCTGATGGTCCTTGACTGCATGATCGATTAGATATTTTACTGCTTTCTTATGGGAACGGACTTTATCAATCGGCTTTAATTCGCCTTCAGGAGTCAGCTGGACAATCGGTTTGACCTGCAGGAGGCTGCCGATATAGTATTGTGCGCCGCTCATTCGGCCGCCCTTGTACAATTGGGTAAGATTGCCGATCAGAATATAATTTCGGAAGTTTACGGTTTCTTTTTCGAGCTTCTGGACAATCTCTTCAGCACTCAGCCCTTCTTTTTCAAGTTCCATGCCGCGCTCCATCAGGCCTGTCAGCCCATAGGACAAGGCATAGGAATCGACGGCGTAGACTTTAAAGCCCGACATGTCTGCGCCGGCAGTTGATGAAGCGATTGTGCCGCTCAACTTGGCTGAAGCGTGCACCGCGATGGCGCATTCGTATTCTTCTTTCAACTTGTCATACAGCTCGGCAAATTTACCGGCAGACGGCTGAGAAGTTTTTGGGAATTCAGGCGCTGCTTTGATGCGTTCGTAAAGCTGTGCCTGTGTCAGGTCAACACCATCGACAAATTCTTCATTGCCGAAATGGATATTCAGCGGGACAACATAGACATCTGGATGCGCTTTCATTTCTTCAGTTACAAATCCTGTGGTATCAATTACCCACGCAATCGGTTTTTTCATCATCCAACATCCCATCTTTATAATTTTTTGAATAATAAAACTATACCACGAATAATATTTACAGGATAGGGCATCGGGATAAAATCTGCCGCTTCCTATCCTTTAGGCGTTAAATGCCGCCGAATCGCTTCTGATAGGACTCTTCAATATCGAAGCGGTGTTTAATGACAATAATAATAATTGCCAGCACAAGTGGCCATACGACCGGGATGACCTGCAGGACAAAAGCCATGACGATAAAAGCGGTAAAGGCGCTCAGCATACATAAAGTGGCACTTTTGAAAAATGGATAAAAAGCGATGAACATGACAAACATCGCAAGAAAAAGCTCAGGTGTCAGGAAAAAGGTGACCCCGATAAAAACGGCAATTCCTTTTCCTCCGCGGCCGCGCAGCCAGAAAGGAAAAATATGACCGATCACTGCCAATAATCCGGAGACGGCAATCGCCCACAAGGGGAAATCAAAATAAAATCCGGCGAAAACCAGCGCTGCACCTTTGCCGGCGTCTCCCAGGAAGGTGAGCAGAAACGCACGCTTTCCGATTACGGCCCCTGCATTGCGCGCCCCCAGATTGCCGCTGCGTTCTTTGGAGAGATCGACGCCTTTCCATTTACCGACAAGCCAGGCGGTCAAAAGAGTCCCGACCAGATAAGAAATTATAAAATAAATCCACATGTTCTGTCCCCCGATGCTCATGTCTCTAGTCTAAGTAAAGCAGTTTTTGCAGTATAAGGAAATAGAAGCATGAAAAAACCTTCCCGCTGTCGGAAGCGGGAAGGCTAGGAAATGGGGTGTTATTTTAAAGCTGCGGCCTCAAAAAGGTAATCGCAGATGACACGTAATCCTTTATCAAAGTTTTCAAGATGGAAATGCTCATTTGGCGCATGGAAGTTTTCAGACGCCAGGCCGAATCCCATCAGGACGACCGGCAGTTCCAGGATTTCATCGAATGCGGCAACGATCGGAATGGAGCCGCCCATCCGTGTGAAAGCAGTCGGTACCCCGTAAACTTTTTCGTATGAACGGCCGGCTGCCTGAATTGCCGGGTGATCGAATGGTGTCAGGAATGGTTTGCCTTTATCGAATTCAGTGATCTCAACTGTCACACCGGCGGGTTTATGGGCTTCGACGTGTGCTTTCAATTTCGCGACGATATCATCCGGGTCTTGGTCAGGCACAAGACGGCACGTAATTTTGCTGCTCGCTTCTGCCGGCAGGACGGTCTTGATGCCCTCGCCGGAGAAGCCTCCGGTGATGCCGTTGATTTCTAGTGTCGGGCGGATCCAGGTGCGTTCCACAAACGAGTAGCCCTGTTCACCAAAATCTTCAGTGATGCCGAGGTCTTTCTTTTCATTTTCCAGATCGAATTGGAGTGACGCGAATTCGGCGCGTTCTTCGTCGGAAACCGGAAGAACGTCATCGTAGAACCCTTCCACTTGAATGACGCCTTCTTTGTCGCGGAAGCTCTCCAGAATTTGAACGATCGCATGCAGCGGATTCTGCACTGCGCCGCCGTAAAGGCCGGAATGGAGATCTCCTTTCGGTCCTTTCACATCGATCTGAATGCCCGCAAGGCCGCGCAATCCGTAGCATACTGCCGGACGTCCCGGTCCCTGCATGCCTGTATCGGAAATGACGATCAAATCTGCCGCCAATGCTTCTTTGTTTTTCTCGACATAAGCGGGCAGGCTCGGGCTGCCGATTTCTTCTTCTCCTTCAATGATGAACTTCATATTGACCGGCAATTCGCCGTTCAGCTGCAATAAAGCTTCTGCTGCTTTGATATGCATGAACGTCTGGCCTTTATCATCGCTTGCTCCGCGTGCATATAATTTATTGTCGCGGACATGCGGATCGAAAGGCGGCGTCTCCCAAAGGTGCAGCGGGTCGACCGGCTGGACGTCGTAATGTCCATAGACGAGCACTGTCGGTTTGCCCGGGGCATGGAGCCAGTCTGCATAAACGAGCGGATGGCCTCCGGTTTCATCGATTTTTACGTTCTCAAGGCCAGCTTTTTCGAAAGCTTTTACCAGCCATTCAGCTGCTGTCTGCATGTCTTTTTTATGTTCCGATAATGAACTGACGGACGGGATGCGGAGGAAAGAATTCAACTCTTCCAAATGGTCTCCGCGCCGGTCCTGAAAATAACGGTCGATTTGTTTTGCATCCATCCTGTAAAACCTCTTTTCCATAATTTTTTGGCAATAAAAAAAGTATACCATAAGCAAGTTCAGCTTTTCGACAGATGGAAATTCGCTGTGATATAATTATCAGTACGGAAATAGCTCGTAAAAATTTTGTGTTTCAGACACTGGAGGAAACAAATTTGTTTATAGCGTTAGCATTATTTTTGATGATGTCGTTCTTCTTATCGGGAAGCGAAACGGCATTGACGGCGGTTAACAGGATGAAGGTCCATCTTCGCGCAGAGCAGGGCGATGTAAAGTCACAGAACCTGCAAAAGTTGATTGCGAAGCCGGACCGGATGATCACTACCATATTAATCGGAAATAATATTGCCAACATCATGCTTCCGACCCTCGTCACGATGATCGCCATTGACAGAGGCTGGGAAGTCGGTCTTGCTACGGCCATTTTGACGATTGTTTTGATTATATTCGGTGAAGTTCTGCCGAAAACCATTGCAGCAACTTTTGCGGATAAAATCGCTTATATTGTAGCACCTGTCATCAGGGTGCTTGTCTTTGTGCTTAAGCCGCTTACGTGGCTGCTTGCCCAGTTCACCAATATTTTCATCCGCATCATTTCCAAAGGCAGCGTCAAAGAAGCGACGATGACAAAGGAAGAATTGCGGACAATGGTTGATATCGCTTCGACTGAAGGCACATTTGAAGAAGGTGAATCGGTGCGTATTAAAGGCGTCCTTGATTTCCCGCATAAGGATGTCTCGGATGTCATGTCGACACACCGTACGGACGTTGTCGGAATTTCCGTCGACTCCACTTATGAGGAAGTGCGTGACTTGATCCTGGACTCTTCATACACGCGTTACCCGGTGTATGAAGAAAGCATGGATAATGTGGTTGGATTGTTTTATTCGAAAAAATTGATCGAATGGTCAATGAACCCGAATTTAACGCTGCAGGAACTGATGGATGATAATCCTTTATTTGTCGTCCAGTCTGTCAGCGTGGAAAAAGTCTTTAAAATGATGATGGCGAAGAAAAAACATATGGCTGTCATTTTGGATGAATACGGCGGAACTCTTGGAATTGTGACGCACGAAGACATCATTGAAGAAATGATCGGGCAGGATATCGAAGACGAGACGGACGAGGAAGACGATGAACTGGTCTTTGAGATGACCAATAATAAGCTGTCATGCCACGGGCGTCTGGAAATTGAGGACGTTAATGAGATGTTCGAAGTCGAAGTCCCGAACGACCACGACACCATCGCCGGATTTGTCATGCAGCAGCTTGGCCATGTACCGGACGAAGGCGAACAGTTCACGTATGAAAATCTTCATGTTGAAGTGAACGAAATGGACCGCAACCGGATCGTGCGTCTGACGATAACCAAAAAAGATGAAGAAGTGTTTGCGTAAAACCTGCCTGTGGGCGGGTTTTTTCTTGTTTTAAATAGCTTTTCTGTGTCTAGACTCCGGCGATCCGGCTCTTCGGGCATAAGCCAGGCCAGCTCTGCGGTCCAGACCGCTCCGCTATTCCGTCTGTTGTCTGTCAGAGCTTAGCGGGTGCCGCCGCTTTTCTTCACATTACACAAATGTAAGCTAAATGAAAGCGGGAGCGATAGAGTGAAAGGTTCTTTTCCGGCACAATAAGGACAAGAGTAAAAACCGGACGGAGGAATCTTTCATGGAAAGTTTATATACAGAGTATAATCGCTACATCTATCATTTATGCCTCAAACTGACGCGCAATAAGGTGGAGGCTGAAGATCTGATGCAGGAAGTTTGGCTGAAAGTGGTGCGCTATGAATCGTCGATCCAGGAAGTGGATCATTTAAAAGCGTGGCTGACAACGATTTGTATGAACACATTCCGTGACCGATACCGCAAAAATGTGCGCCGCAGTAAACACGTGCAGCAGCAGCCGGAAGGGCTGGATATTTCAATTCTTGACCTGATCCCATCGGATAATGCCGGCGCGCCCGAGTTGCTGGAGCAGCAGGATGTCTCAGAATTGCTGCAAAATAAAATTTCGCAGCTCGATTCGATTTACCGGACGACAATTGTTTATTTCTATGTCCATCAGCTGTCATTGATCGAAATTGCGGAAGCGATGAAAGTTTCGATCGGCACAGTCAAATCCCGCCTGTTCCGCGGCAAACAGCGTTTGAAAGACTTATTGCTGGAAGACTTGCAGACACGGGAATATGTATTGCTCGCTTAAGAGAATAAAAACTTTTCTTCTATATAAAACGATGGAAAGCATGCCGAAGTTCCGGCGTGCTTTTTTCATGCATAAAAGTGGGCATTTAAATAAATTAAATAAAATTTTTTTCTGGGAAATTTTTTAAGAAATAAATCTTCATCTGCAGTAAGATTAAGGCAGATGGGGGGGTATTCTGTATGAAAAAAAGAGTAAATAATTGGAGTAAGAAAAAAAGGATTATTATGGGAGTTATTGGCGTCCTTGCCATGCTTTATATCGGTGTTATTGTCTGGCACACTTTTAAACCCTTGCCTGAAGGTCTCGAATTTGCCGGCGAATTGCACCAGGTGGAAAATGTCGATATGATTTATGATCTGTCTTTTGCCCAAAACCAAAAAGGGACGAACTTGAAACATGAGCTGAGGATTTTTGATGAAATTTATCAAATGATCGAGGAAGCGGAAGAATTCATCGTCATTGATTTATTTTTATTCGATAATTACACAGATGAAGAAATAGCGTTTCCCGCTGTTGCGGAAACGCTGACTGATAAGCTGTTGGCAAAAAAAGCGGAAGATCCGGAATTTCCGATTTTTTTCATAACCGATCCTTTAAATTTCGGTTACGGCTCATATGAAAGCCAGCTGCTCGGCACCATGAGGGACGAAGGCATAAAAGTGATTGTGACGGATCTGGACAAATTGCGGGATTCGACGCCTTTATATTCGGGGGTGTACCGTGTGATTTTCCAATGGTTTGATGCAGGAGGACGAGGCTGGCTGCCGAACGGCATGGCGAGTGATGCTCCAGATCTGTCTGTTTCTTCGTATTTGAAAATGATGAACATAAAAGCGAATCACCGTAAAGCAGTGATTACAGAAAAAGAGGCAATCATCAGCTCAGCCAATCCCCATAATGCCAGCGGCCTGCACGGCAATATGGCTTTTAAAGTAAGCGGTCCGGTGTTGAACGATATCCTGGAATCGGAAGAAGCGGTATCGTTATTTTCCGGCGGACCGGAATTTCCACGAGTGGATGCACCGGTACAGGAAGGGGAATACCAGGTCCAATATGTAACAGAAAAGAAAGTGCTTGATTCACTGTTGGCGGATATCAGTAAAACGAAAAAAGGCGACAGCATCCATTTGGCTATGTTTTATATAGCGGAAGGTGCTGTCGTCGAGGCGCTGACCGATGCGGCCAATCGGGGAGTGGATGTGAAACTGGTACTCGATCCGAACGAAAATGCCTTCGGTACGGAAAAAACAGGCTTGCCGAACCGTCCGGCTGTCCACGAAATGCTGGAGGAAACTGACGGCAAAATCCAGGTTCGCTGGTACAATGCAGTCGTCGGTCAGTTCCACACAAAATCAATCATGATTAAAACAGCGGAGGAAAGCTACATTTCAGGCGGTTCGACCAATTACACAGAGCGGGCATTCAAGAATTACAACCTGGAAAGCAACATCCGCATCATCGCACCGAACGACAGTGAACTTATCGGTGACATGGACGACTATTTTGAACGCCTATGGAATAACGAAGACGCGCTTTATACGCTGGAAGCGGATGCCTATCAGGACACGTTCACTTTCTGGCAGCGGGGGATTTACGGTTTTCAAAAGATATTTAAGCTGACGACATATTAAATCGAAAAGCGACGGCACCCAATAGCAGAAGTTAACCGAAGAACGCGACATCCTGTCGCAACGGTTAACTGACCCGCTTCCTGCGGGCCTCCGAAAGGCATAAGACGATTTGGCGAAGCGGC
>NZ_JRGN01000160.1 GCF_000775575.1 Planococcus sp. CAU13
AGCTGGGTCGCCGGAGTCTGGACAATAAAAAAGGTCTCTCCCTATTGTTCGGGAAGAGACCTTTTTGCATATTATTTGATCTGCGGCTGCTGGCCGGCAGAAATCCATTCTTCAACGTTCCAGACTTTTGTGACAAGCCCTTCGTAGAATTCCGGTTCGTGGCTGACAAGGACAATCGTTCCTTTATAAGCCTGCATCGCACGTTTCAATTCTGCTTTCGCGTCGATATCCAAGTGGTTTGTCGGCTCATC
>NZ_JRGN01000098.1 GCF_000775575.1 Planococcus sp. CAU13
AAATTCCGGATGCAGTATAGTGAATTTAAGAAATGAATTTTTCATTAAAAGGAGGAAACTCAATGGCAGTTTTAGTGAAAGGGCAAAAAGTGGATTTGACGAAAGCGAATCCGGCATTGGCGAAAATCAGCGCTGGGCTCGGATGGGATACCGGCAGCAGCGCCCAAACGATGGACCTGGACGCAGTCGCGCTGCTGGTGGACGCGGCAGGGCAGGTGGCAGGAAAAGAATATGTCGTTTTCTATAATAATTTGGCGAGCCCGGATGCGGCCGTCCAATTATCAACGGACAACCGGACAGGCGAAGGCGCGGGCGACAATGAACAGATTCTCATCGATCTGAAAAAGATGCCCCCTGACATTAAGAAAGTTGTGCTGGCCATCCATATCCATGACAGCGATGCGAAAAAACAGAACTTCAGCCAAGCGGTGAACGCCTGCATACAAATCGACGACGCTGCAACCGGCCAGCAGCTGCACCGGTTCGAGTTGGGGAAAGATGCTTTGGGCGGCACCGGCATCATTGCCGGCGAAGTCTATCTGCATAACGGAGAATGGAAATTTTCAGCGGTCGGACAAATCTTCGAAGGTGGGCTGCGTGAATTATGTGCAGCGCATAACTTCCAGGCGGATCCTTCTTTCTTTATTAAAGCGCCAGCGCCAGCCAAAACAGAAGCGCCGAAACAGGCGGCAACATCTTCGATTAACCTGGCGAAAGTCGAGTTGAAGAAGACGGGCGATAAGATCAATCTGAACAAGACGAATTCGCCGCTTGGGGAGATTCTGGTGAACCTGAACTGGAACCAGAAAACGGCGAAAGGCTTTTTGGCCTCGGTTCTGAATGCCAGCTCTTCCGTCGACCTGGATCTCGGTTGCCTGTTTGAACTGAAAGACGGCCACAAAGGCGCGGTGCAGGCACTTGGCAATGCATTCGGCGACCTGACCTATGAACCTTATATTGCACTCGACCATGACGACCGCACCGGTGCAGTCAAAGGCGGCGAGAATCTCCGGATTAATGGCAATAAAATCACGAAGTTCAAGCGGATTCTCGTTTATGCGTTCATCTATGAAGGTGCGGCGAACTGGGCGGAGGTCGACGGTATCGTGACCTTGAAGCAGCAAAGCGGCCCCGACATCGAAGTGCGCCTGGACGAACACCGGAAAGGTAAAAGGATGTGCGCCATTGCGCTGCTGGAAAACGTCAACGACGAAACGATGAGCGTCAAAAAAGTGGTCGAATACTTCAATGGCCATAAGGAAATGGACCGGGCGTTTAAATGGGGCATGAGATGGAGTGCGGGGTCGAAGTGAGCGGTCGATTCAGATGGAGGCGGAGGAATGTTAACCTTATGATATCTTTCATTACTCGTTTTCATCGTTTCTTTGGGGCGGGCGTTCTAAAAAGGGTCTGGATTTTCTTGTTGAGGCTTACAAGCAGAAAGAATATGAGCACAATTGAATTTTGAAATTGGCCGCTTCCTGGGCAGCAAAGATAAATCTCACACCCGCAATTTTCGGATTGCGGGTGTGTTTTTATTCCATTAGACTTTTTCTGTTTTATCCAAGCCCCGCCCCAGCCATTTGATGATGAGAAAGAGCAGCCCCAGGGTGACAAACAGCGCAGCAAGGTTCGGGGCGGTTTTCGTATACAGGTCATTTACAGTTGTCACCGTGAGCCATTCCGGGAAAGTCGGGTCGACGAAGTATTGATAAACGGCAAGGCTGTTGTTGAAGATATGAAGCAGAATCGGTGCCAGCAGAGTGCCGGTCTTTACATAGAGCAGCGAGGCGAGCACCGCGAACAGGAATGCGCCAAAAATATTGACGTGAATAACGCTGAAAATCAGGCTAGTTAAACCGATTCCTTTCCATAAACCGAGTGCTGCCATCAGCCGGTGCAGGATTACGCCTCGGAACACGAACTCTTCCGCGATCGGCGCAAGAATCGCAATAATGAAGCTGAGTGACAGCAGGTACCATAATTCATCGGGGAGCGGCTGCGGCGTGAGCGCGATTTCGATCAAGGCAGGAGAAAGGGACGCAAAGCCCCGCAGCATCAGCCAGTAAATGCTGATGGAGAAAATCAGCACCAGCATGGTGATGCCGATTATAGGTAAAATCCAGGGTGCGATGCCGCTGAAGAAGAAGATGCGGCGCAGTTGTATGCCGTGCCTATTGAAATAATAGCTGCAGATCCAAAAAGGCAGAACGGTGTAGAATATTGTCAGCATGACAATATTGAAGAGAAGGGCGCTGCCAGTGGCCTGCAGCAGCATGGAAATCGATATGAAGCCCGCTACAGTCATCAGAACGATTACAAACCGTTTTCTCTTTTCCTCAAACATCCGTATCGCCGCCTTTTATCGGAGTTTAATTATGGTAATTTTTTGACTTAATAATAACATAGCGTGATTCAATTGTATTTGGCAATGTGTTAAAAATACGGCTGTGGCAATGTTCTTTTTTTAAATTTATTTCATAAATTTTTGATGAAAATTTCATTTTTTCGTGTTTTTTAATTGACGTAAAAACGATCTTGAATATAATTTTAAGTAGAAACACCATTACGGACAGAAAGGGGAAAGATGGAAGTGTGGGCCTTGAAAGTCAATAGATGGCAAGTCTGCATCATAGAAGGCTGGCCATAGGG
The DNA here is from genome assembly GCF_000775575.1 of Planococcus sp. CAU13. Lineage (GTDB taxonomy): Bacteria > Bacillota > Bacilli > Bacillales_A > Planococcaceae > Planococcus. The sequence goes on from NZ_JRGN01000098.1 coordinate 2,653, forward strand.
ACGCTGTTTGCTTCTAAAGGAAAGTGTTTCGAATTTTTGGCTTTTGATTGCTGGCATGTACCTTAAAACTAATTGAAAAGGAGAAGATCAGTATGAACACTTTGTTTCCTAAAAGACGAACCGAGCTTTTCCCAAGCCTTTTCGGAAGCGGATTGGATTCTGACTTTTTTAATAAGTTTTTCGGTGAAACCACTTTTCCTCAAGTAGATATACAGGACAAAGGCGACTGGTATGAATTTATGGTCGACCTGCCTGGGTTCACGAAAGATGATATGGAAGTGGAGTACAAAGACGGTTATCTGGAAATCCGCGGCGAAAGAGAACAGAATTGGCAAAGTGATGACAAAGAAGGCCGGTTCCTGCGAAAAGAACGGTCATATGGCGCTTTCAAACGCAGCTTCTATATAGGTGAAATCGAAGAAGATAAAATTTCTGGTTCATTCAAGGAAGGTGTTTTGAAGCTTGAGGTGCCGAAGAGCAAAGAGCAGCAGAAAATTGAAAAAGGATATCGGATTCCAATCGAATAAGGCTTGATGAGGCGTTTTCCTGATACGCAGGGAACGCAGAAAACCGGGGTGCGGGTGCACTCCGGTTTTATTTTTGAAGGTGGCTCATGCTGCTAGTAAAGCGGGATGCTGCTAACATTAAACTTTTGAATCTTTTTCCAACGGATGCCGTATAATACAAGCGATAGCAAAATAGTATTCATGTTACAAAGATAAGCCTTTGAAAAGTTTCACTGATTCAACGGCTTTCATAAAGATTCGTTTCTCGTCCACTCTTTGCGAAAGGTTTGATATTATGGGCACCACTGCACTTATTATTTTCATCTTCCTTGTGCCGTACTTCTGGTTTTTCTGGACCTTCCTGGATGCCATAAGCGGTAAAGCAGGAAAGCCGCGATGGAAAATAGCCCTTGCTGCTTTTCTTGCCTTGGTACTTGGCAGTTTCATCGTCAACTACTATCTTTCCGATAAATATGGGCTTTCATTTTTCCAAAATGGTTTTGAAAGCATCGTTGCCCTGATTATTGCAGGAGCAATTCTGCTGGTTGTTGTCATCGTCAATATCGTAGTAAGTATCATGTTTAAAAACGCTCCCAAATCCGTCCATAATCCGAAAGCAGTCTGGGTGGTCGCAGCTGGGCTTTGCACAACCATCCTGTTTTTCACGATGTGGGTTTATCCATTTGCGGAGAAAACCTCATACATCAATAAAATCGAAACAGCCCTGGATGAAGCAGAAGAGCGACAGGATGATGAAGACATCACCGTTGTGTTCCTGAGCTCCGAAAGGAAATGCTTGCGGACAACTTCATCGAATTGCCATTCAACGCCATACAGCAACACATTTTTCGTCAAAAACAATATGGATGCAACAAAAGAGGTCCAGCTGCAGATCAGGGCATTGGATAGAAAAGAAAATGAGCTGAAGACGCTGGAATCGGATGTAATGACACTGGAAGCCGGCGAATTACGGCTGGTCGAAACCGCAGAAACGTCTGACATGTCGAGCATCTGGCACCGCTCTTCTTTTGTAACCGATGTCCGCACCTATTCCTCTGAATGGCAGTACCATTATCGTGATGTTAAATAAGAAACCCGCCCTTTGTGATTGCAGGGCGGATTTTTATATAGTTAAAATTCATCTTATGAAAGTCGAAAAATTTAAATAATTTATAGTTATTTATTTTGGAAAGGCGTATACTGATTACAAAAATAATTGCACAAAAACCCTTTGGGCTTTGGAGCAGTCACGTAACAGGGAGGGGAAGCGATGGAAAAAAGAATCAGCGAAAGGTTTTCCGCCAATGTTAACGAAGCCATTCTTTGGATGACTTAACTGGAGAAGAGGAAAAACACCATGCTTTATAATGTTGTATTGTTTCTCCATATCGTAGGTGCAGTGACCATGTTTATGGCAATTGCGATTCTTGCCTTGTGCATGCTTTCCATGCTCCATTCAAAGGACACGGAAAACGTCAAGCGGTGGTCGGGCCTTGCTGTGAAGACGGATGCATTGTTTCCGATGAGTTCACTGTTGATATTAGTGCCTGGCCTGTATCTCACCATTTCCACTTGGGGCTGGGGAATGGCCTGGATTAACGTTTCATTGGCAACGCTTCTTGTTGCCAGCTTTTTGGGCCCTGTCATCAATCTTCGGCGTCTGAAAGGAATTCTGGCCGCTGCAGAAGCGGAAACGGATGCTGTACCTTCAAGTACCCTGTTGAACAAAGTGAGAGACCGGGTTCTGTGGAATTCCGTTTTTGTCATGGCCATGCTGGCGGTTGGGATTCTTTTCCTGATGGCGGTCAAGCTCGCCCTGCCAGGATCACTTATTACAATGGCAATTGCTGGAGCAGCAGGCTTCGGCCTGGCACATTTTTTACTTGGCAAAACCAGACCAGAGTCTTCTGCAGAAACTCCGTCGTTTAGATGAATTGTGACCCTGTGTAAAAATGGATATAAAATGGAAGTGGATATTCGTGATAATTTGTACTCTATACAAAACCACCCCCGACGTTACAGCTATGCGGGTGTGGTTTTGCCGTTTTATGCATTTTTATAAATGGTGTATGAATTGTTTGGAACACAGGGTCCGAATGTGAACTGCTGGGAAATCCGTTCGTGCAACCCGTCATGCCTCAGCCTCCCGAGCTGCCTTCACACTTTCCGGATTAAAGAAATTATCCACTAGATCATAGATCGTGATGAGTTCATATAGAATTTTGAACTCGGGCGGAAAGAGGGTCGGGTGCACGGCGTCGCTTGTCGTAATGCCTTTGCTGTCTTCCCAGAAGAAATCAGTGATGATTTTTAATTGGCGCTGATGCTTTACGTGATTGTATTCAACTGAATTCTGCAGGTCGTCCGCAAGTTCCGCAACGGCCTGCATGATGATATTGCGCTCGGCTGGTGTCCACTTAAGGTCATGCAGAGGGATTCGGAGCAGGGCATCCAGGTGGAACTCAAGGTTATGTAAAAAGAGCAATTGCCTTTCCGCCATGAGAAGTTCGGCTTCCCGTTTGCGGACCCTTGAATACAAACTGAATTCACCGCGCTGAAAATGGATCAATTGTTCCGTCTTTTGGATTTTTGAAGTCAATTGTTTCACGAGTTCCCTGTCTTCCTTAAGATCCGCATCACTGTCAAAGAGGACGGTATGGAAAGTGTGTTCCAGCAACGTTCCTGCGCGTTCACTGATGCTTTGGATGCTTTTCAGGATATCTCTCCGGTAATCCGGCGGGAAGATGAGCATGTTTACAGCGGTGGATACGACCAGGCCGATCGTTGTGGTGCCGAGGCGAATGAAGAACGAAATCAGGAAATGGTCATGGATGACTTCGACCATCGCGACGGACGTCAGGGTGGCAACGAGCAGGCCCGCATGCAGATTGAGTTTGTAGCAGACTAAAATTGTGGCAACCGCAGCGAGTGTATAGGTGATCGGTGCGTTCCCGAAAAGGGTGATGAAAAGAACTGCGAATGCAGAACCGATGGCAGATGCCGGAAAACGGACAATCCCTTTTTTGATCGAGTCGCTGACAGTCGGCTCAATCGTCACGATGGCCGTGATGACCGCGAAGACGGGTGGCCAGCCGAACCAGAGACAGATTGTGGCTGTTATAAAAATGGCCAAACCGGTTTTTATGATCCGGCTGCCGTTGAAATGAAAGGATCGAAACATCTTTTTTTCAGCATCTCCTTTACGCAGGATTTCTTCTGTAATTCAGTATAAACTTATGGCGACCCTGTGTAAAAATGGAAATTAAATGGATGGTGAATTTTATGGCAATTCATCCTCTATACATTGCCACCCCCGCTGCTTAAGCAATGCGGGGGTGGTGTTTTTCGTTTTATGCAATTTTAAAAATTGTGAGTGAATTTTTTGAAACACAGGGTCCGAATGGGGAGTGCTCGCAAAAAGGTATAAATTGCTTTTTAGAATAACTCACGTGCCAATAAGCGGTAGACATTCAGTCGTTTTTCCTGGGAATGGGTGATGCTGCAGATCATTGCTTCTTCAAAGCCATATTGCATCTGCTCCTGCTGCAATTGATCCGCCACGTCTTTTGCAGAGCCGACCAGATGGATTTTGCGGTTTTCCTGGATATGCATGCGGTCCATTTCCGACAACGCGGAATTCTGTGCTTCTTCCGGTGTCATGAGCGGCATGAGGCGGCCGCGCATCAGCATAAGGCGTGAAATGTCCTGCGGCAAGGCTTCGTATTCCGCTTCTTCGGCGGTTTCGGCTGTTGTCACCAAATACGACACCGAGATTTCGGGTTTTTCCATAAAGGCGGAAGCGGTGAAATTATTTCGGTAAGCGTCCAGTATTGCTTTCGTCATGCCGCCTTGGAAAAACTGGGCAAATGAATAGCCGACGCCCATGCGTCCCGCTTCGATTGCGCTGTTGCCGCTTGAGCCGAGCAGCCAGGCCTCCGGCAGTTGGATCTGTGTCGGAGCGGCAAGTGTTTTATTGTACAAATTGCTTTCCGGCGTTTCGTCGTTGATCAGCTTCAGTGCCGTATCAAATTTCCCGTACATATCATCTGTCATCGCCCGGCGCCCTTCAGCCAAAGCATAGATGGAGCTGTGGTCGCCGCCCGGCGCACGGCCCACGCCGAAATCGATGCGGCCAGGGGCGAGTGCGCTCAGGGTTTTGAAGACTTCGGCAAGTTTCAGCGGTGAATAATGCATCATCATGACGCCTCCGGTGCCAATGCGGATATTTTCCGTTTTGGCGCTTAAGTAGGCGGCGGTGACTTCGGGAGCGGAGCTTGAAAATGCGCCCGAGCCGTGGTGTTCTGCCATCCACATCCGGCTATAGCCCAATTTGTCTGCGAGAACGGCGAGTTCCACAGCTTTTTGCATGGCAGCTTCTGCCGTATTGCCCGTCGTGACGGGAGCCTGATCGAGTACGCTTAGTTTCATATATGTAACTTCCTTTCTTTGACTGCGGGTTTTCACATAGAGGAGTATAGCAGTCCGGCAAGTGGAAATCATTTTATCTGTTTGGTGATTGGGGTAGAGAATAACATTGCGGCAGATTTTGAGCTTGGAAAGGGCTGAGTGATCATAGAAT
>NZ_JRGN01000289.1 GCF_000775575.1 Planococcus sp. CAU13
GGGCGGCTCGAGTCTGGACACTAAAAAAAGCAGGAACATCTTTAAGTAAGCTCATATCCGCAGGCTGCCGATCGAATTCGGCGGCTTTTTTTAATTGGCCTTACCGGAAAAAATTTTTCGTCGAACCGGGTTCATGATAAACTAAGGCATAATGGAAAATGAAATGAGGTTTTTTGGATGAAAAAAAGAATCGGCTTATTATACGGCGGCAAATCCGCAGAACACGAAGTTTCCCTTTCAACGGCACAGGCAGTGACCAAAGCGTTGAATTTTGATAAATATGAAGTCTACCCGGTTTACATTACCCAGGAAGGGGAATGGCGAAAAGGCGGCCTGCTTGAAGGGCCGGCGGCGAGCATTGAGCAATTGCAGATCGGACAGGGCAATGACGCACCGCATGATATTTCCGGTTTCCTTCCGGCAGAGCAGGATGACAGCCTAGATGTCATCATTCCGCTGCTGCACGGGCCGAACGGCGAAGACGGCACGGTACAGGGCCTGCTTGAAGTCATGAACCTGCCATATGTAGGCAATGGAGTGCTTGCTTCTTCTGCCGGAATGGATAAAGTGGTGATGAAGCAATTATTCGAAATCGCCGGTCTGAAGCAGACACCGTACGTTTATTTCATTAGAAGAGACTGGAAAAACGGGCAGGCGGCACTTGTCGAAAGGATCACCGCCGAATTGAACTGGCCGGTATTCGTCAAACCCGCAAATCTGGGTTCGAGCGTCGGCATCAGCAAAGCAGAAAATGAAGAAGAATTGATTGCTGCAGTGGATGAGGCATTGAAGTTCGACCGTAAAATTGTGGTTGAGCAGGGTGTCAATGCCCGTGAAATCGAAATCGCCGTACTTGGCAACGATGAGCCGGAATGTTCAGTTGCAGGCGAGATTAAACCGCTGAAAGCGTTCTACGATTACCAGGCGAAATACAAAGACGGCAATACGGCCATGATCATACCGGCAGATCTTCCGGAAACCGTATACGAAGAACTTGTCGGATCGGCTAAGAAAGCCTTCAAGATTCTCGATTGTTCGGGCCTTGTGCGCGCTGACTTTTTTGTCACGGCGGATTTTGAGATTCTGATCAACGAAGTCAACACGCTCCCTGGTTTCACGCCATTCAGCATGTTCCCGCTGCTGTGGGAGAATACAGGAGTGGCTTATCCGGAGTTGATTGAAAAACTGATTGACCTTGCCATGGAACGCTACGAGGAAAAACAATTACTGCAAGTAAAAATGGATTGAGTGGAGAAGCCTGATGAAAAAAAAGATAGAGCAAGTAGCCAAATGGCTGGATATTAGAACGAATTTGAAGGACATCGACATTACCGGTGTTTCCATCAATACGCGCACGCTTCAAAAAGGAGATCTGTTTGTGCCGTTTCGCGGTGAAAAGGTCAATGGCCACAAATATGTGCGCCATGCGATTGAAGCTGGTGCAGCTGCTGCTCTCTGGCAGCGCGATGAACCTTCGCCGCCCGATGATCTGCCATTGCTGATCGTCGATGACTGCCAGAAAGCGCTGCAGGAAATGGCGCGCGCCTACCGCGACGAATTGTCCACGACAGTGATCGGCATTACTGGATCGAACGGCAAAACGTCGACAAAAGATCTCGTGGCAAGTGTACTGAAACCTTATTTCAAGGTGCAGAAAACACAGGGCAATTTCAATAATGAACTCGGCCTGCCGCTGACGATTCTGTCACTCGATGAAGATACGAAATTCGCTGTGCTGGAAATGGGCATGAGCGGCTATGGCCAGATTGAATTCCTATCTGAATTGGCGCGGCCGGATTATGCGGTCATCACCAACATCGGTGAAGCGCATATGCAGGACCTTGGATCACGCGAAGGAATTGCGCAGGCGAAATTCGAAATCACCGCCGGTCTTGAAACGCACGGCAAATTATTTTATGACGGCGATGAACCACTGCTGAAGCCATTTGTCGAGAATTTCCCGCAGGCTGTGTCTTTCGGCTTTGATGACAATAACGAGTTGACGGTTACGGACATCCGTGCAACGGAAAACGGCAGTACGTTTATGGTCAGCGGCATCATTGACGCCACGTTTACGATTCCGGTGCTCGGCGACCACCAGGTGAAAAATACACTGGCAGCGATTTTGATTGCATTGGAAGCGGGTCTGACGGAGGAAGATATCCGCAGATCGCTGAAAGATGCGGCTTTGACGGATATGCGCATGCAGATAATCCCTGCAAAAGGCGGCGCGACATTCATCAATGATGCTTATAACGCGGCACCGTCTTCCATGAAAGCGGCATTGAATTTCATTCGGGAAACAACGATGAAAGAAGAGAAATGGGTCGTTCTCGGCGACATGCTTGAACTTGGGGAGCAGGAACGCGAATATCATGAATCCATTGCCAAATCCATCAATAATGAAATCAAAGGCGTCTGCCTGTATGGACCGAGGATGGAATGGCTTTACAGCAAGCTGCAGGGAAGCTTTAAAGGGAAATTGATCTGGAGCAAAGACGATTACCGGCCCATCATCGATCAACTGGAAAAGTCGATCTCTGCGGAATCCCTGATTCTGGTGAAGGGCTCACGCGGGATGGCTCTTGAAAACATCATTGAACCATTTATCGAGAACTGATTGAAAGAAGGATGCATTTTGAAAACAGGCGTTTTAATGATTCACGGTTTCACCGGAGGGCCATTTGAAGTGCAGCCGTTCGCTGATTATATAGAAGAAAAAACGTCGTGGCTTGTCAAAATACCGACTTTGCCCGGCCATGGAGAGAAACTGGATCTGAAGAATAAGTCTGCGGCGTCCTGGATGATGGCAGCGGAGATGGCTTTAAAGGAATTGAAGAAGCAGGTGGACCGCGTCATCATCGTCGGTTTCTCGATGGGCGGGCTGATTGCGATGTATTTGGCGATGCGCTATAAAATCGAAAAAATGGTGCTGCTGAGTGCCGCGGCCAAATACATCAGCGCGGCGCAGATCCTGGAGGAAGTGCGGGTCGCCGCGGCCGATGCCTTAAAAGGGCAGCTTGCCAATAATCCGTTATTCCATTTATATGAATACAAATTATGGCATACGCCGGTGAGTTCAGCGCTGGAATTTCTGCGGGTGGTCAAGATGGTCGAACCCTATTACGATAAATTGACGCTTCCGGTAATTATCGTCCAGGGCAAAAAGGATGGCATCGTCCCGTTTGCGGCCGCCGATCATATATTCAAGCAACTCGGTTCCATTGAAAAGGAAATCATCCATTCTGAGAACGGCCAGCACCTGATCTGTTACAGCGACGATTGCGAGGATTGGTTTGCACGTGTTCTGTCATTTATGGAAGAGAGCAGATAATAAACTGATTAATGGAACCTTTGCGTATTGATTGCAAATGCGCTTTAATCGTGTTATTCTAGTCAGAGCAATGGATACATTTTTGAGACACTCTTCCCTGTGAAGAGTATTTTTTTGAGCAAAACGGTTTGTTCATATTTTGGGCATGAAACACCCGCCGATCAGACCGCTCGGCAAAGCCCGAGCTTTTTCTGTTCACACATCCCTCTGACTTAAAACTACAGAGTATGATTTTCGACGTGAAACTTCCCCATAAAGGCTCGACCTTGTCACGAATTCATCTAAAATGTGTACCATTTGTAAATAAGATGAAGACAAAAGGAGATTGAAAAAATTTGGTTAAATTTTCAGAGTTAAATATCAGCGAAACAACTTTAAAGTCCGTAAAACGCATGGGTTTTGAAGAAGCAACACCAATCCAGGAAGGTACGATCCGTCTTGGTATGGAAGGCAAGGACATCATCGGCCAGGCACAGACAGGTACTGGTAAAACCACTGCCTTCGGTATTCCGTTGATCGAAAAGATCGACACTAAAGATGGTAACGTACAGGGATTGATCATTGCACCAACTCGCGAACTTGCTATTCAGGTTTCTGAAGAGCTTTACAGACTCGGACAGGATAAAAACGTCCGCATTCTTTCCGTTTATGGCGGACAGGAAATCGGCCGTCAAATCCGCGCGCTTAAAAACCGCCCGCAAATTATCGTTGGTACGCCAGGACGTCTTTTGGACCATATCAACCGCCGTACGCTTAAACTCGACAATGTAAACACATTGATCCTTGACGAAGCAGATGAAATGTTGAACATGGGCTTTATCGAAGACATCCAGACAATCATGTCAAGTGTTCCTGAAACACGCCAGACATTGTTGTTTTCAGCAACTATGCCGGATGCAATCCGCCGCATTGCAGAGAAATTCATGAAGACTCCGGAAATCGTGAAAATCAAATCAAAAGAAATGACAGTTGAAAACATCGAGCAATTCTATGTTAAATCTGTTGAACGCGAAAAATTCGACGTTCTTTCACGTCTTTTGAATGTGCAGCAGCCGGAACTTGCAATCATCTTCGGCCGCACAAAACGCCGGGTTGATGAATTGGCGAAAGCTTTGAATATCCGCGGCTACGTAGCTGAAGGAATTCATGGCGACTTGAGCCAGGCAAAACGTATGTCTGTTTTGAAACAATTCAAAGCAGGTAAAGTCGATATTCTGGTAGCAACTGATGTAGCAGCCCGCGGACTTGATATCTCAGGTGTATCACACGTATACAACTTTGATATTCCACAAGACCCTGAAAGCTATGTTCACCGCATCGGCCGTACTGGCCGTGCTGGTAAAAAAGGAGTCGCAGTCACGTTTGTAACACCGCGTGAAATGAGCTACTTGGCTATTGTTGAGCGTACAACGAAGAAAAAAATGGAAGCATTGATTCCTCCGACTGCTGACGAGGCTGTACTTGGCCAAAAACGCGTCGCAATGGAGCAATTGCTTGAAATGACAGAGAAAAACAATCTTGGCGACTACCGCGAATTCGCGGCGCAAATGCTTGAACAGCATGACGCGGTCGATTTGATTGCTGCAGCTCTTAAAACAATGACAAAAGAACCGGAAGATGTTCCAGTTCAAATTTCCGAAGAGCGTCCATTGCCATCACGCGGTGGCGGAGGCTACAAAGGTAAATCCGGTGGATCACGCAGCGGAAGCGGCGGAGGCTATAAAGGCAACCGTTCTTCAGGCTCAGGCCGTCCGGCTGGCCGCGGTGCAAGCTCAGGCGCAAGCCGCCGTCGTGAAGGCGGATCCGGTGCAAGCGGCGGAGGCCGTCCAGGACGCACTCGCCGTCACGAATCTTAATAGTTATTGATCCATAACCCGCCAGCAGGCAACTGCCGGCTGGTTATTTTTTTTGCCCGAAACATTCCTTCTATTGAATCGTATAGTAGAATATGAAAGACTAAGAGAGAGAATAAGAGAATGGGGAATCGGATATGAACAATCAGCCGAAAAACAGAATTTCACGTAAAGGTCTGACCGTATGGCGGTTATATGGCATCATTGAAACGGCCGTTTTTGCGTTGCTTGCAATTGGTGCTGGCGTACTTACATATTTCCTTGACTGGCCGGTATGGCTCTATGCCGTTTACGCAGGCGTGCTTTTATTGTTCGCGTTTCTGTTCATCTTCCTGTTCCCGAAAATCCGCTGGCAGCGCTGGCGTTATGAAGTAAGGGAGCAGGAAATTGAACTGCAGCACGGCCTGTTCATCGTGAAGCGCACACTGGTGCCGATGGTGCGGGTGCAGCATGTTGATACGGAACAGGGACCGATTCTGCGGCGTTATGATTTGGCTGAAATTACCATTTCCACTGCGGCGACCACACATACCATTCCGGCTTTAATCACTTCTGAAGCAGACGAACTCCGAGGGATGATTTCAGCACTGGCAAGGGTGGCGGAAGATGATGTCTGACATTCGCTATAAATTGCATCCTGTATCTGCATTTATTAATTTCATGAAAAGCCTGAAGGAATTAATCATTCCGTTCATTGTGATTTTCGGGGTCAATATTTTTAGGGATGGCGGCATCAGCGCAATGTTCAATGAAGGCTGGGTCGGCCTTCTGCCCCTGTTGATCGGGCTTGTAGTGGTGCTGTTTTCGCTGGTCATTGGAATCATTAAGTGGAAGCGGTTCGTCTACTGGTTTGAAGACGGGGAACTGCGCATCGAATATGGCCTCTTTGTAAAAAAGAAAAGGTATATACCGTTTGATCGGATTCAGAGCCTCAACTATACGGAAGGGATTTTTCACCGGCCTTTTGATCTTGTAAAAGTTAGAGTTGAAACGGCTGGTTCCAGTAAAGCGGGAGAAGCGGAAGCGGAACTTACGGCGATTAAACGGGCAGATGCAGATCGCATCGAAACGGAAATGGAGAATGCAAAATATCCGGCCGTACCGGATATGGGCCCTCATGAAGCGGTGATAGAAGCTGCGGAGGAAACGGCAATGCCGCAGAAAAAAGAGCTGAAAACGCTCTACCGCATGTCAATGAAGGAATTGCTGATCCTGGCGACAACTTCCGGCGGCATCGGTGTCGTCATTTCAGCGGTCGCTGTATTTTTATCCCAATTCAGCGAACTGATCCCTTATGAAGCCATTTATGAAGAAGTGATGCTGTTCCTGCGTTTCGGCTATCTTATTGTTGCGCTCGCGGTATTTGCCGGCCTTCTGATCGCCTGGATCATTTCGGTCATTTTGACGCTGCTGGCGAATTATCAATTCACCATCCAGGTCGATGAGGATCACATCTACATCACCAGAGGGCTCCTCGAGAAAAAGAAAGTTTCAGTGCCGTTCAAGCGCATACAGGGAATAAAAGTAACGAGAAATCCGCTGCGTGAATTGTTTGGCTATGGCGTTGTGACGGTTGAAAGTGCAGGCGGTTCAATGGGTGGGAAAGACGAGAAAATCCGTTTGTTCCCGCTGGTGAAAACAGCACATATGCTGCCGGTGCTGCGTGAACTGTTTCCGGAAATGGAATTTCAGCCGGAATTAATAAAAGCACCGAAGCGGAGCCTCCATTTTTATTACCGCCTCGATTTTCTGTGGATGCTGCCATTAATAGGTGTTTTGAGTTATTTCTTCTATCCATACGGTTTATTATCGCTGCTGATTGTGCCGCCGGTTATTGCGGTTGGGATCTGGCAGCATCGGACAACGGGCTACGCGCTCACCGGCAAACAGCTGACGATGGAATTCAGAGGTTTCAGCAAGCATACGTTCTACGTCTGGAAAAAACGGGTGCAGGCGGTTTATGTGCTGCAGACTTATTTCCAGCGGCGAAGAGATCTTGCTTCGATTCAGGCCACCATCAAATCCGGCATGCTTGGCTACTCGGCGCGCATCAATTATATGGAGAAAGACGATGCCAGCCGAATTTTGGAGTGGTACCAGCCATCACCACGTATTTCCAAACAAAAAGCAAAAGGTCAGCCGGAATAATCCGTCTGGCCTTTTGCTTTTTTTCTTATTTACGCCAACTGACAATCCGTTTCGGATGGAAAAATCCGAGGCCGATGATGAAGCCGGTGATCAGGCCGGCGATATGGGCCGTTGCATTGACGTTCGGCGTCAGGAACGTCATGATGACGCTGATGACAAGAATCGGAAGAAGGATTTGTCTTAATTGCGGCAGAGCACGTCCTCCGTAATACAATAATGCACCGTATGCACCGAAGACACCGAAGATCGCGCCGCTTGCGCCGACATGCAGGTAACTCGGCGGCTGAAGGAAATAAGTGGCGATGGTGGCAAAAATGCCGGACAGCGCATAAACCGTGATGAAGCGCACTTTCCCTGTCAATCTTTCAAGCTCGGGACCGAAAAGGAAGAGCGAGAACATATTGAACAGCAGATGCATCATTCCGCCGTGCAGGAACATCGGTGTTATGAAGCGCCACCACTCTCCTTCGGCTATCAGGAAATTGGCGCCAACGCCATAATTGAAGATATACAGGCCGAGCAAAGGAATCCATGATAAAATATGTATCAAAACATTAATCGCGATCAATGTAGATACAACAGGATAAAAGCGTAAATACTCGGAAAAACTTTCTCTGCGAATAAACATTTCGTCACCTCTGTTTCATATTGATATTATACCTTTTTCTTGTTTGCGATTGAAAGGAGAAGCATTTATGGTTACTGGAATCGGCCTGGATATCGTCGAGCTTGGGCGAATCAGGCGGCTCGACAGCCGGTCTGCGAAATTTCGCGAACGCGTGCTGACTGAAAACGAACTGTTGGAATACGAATTATTGTCAGCCGGCAGGAAAACGGAATTTCTTGCCAGCCGCTTTGCTGCAAAAGAAGCTTTCGGTAAAGCGAAAGGAACAGGAATCGGCAGAATGTGCAGTTTCAAGGATATTGAAATCAGAAAAGATTCAAACGGCAAACCTTCCGTCTTTTTCCGTGGACAGCAGGACGGACTGGTTTCCATTACACATACAAAGGAATACGCTGCAGCGCAGATCCTTTTACAATCATAGAGGCAGGCGAGTGGAAACGATGGAAACAACGTACAGACCAACAAAAGCGGTAATTGACCTAACAGCAATCGATCACAATATACAGGTGTTAAAGAACAGGGCGAATGGGGCGGAACTGATGGCAGTCGTCAAAGCGGACGGCTATGGGCACGGCGCGGTGGAAATCGCGCAGCAGGCGCTGAAGAGCGGGGCCGGAATGCTCGCGGTGGCGACTCCTGATGAGGCCTTGCATTTACGGAATAATGGAATTGACACAGAAATTCTGGTAATGGGTGCATCTCCGGCAAATTTCATCGAAGAAGCGATAAAAATGAATATTGCCGTCACTGCATATTCAATGGAATGGATGGAGGCCGCGGCTGCTGAACTGACAGGGGCGGATGAACCGCTGAAGGTTCATCTCAAATTCGATACCGGCATGCGGCGCATCGGCTTTGAGCCTGAGCAAGCGGAGGAGGCATTCGCCTTCGCGGCAAAGCACGCGTTTCAAGTGGCCGGCCTTTTCACCCATTTTGCAACGGCTGATGAAGCCGATAATCCATTATTTCTTAAGCAGGTCGAGCGCATAAAAGAAATCAGGGGGAAATGGCAGGGCGGCCCTTTGATGTTCCATGTATCAAACAGTGCAGCGGCCATCCTGCACCCGGAACTGGCTTTTGATGCTGTGCGCACCGGCATTGCGCTATACGGCATCGCACCCTCAGCCTATGTAGAGCAGGAAATGCCCTTCGAATTAAAACAGGCGATGAGCCTGGAAACGGAACTCATCCACGTCAAAAAAGTGAAAAAAGGGGAGAAGATCAGTTACGGGGCAACATATACAAGTCCCGAAGATGAATGGATCGGCACTTTGCCGATCGGTTATGCAGACGGACTGCTCCGGGGTCTTCAGGGACAGACAGTATTAGTGAAAGGCCGGCGTATGCCGATTGTCGGACGCATCTGCATGGACCAGTGCATGATCCGGCTGCCTGAAGAATCTGCAGTGGGAGAAAAAGTTCAATTGCTCGGCTCTCAAAAAAACAAAACTATTTTAATAGAAGAATGGGCGGAAAAATTAGAGACGATTCCTTACGAAATACCCTGCATAATAACGAAGCGGGTACCAAGGTTTTATTGAAAGAGATGAAGAACTTCGAGAATTGTCTTTCCTTAAGGCGTCCGTGATGTTAAGATTGTAGAATAGAAAGAAAGAACAGAGAGAACAACGGTATTTCGGAGGTGTCAGCTGTGTACGAGAAATCCAAGACAAAAGAGGTAGTGGTCAGGCTGCCAAAGCAATTGATTTCAGAACTTACTACACATTCAGATGAGCGGGTTCAGGAAGACGGAGAGTATATCTACGTTTCCACTCAGCGCGTGATGAAAAACATGTATGATTCAAATCATATACGGGAAGCGATGATCAAGGGTTATGTGGAGATGTCGCAGATCAACCTGTCGATTTCCTGTGAATGTTCTCATGCGGAGTATGAAGCGGAGCATATGACCGTGCGGCTCGTAAGCGGAGGGTGACAACTTGATTGTAAAACGCGGAGACGTTTTTTTTGCGGAATTATCACCAGTGGTCGGGTCAGAGCAAGGCGGAACCCGGCCGGTGCTGGTAATACAAAATGATATAGGAAACCGGTTCAGCCCGACTGTCATCATTGCGGCGATTACAGCTCAGATACAAAAAGCCAAACTTCCGACGCATGTGGAGATCGATGCCAAGAAATACGGCTTTGAACGGGATTCAGTAATTTTGCTCGAGCAATTGCGAACGATCGACAAATCGCGGTTGACAGATAAAATTACACAGCTTGATGAAGCTCTGATGGAAAAAGTTGATGAAGCACTTGAAATCAGTGTCGGACTCGTGAAATTCTAAGCATACATACACTTGTAAAACATCCGAAGAGTCCTTTCTTCGGGTGTTTTTTGCAATAAAGGACTTTGTAACGAGAATGAGATATAAAAAAGATGTGCAATCTGCATATTTCCGATACAATACAAGAAGAGAACTTAAAAATGAAAGTATGAAGAATCGGGGAGCCTTAAAGAGAGTTGTTAGAGCCTAAGGAGGATCTTTTAAAAGATGAATAAGCAAATAGCAAGATATATTCAGGAGAATATGACGGGAATTATTTCGAATTGGCAGGAAATGATGAAGAACGAGGAAAGTGAACGTTCTTTTGAAGTAATGCCGGCAGAATTGATGAACCAGACAAGCAGGGAATTCGCTGAATTGATGACATCCAATTTATTGGAGAGCCATCAGGCCTATGAAAGCCGCCTGAATGACTTTTCGGAAAAAGTGGTCCGGTACGGCTGGTCAATTACATTTGTCACGAAGGCCATCAATCATTTCGGCGATATCGTTTTTGCCGGCATGGAAAGAGACGGCCTCATCAATAAAGAAAATTTCCGCGGTTTCTATGTAGAATTCAACAAGTGGATCACGCCTATCCGTGACAGCACCATCGATACATATTCACGCACGTGGGAACGAACAGTCAGCCTTCAGAAAATCGCGCTGCAGGAACTTTCGGCTTCGCTGATTCCGGTTTTCGATAAAGTTTCAGTTATGCCGCTCGTTGGGACGATTGACACGGAACGCGCCCGCCTCATTATGGAGAACCTTTTGGAAGGTGTCGTAAAACACCGGGCAGAGGTCGTTTTACTTGATATTACCGGCGTGCCGGTAGTCGATACCATGGTTGCGCACCACATAATCCAGGCGGCAGACGCTGTCCGCTTAGTGGGAGCAAAATGCATGCTGGTCGGTATACGGCCGGAAATCGCCCAAACGATTGTTACACTCGGCATCAATTTGAATGATTTTACCACAACAAGCACTTTGCAGCGCGGCGTTGAACAAGCCCTGGCTTGGACAAATCGAAAAATTGTGGAGGTAGATGAAATATGAATGTCCGTATACCGATTTTAAAATTAAGAGATACATTGATTGTTTCCATTCAATGGGAATTGGATGATCAGACTGCTATACAGTTTCAGGAAGATTTATTGGCTAAACTGCATGAAACGAGTGCCCGGGGCGTTGTGATTGACCTGACATCCATAGATTTCATTGATTCTTTCATCGCAAAAGTTCTGGGAGACGTCATAAGCATGTCAAGCCTAATGGGAGCGAGAGTTGTTATAACTGGTATCCAGCCGGCAGTTGCTATCACTTTGATCGAGTTAGGAATTCGACTTGAAGATGTCATGACAGCACTGGATTTAGAAAATGGTTTGGATAAACTTCAATTGGAATTGGAGGCTTAAAGATGAGCAACCAATCCTCAGTGGAAATCCAAACAGAATGGGATATTGTAGCCGCCAGACAACTTGGCCGCAATGTGGCAAAAGAATTGGGTTTCGGCACAGTAGACCAAGCTCGAATAACGACGGCAATCAGTGAGCTTGCCCGCAATATCTATTTATATGCAGGACAGGGAAGAATTGAAATTCAGCGTCTGACTGAGAATGGCATTAACGGTATATTGATCATCGCCGCGGACAGCGGTCCGGGAATTCCGGATATCCGCAAGGTAATGGAAGACGGATTCTCTACTTCCGGCGGGCTTGGGGCAGGTCTCCCGGGTGTCAAAAGATTGATGGATGACTTTAAAATAGAAACAACCCTAGGTGAAGGGACAGACATAAGAGCTACAAAGTGGCTTCGATAGGGGGAATTCTCGATGGTTCAAAAAATTGGCAGCCAGTATAAAGAAATATTGAACCAATATATGCAGCGCCAATCGGAACAGAATTTGTATGTAGGCCAGAATTTCAGCCGCCAGCTTATTTCTGAAAACACTTCTCCAGAAGACGTCATCAGTATGCACAAAGCGGCAATGCAGGAATTATACGAAGAAATGCCGGAAACTGTCTGGCATTCTTTCGATTTCCTGATTGAAATGATGATCAATTACGGTCTTGCTTTGCAGGAGCGCCAGAGTCTGCTGCAGAAACAGGAAGAATTGCGGATGGAAATGGATCTGGCCGCCAATGTTCAGGAAACGTTACTGAAAACGAAGATGCCTTCGCTCGACGGCCTGGATATCGGGCTGCTTTCTGTGCCTCTGCGCAAAATGAACGGAGACTACATATATTTTATCAGTGACGAAAATGGGCACGCCGGAATAGCTGTAGCTGACGTAATCGGCAAAGGCCTGCCGGCGGCCTTATGCATGTCCATGGTAAAATTTGGAATGGATAGTTTGAACGATTCCCTGGCGTTCCCACGGGAAGTTCTGAGCACCATCAACCGCATTGTAGAAAAAAGCGTTGATGATTCCATGTTCGTTTCCATGTTTTACGGCAGATATGAAGAAGAAACCGGCATTCTGACATACGGCTCCGCAGGACATGAACCGGCGATGCTTTACCGATCAGAAACCGGTGAGTTTGAAGAGCTCACAGTAAAAGGTTTATTGCTGGGCGTTTCACCGGTAGCCACTTATGAAGAAAAAGAAGTGAAACTTGAAAAAAATGACATGGTCATCATGATGACGGACGGAGTGACGGAAGGGCGCACATCCGAAGGGTTCATCGACCGCCAGGTAATCAACGACCTGATTCTGCGGAAGAAGGACGAGCCGGCTCAAGTGATTGTCCAATATGTTTATGATGAATTGGTTCGCATGCAGAATGCTGAACTGAGTGATGACTTTACTTTGGTCATCTATAAAAAAGTCTGATTGTATGTTTAACCAGCCCAGCGGTGTGGTAAACAAATATACAGTGGCTTTTTTAATTTTACGCTGATTTATTTTATGCTAATTACAGAAAAACGGGGTGTCAAAAAAAGATGAATATTCAAGTTGACTTGCAGGAATCAGATAAAGTCCTGAAGGGACATATTAGCGGAGAAATAGATGCGCATACTGCGCCGATCCTCCGGGAGAAACTGGAGCCATACCAAAATGTGGAAGCGCTGGATGCGGAATTGAACCTTTCTGAAGTTAATTACATGGATAGTACCGGACTGGGTGTATTTGTAGCTTTTTATAAATCCGTGAATTCCCAGGGCGGACATTTGAAATTGAGTGGCTTGTCCGCTCGCTTAAAACGGCTGTTCGACATTACTGGTTTAGGAGATATCATGGATATCGAATCAGCTGGAAAAGGTGGTAATTAACATGCGTCCTTTTGATTACGTTGAAATGCGTGTTCCGGCTAAATCACAATATGTTGGAGTGGCGCGCCTGACGATATCCGGATTGGCAAGCAGAATCGGTTTTTCCTATGATGATATCGAAGATTTGAAAATTGCTTCGAGCGAAGCTGTGACCAATGCTGTTCAGCATGCCTACAGCGACGACGAAGACGGCGAAGTGGTGATCGGCTGCGCTCTTTATGGAGATAAAATTGAAATCATGGTTGCTGACCATGGTCAAAGTTTTGATTTTGAGGAAACAAAGGCAAAAGTGGGTCCATATCACGATCAGGCTGAAGGGGAATTCCTGCGTGAAGGCGGACTTGGCCTGTATTTGATCGAAACGTTAATGGATGAAGTAAAAGTCCATCATCAGGAAGGCGTAACGGTCTTCATGACAAAGTATGTTGGAGGAGAGCAGGTGGAAGAGGATGTCGAAACGATCTCATCCTAATCAGCCTACCAAAGAGCAGGTATTGGAATGGATTGAGGCTTATCAGAAAAATGAGGATGAAGAAGCCCAAACTCACCTGGTAAACAACTACAAACGATTAGTGGAATCCATAGCGCGAAAATACTCTAACGGTAAATCCTATCATGAGGACATTGCGCAAGTGGGTATGCTGGGTCTTTTGGGTGCAATCAGACGATATGATCCTTCATTTGGCCGCAGTTTCGAAGCGTTTGCCGTACCGACGATCATCGGCGAAATCAAACGTTTTCTGCGTGATAAGACCTGGGCAATCCATGTGCCTCGGAGAATCAAGGAATTAGGCCCGCGAATTAAAGCAACTGTCGAAGTTTTGACAAGCGAGCTTCAGCGTTCACCCCAGGTTTGGGAAATTGCTGAATACCTGGATGTTGATGAGGACGATGTACTGGAAGCGATGGAGATGGGCAAAAGCTATCAGGCGCTGTCCATGGACCATTCTCTGGAGGCCGATTCAGACGGAAGCACCGTGACATTATTTGACGTTGTCGGGCAGGAAGATGACGGTTATGAAAAAGCAGATCAGCGCATGTTGGTGGCGAATGCGATGAATGTGCTTTCCGAACGCGAAAAGCAGATCATCCAATACACCTACATAGAGCAGCTGAGCCAAAAAGAGACTGGCGATAAACTGGGCATTTCCCAAATGCACGTATCCCGTCTTCAGCGCAAGGCCATCAAGAAATTGCAGGAAGCCATACTAGCGGCGGGTGGAGTTTCGTAGTGGAAAAAATCCGCCACCAATATATCGACGCCTGTATTTTCAATGAAGCAAAAAAAGGTAATTTCGAATCCGGAGACAGCTATCACACCGTGTTGACAGAAGATTACTTTATTTGCTCCGTAGCCGATGGTTTGGGAAGTGGACCGATAGCGAGGGAATCTTCGCAGGTCATTCCGCAGATTTTAAGAGAACATCATCACGAATCGATCGACAGTCTGATGAATCGTTTCAATGACTTGATGGTGCAGAAGAGAGGCGCGGCAGTGGCCATCTTCAAAGTGGACTTTAAGAATAAGACCCTTGAATACAGCTGTGTCGGCAATATACGGTTCTACCTTTACCGGAAAGCGACCGATGAAATGATCTATCCGCTGCCGGTGATGGGCTATCTGTCCGGCCGGCCGCAAAAATTGCATACGCAGCTTTACACTTACGTGGAAGATGATTTATTCCTTATCCATTCAGATGGTGTAGAACTCCGCAATCCTAAAGCATTGATGCGTCGTTCGGGCATTCCCGAACAATTATATTATGATATCCTCTCCACGATCAAAACAGGTGATGATGCGACATTCATAACCGGAAGCCTTCTCAAATGAGATGGCTTCTTTTTTCTATGCTAAAATAGAATGGAATAAAGGAGAGTGTTTTGATGGAATTACAGCAAATCCAAAGCCTGATAGCAAAAGAAACAGGCGTACGCCCCAACCAGGTTGCACAGGTAATCGCGTTGATCGAAGACGGCAACACGGTTCCTTTTATAGCCCGTTACCGAAAAGAAGCAACCGGATCACTTGATGAAGTGCAGATAAAAGCGATTGATGACCGCTATACCTATATTCAAAATCTTGAGCAGCGAAAAATCGACATCGTCCGTTCAATTGAAGAACAGGAAAAATTAACTCCTGAATTGGAGAAAGAAATTAACGGAGCCACAGTTCTTCAACGGCTTGAAGACCTTTACCGCCCGTTCAAACAAAAACGCCGGACGAAAGCGATCATCGCTAAGGAAAAAGGATTGCAGCCACTGGCAGACTGGCTGTATGAAGGCGGCAGCGGCGATGTCCTGAAAAAAGCGTCCGAATTCATAGGAGAAAATGTAACAGATGCCGAAGAAGCGCTTCAAGGCGCACAGGATATACTTGCCGAGTTTTTTGCCGATGATGCAGATATCCGTGAAAAGATCCGCTACATGACAAGAAAAGATGGTGTTATCGCCACTTCTGCGAAAAAAGATCTTAACGACGAAAAACAGGTTTTCGAAATGTATTATGACTACGAAGAGGCGATTCAAAAAATCGTCCCTCACCGCATCCTCGCAATCAACCGGGGAGAAAAGGAAAATGTGCTGAAAGTCACCATCAATCCGCCTGCAGACCGCATCATCACGCTGATGAAAAAGAAGTGGGTTCCGGCTTCCGGCACCAATCCATACGTGGAACAGGCGATTGAAGACAGCTATAAGCGCCTGATCCAGCCCTCTGTGGAGCGGGAAATCAGAAATGAACTCAGTGAAAAAGGCGAAACCCAGGCCATCCATATCTTTTCTGAGAACCTTCGAAACCTTTTATTGCAGCCGCCAATGAAAAATAAAGTGGTGCTGGGTGTAGATCCGGCTTACCGGACAGGCTGTAAACTGGCAGCAGTGGATGAAACAGGGAAACTGCTGGAAGTGGCAGTCATTTATCCGCATGCGCCGAAAAATGATCTAACCGGTGCAAAAAAGACGATGAAGCGCCTGACTGACAAATATCCGATTGAAATCATGGCAATCGGCAACGGCACCGCTTCACGCGAAACCGAACAATTTGTAGCGGATTTCATCTCTGAGAATTCTTCCGGCATCTCTTATGTCATCGTCAATGAAGCGGGTGCCAGTGTTTACTCGGCTTCAGACATTGCACGGACCGAATTTCCGGATCTGCAAGTGGAAGAACGCAGTGCCGCATCCATCGCGCGCCGCCTGCAGGATCCCTTATCGGAACTCGTCAAAATCGACCCGAAAGCGGTCGGCGTTGGCCAGTACCAGCACGATGTTTCGCAGAAGAAATTGGCTGATCAGCTGACATTTGTAGTGGAAACCGCGGTAAACCAGGTCGGCGTCAATGTCAATTCGGCTTCTTCATCGCTGCTGCAGTATGTAGCCGGACTAAGCAAAAGCGTGGCTGAAAATGTCATTAAAGTACGGGATGAAAATGGCCGTTTCACTTCGCGGGTGCAATTGAAGAAAATTCCGCGACTGGGCGCTAAAACCTATGAACAGGCGATTGGGTTCCTCCGGATTCCAGAAGGCAAAAATCCCCTGGATGCAACAGGCATTCACCCCGAAAGTTACGCTGTGGCAGATAAACTGCTGGATCTTATAGGCGCAGATAAAAAAGACGTCGGCAAACCGGAGACAGCTGCCAGACTCGATGGTTTGGATGTCAACGAGCTCAGCGAAAAGCTCGAAGTCGGGAAAATTACACTGCAGGATATAATTGATGCGTTGAAAAAGCCGTTCCGTGATCCGCGGGATGAATTTCCTCAGCCTTTATTGAAAAATGATATTTTGAAAATGGAAGACTTGCTCCCCGGCATGGAAGTGCAAGGCACGGTGCGGAATGTGGTCGATTTTGGCGCATTTGTCGATATTGGCGTCAAACAGGATGGACTTGTCCATATCTCGAAACTGAAAAAAGGCTTCGTGAAGCATCCGCTTGAAGTCGTGGCTGTCGGCGATATCGTCACTGCCTGGGTAGAGCGGGTGGAAAAGGACAAAGGACGAATAGCGTTGACCATGCTTCAGCCGAAAGAACAGATTTAATCTGGTGGCCGTTCTGTATTTTGGAGCGGCTTTTTCCTTTAAATAATCAAACAGGAGAATCGGCATGACTGACTACGAACTTACTGAAATGATAAAAGAGATTTCTGAAACGGTTTTTCATAAACCATTCAAGCATAGGGGACTGTTCAACTCCAGATTGCGTACAACCGGTGGCCGCTACATGCTGCGCTCACATAACATCGAAATCAACCCGGGCTCCTACGCAAAATTCGGCTACGCAGAACTCGAAGGCATCATCAAGCACGAGCTTTGCCATTATCATCTTCATCTAGAAGGAAAAGGCTATAAACATCGTGACGCGGATTTTAGAAATCTGTTGAAAGAAACCAATTCTCCCCGTTTTTGCTCGCATCTCGAACCCAACAGGAAGAGGCAATCGGCGAAGCGTTATATTTATCAATGTGTTTCGTGCCAAACCGATTACATCCGAAAGATCCGGATGAACACCGAGCGCTATCGCTGCGGCCGGTGCGCAGGCAAGCTGGCCATAAAATAAATCCCTTGAAGCGCCGGCGTGATTTTATTACGGCGCTTTCAAATTCTTCGATATGAAAAATATATGGCCAGGTGCTTATAAGGAAACAGAGAAGGTTCTCGCTCTTGAGAATCTTCTTTTTTATTTTCTTCGATTTTTCAGAAGATAGGGAATATATTATTTCCTTAAAAGTGGTTGACGATTCCTGAAGAGCTCTTTATAATAGGAAAAGTCGACAAGTACAGGAAACAAACTTGAAATATTATTCCGAAGTAGCTCAGTGGTAGAG
>NZ_JRGN01000166.1 GCF_000775575.1 Planococcus sp. CAU13
TTTTACCATTTCATAGGCAAAGGCATATCCAGCCATAAAAGGGATACCATTCTTTGGATCGCCGAAACAGAATCTTCCTTTGATTTCATCATCCGTTGTGTCCATTTCCTTTTTTGCCTGTTGCCAGTAGTCCAGCTCTAGTTCTTTGGTGAAATCGTTTGTCCACCAGCGTTTGTCTTCGTAGAAATGCAAACTGAAAAACTCGGCTGT
>NZ_JRGN01000025.1 GCF_000775575.1 Planococcus sp. CAU13
TCGCTCGTCGCAAAGGCGGGCCATCTTCGTTTAGCTCACCTTAGCTCACACAATAAGTCGAGAAGGGCACTCGTCTTATTGTTCCGCTCCGTACTGGCGCGCTCCTACGCAGGGGTCCACTTCTAGATTTGAATGGAATTGAGAGGACTCTGGAATAATTGACGGGTACTTATGCACTCGGGCAAATGCCCGAGTGAACAAGCACTTTCACAATTGTACAATATAAACTGATCATCTCTACAGAGAACTTTCTGAAGATATGTAGCAGAATAGCGAAGCTGTTATGCGGAATATCTGGTTTTTATTCATCCATTTATATTTCTATTATTAAATATGTACAGAGAAAAAGGCTATCGAGAGCCATGGCCTCTCAATAGCCTTTCAGCAGCAAATACTGTTTTATTTGCTTGCTACTACTTCTTTCCCTTTGTATGATCCACATGCTTTGCAGACGTGGTGAGCCAATTTCGATTCGCCACAGCTTGGGCAAGTTACCATGCCCGGCACGGACAATTTGAAATGCGTACGGCGTTTTCTTTTAACGGTTTTGGACGTTCTTCTGAACGGTACAGCCATTGGTGACACCTCCTTACAGTGATTCTATTCATCTGACTGATCGAAATACTTTGCTAAATCAGCAAGTCTTGGATCCGGTTTTGGTTGTGCTTCTTCTTTCTCTGCCTGAAGTTCTTCGTCTGTCGAATATGACCATTCTTCGCCGCCTTTAATGACGGTTTGATCGGCATCTTCCTTGAAGACCTGCATCGGGATTTCCAGAAGGATCAGTTCTTCGAGGACCGGCTGGAAATCAATTGTTTCCGTTTCGACCGCGTGAACGTTATCATCTGTATCTCCAAGGCCGTGTTCCGACCATGTGAAGATTTCAACCGATTCAATATCAACAGGGAATTCGACATCTTCCCAAGTCCTGGCGCAAGGCAATGTTAGCATGCCTTTGAGTTGAAGCTGGCACGTGAGTTGCTGCGAACCAATAGTACAATGTCCTGTGACGTGGATGGGCGTGATTGCGCGAATATCGCTATTGCGTTTTTTCACTTCTTCAAGATTAACCATCTGGTCGATCTTCATCCCGTCTCTGCGGTGCTTTTGAAGCTGTTGAATCGCTATTTTCATAAGTAATCACCTCAAGACAACAAAGTTGATTATATAATGAGCAGAAAAGGATGTCAAGAAAAAATCTTGTCACATCATTCCCGGCATCGTTATACTTAGACTTAAGTTTACCAAAGGAGTTGTACGAATGAAAGCTGCAGGCATCGTAGTCGAATATAACCCGTTTCATAACGGACATCTTCATCATGCCCGGAGTGCCAGAGAAAGTTCAGGCGCCGACATCGTCATCGCTGTCATGAGCGGCCAGTTTCTTCAGCGGGGAGAACCGGCTTTCGCCGATAAATGGACACGCACAGAAATGGCGTTGGCAGGCGGTGTCGACCTGGTCATCGAATTGCCTTACGTTTATGCCACTGCACAGGCTTCGGATTTTGCGAAAGGCGCAATCGCTTTGCTTGATGCCATCGGCTGTGAATCTTTCTGTTTCGGAAGTGAACAAGGCGCAATCGAACCATTCCTCAATACCCTGCAGCTGCTGACGTCCAAAAACGGGCAATACCAGCGTCTTATCCAGGAAGCCGTCCAATCCGGCATCAGTTATCCCAAAGCGCTGAACAGCGCCTATCAGGCCCTCACAGAGGGGCAGGAAGACTATGCAGACCTGACCCAGCCGAATAATATACTGGGCTACCATTATATAGAAGCAGCCGAGAGGCTATCGTCGTCGATGCGCCCGCTCACCATCCAGCGGATCGGCTCCGGTTACCATGACCCGATTACGGAAGGATTGTCGATTGCCAGCGCAACAGGAATCCGGAAAGCATTTTTTGAAGGCGATGGACTGGATGAACTGTCCCTTTATCTCCCGGCTGCTTCACTGCAGGCACTTTCAAATTTCAATGAAGAATTCGGACGCTTCGGCAGCTGGCAGTCATTTTACCCAATGCTCCGCTTTATAATTTTGCGTGACAGGCCGGAAAATATCCGCCGTTTTGCAGAAGTCACGGAAGGCATACAAAATCTCATTTATGAAGCGGCAAAAAAAGAACAGGATTTTGAAGCATTTATTGCCCGAATCAAATCCAAGCGCTTCACTCGTACCCGCATCCAGCGAATGCTGACACATATTTTCACCGGCTTTACCTGGGAACAATTAAAAACGTTTGAACAGCCGACCTACCTCCGGCTGCTCGGCATGACCAATGCCGGCCGCAGCTATCTGAACACACAAAAAAAGAACATCAGCCTGCCCGTCATCAGCCGTGCCGCCGATTTGGCGGATGACATGGGCAAACTTGATATTCATGCAAGCAATCTTTATTTGCTGGGTATGGGAGGCGGAAGCCTGAAAAAAGAATTTACGACGCCGCCGATTTATTTCGGCTGAAGCTCTTCCAGATAATCGAGTGCATCCTGCAGCGTTTTAACCGGCACGATTTCCATATCCGTGCCGATTTCTTCTGCAGTCTGGACTGCAAGACCGTAATTGCTTTCGATATTATCCGCTTCTCCATCATGCGGCGCAAAGAATATTTCCATTCCGTCACTGTCGGCAGCCATCACTTTCTGGTCAATGCCGCCGATGCGCCCCACTTGCCCTTCGCTTTCCATCGTGCCGGTGCCGGCCACTGTGTAGCCTTTTGTGATATCTTCTTCAAGCAGCTGGTTGATGATTTCCAAAGTGAACATCAATCCTGCTGAAGGGCCGCCGATCTGCTCGGATTCAATGGTGACTTTCGGATCAGTCGTGATCGTTTTATCTTCCACAAATGAAATTCCAAGACCCACACGTTCGGGATCGGTTGGAAGCGGCTGCAGGGCAATCGTCTCAACCAGTTCCCTTTCTTCCCGTTCAATGATCAGTTCCACTGAATCACCGGACTGCTTGCCTGACAGATAATCAATAAATTCCTGCTGGCTTTCGAATTTATTGCCGTCAATCGACAGGACCCGGTCTCCGGCTTTCAGAAAATCATCAGCCGCTCCGCCTTCCAGTACGTTCAGGACGAATACGCCTGCCGTCTCGATTTCATAGGGCATGCCGGTCGTCTCGAATGCGGCTTTCAATGCATTGATCTGGGAATCCGACATCATCTTCAGCTGGCGGACATTGTATTCTTCTTCCGATTCATGCGGGCTGCGCACCTGCTCGGGCTGCAAAATCTCATAGCCGTCCTGGAATAAGGAATAGACATAGAGAGCTGGCGTGGCAGACAGCATCGATATTGTCATCAGGCTGAAACTGCCTTCGTCATCTGTATCCCCATTTTCCACGTGGACAAGCGGCGACAGCTCATAAGCACTCCCCGGACGCGTAATATAGCTGTCCATCTGGTAAAAGGAAACGAAATAAATGACGCCAATTATAAGCAGGTATGAGACTATTCTTTTGTTTTTCATCGACTGACCTCCTCTTAACCAAAAACGGAATAACAAAAAAGCCACGCAACACGTGACTCAATCGAATTTTTGCTTTAAGGCTTTTTCAACAGCTTCCGGCACCAATCCGGAGATATTCCCGCTGTATTTGGCAACTTCCTTGACGATGCTTGAACTGAGGAATGAATACTGGTTGTTGGACACCATGAAAAGCGTCTCGATGTCTTCATTCAGGAACCGGTTCATTGAGGTAATCTGCATTTCGTATTCAAAATCCGAAACTGCGCGAAGGCCGCGAATAATGGCGTTCGCTTCCACTTCGACTGCGTAATCAATCAGCAAACCGGCGAAAGACTCCACTTTCACATTCGGGATTGAAGCGGTCACTTCAGCAATCAGGGCAATCCGCTCTTCGACATTGAAAAGCGGATTTTTTGAAGAATTGTTCATGACCACCACTTTTACTTCATCAAAAATCTTCGAGGCCCTTTTAATAATATCCAAATGACCCATCGTAATCGGATCGAAACTTCCTGGCACTACAGCAACCTTAGTCAATGGTTTCTCCCTCTTCCCCTGTATAGCGATAAATCGAAATGGAGATACCGCCGTAATTTTCATGTTTAAAACGTTCGAAATATTTTGTCCGGTCATTCAGTTCGACGCCTTTGTCGTGTTCACAGACGACAATCGAATCACCCGTAAGGATTCCGGTTTCAGCGGCAAAATCCATCAGCCCATATGCTTCAGCATCCTGGTAAGGAGGATCCAAAAACAGCAGACGCGCTTTGAAATCATTCTTTTTCAAAATTTTGATGGCGCGTTTGGCATCATTCCGGTAAACTTCCGCCTGGTCGGATAAACGTGTTTTTTCCAGATTCATACGGATCGTTTCCACGGCTTTTCCGTCTTTATCGATAAAAATGGTTTTTTCTATGCCTCGGCTCAAGGCTTCGATGCCAAGCCCCCCGCTTCCCGCAAAGAGATCAAGGGCATTGCCGCCATCGAAAAATGGGCCGATCATATTGAATACCGATTCTTTCACTTTATCTGTTGTCGGCCTCGTTGAATTGCCTGGCACCGCCTTTAACGGCAGCCCTTTTGCTTTTCCTGCCACTACGCGCATATTTACGCCTCCCAGTTATAGAATTTATTGATGCAATCCACCCTGAAAATGGTAGAATGGTTACTGGAAAGGACGTGTTAAAATGATCCAGCGATTTATAGAGCTTGGAGAAGGTTACGGAGACATTTATGAACTCCGGGAGTTGATGATGACCAACCGGAGCCGTTTTATGCACGGTTTTGTATTCACTTCAAAAGACATGGATGGAAAACCTGTATTATCGGTGGCTGCCGCCTTTAAACCTGCAGAAGAAGGCAATTTCATGCCCATTTACATATGCCGGGAAGGCATACCGGCCGACTCTAAGCGCCAGGCGTTATTCGAGGCTGCGGTCGAGGAGCTTGGGGCTCTGCCCATCCATATGGACGTCAAGCATTCAAGCGTCTATGCCGACCGGAAATTCTATTTCAGCCATTTGATTTCCGTGCTCCGCCTGAACCATTACATTCCACCGATGCTGTAATCAAAGACCGATTTTATAATCGTATTCTTTTGCTTTATCGGGTTTTGCGTTCTCATATTCAGTCTTGATGAAAGGCCGCTGGGATTCGAGCACCTGCTTGACATACGGCAGCTTCAGCAATTTGGCTTTCGTGGTCTCAATGACATCCTGATCCATATATAGAACAACATATTTCAATTTCCGCGATATGAAATGAACATGTCCATACTTACGCAATGATTTTGCCTGTTTCAAATGATGCACATAGACAATGAGTCCCTGGCGATCATGCATAGCCATCCCTCTTTTCTTAGCTTCTAGAATACCATAGGAAAGAAAAAAGCCGCAACCGCCTTTGCAGGAACTTTCGTCCATCACAGGATATTAACTGACATTGCTTTTGAAAATTCGATATAATGATTTTAGCGTTATTATTTGAGGGGGTTTACATAGCCATGGGTAAAAAAACAAAAATCGGCATAGCGGCGGCCGCAGTGGGAGCAGCCGCCTGGGCAGGATCAAAAGCATTGACGACGGTACAGCCGCGAGAGAAAAAGGCTGCACTTCAATATGATCGCCCTGTCGTTCTTGCACATCGCGGTGCTGCAGCTTTAGCGCCTGAAAATACAATGGCGGCATTCAAAAAAGCGGCAGAATATGGCGTGGACGGATTCGAAATAGATATCCGTTTGACCAGCGACGAAGAATTGATCGTTTTTCACGATGAATTCATAGACCGCACTACTGACGGAGCCGGAAGAGTAGCAGATTATTCACTTGATAAGCTGCGGACATTCGATCTCGGCTATCATTTTGAAGATCTTAAAGGGAACAAATCCTACCGCGGTAAAAGCGAAAAAATCGTTACTCTCGGTGAATTGCTGGAAGAATTTCCTGAAATGTACATCAATATCGATATGAAGGATTCTCCCGAAACTTATGAAGGCAGCCTGATGCCTTCGAAGCTTTGGCGTCTGATTGAATCCACAGACGCTGTGGACCGCGTAGGCGTCACAAGCTTCTATGATGAGCAGATTGACCGCTTCAACCTCTATGCGCAAAACCGGGTGGCACTG
Source organism: Planococcus sp. CAU13 (assembly GCF_000775575.1). Taxonomy (GTDB): domain Bacteria; phylum Bacillota; class Bacilli; order Bacillales_A; family Planococcaceae; genus Planococcus. The sequence goes on from NZ_JRGN01000025.1 coordinate 6,098, forward strand.
GGTGCGGGAGAAAATGAAGTCAGAAAAGCATACGCAGCTTTCAACAGCCAATTCGGCCACCTGTACAAGCCGCGTGCAGATATGTTCCAGATTCCCATCCGCTCTTCTGTGTTCAACCTGGTATCTCCGCGATTCATCGCTTTTCTGAGCGCCTTGAATGTCCCTGTGCATTACTGGACGATCAATGATCCGGACGTGATGCGCGCTTTAGTCGGCGCAGGAGCAAAAGGAATTATCACCGACCGGCCGGAACTGGCAGTTGAAGCAGTGAAAAAAGCTGAATAAAAAAAGAAAAGGCGGAGAAAAAGCAATTGCTTTTTCTC
>NZ_JRGN01000306.1 GCF_000775575.1 Planococcus sp. CAU13
TGTAACTTATTGGTAATTAAGTTACATTCAGTTCCTTGATTCCACTGACATTACCTTAAAATCATTTCGAACTATTTTTATTAGAAAAAATGATACATTCAGAATGCTATTCTGTAAGGTTTTATAGCTTGAATCTTAAAAAGATATAGGTTTACATATTAGCAATTATCGAAAGCTGATTAAAGTTAAAGAGAGAAGAGGCTATTTCAAACACCTCTTCTCTCTATTGTCTGTAAAAAGCTCTTTTGCAAATTCTTATGAGAACTTAGAAAAAGGTTTAACGAAAATTCCTAATAGAAATTAATTTCCCTTTTTCAGGGTTTAGTGAGTTCCACGAAAAACTTCCGTGATATTCTTCTTTTACCTTAACCCCATCATAAATATCTTGAGATGTACTGATTTTTTTATCATCTATCCATAAGTAATAGTTGTTTTCCTCTTGCGTTTTGAAGTCAATAGGCAATATCCCAGAACTTGTCATGTCATGGAGTTGATAATAAAAGACGGTATAAATTGAGAGTACAGTGGCAAGCAGGAGAATTGTTGGTACGATCCTCTTAGTACGCTTGAATTTTGGTTTAGTTGATTGAATATGCTTTATTGTGAAAAAAACATAAAACATAAAGAGAATCGGAGTAAAAAACAACAAGTTTGTCATCCCAGAAACAAATTCATGCAGTGAATAACTCATGTTTATTAAAAACGAATTTTTGCCGATTTGAAAACAAAGAAAAGAAACGATTGTCGTAATGAGAAATAAACGTAGGGTCCTTTTTCGAAGTAAGGAATAGTCAACAACGGTAGATTGCTTCTTTAACATTTACTTCCCCCTTTAATAAATGATCTGTTGCGAAGTTACATTTTTATACAATATATACCTAGTCTATAGATAAATTTCTTAATAAGCACGAACTATTTTGTAATTGTTATGAATACAACATTTAGTTTGAGCACGATTGCCCTGCTCTTAATTTTAATTTTAGTTTTGAGATTCTCCCTATTTGTTCCTCTTTCTAAAGAATAGTAAGTTTAGAAACCTGGGATCATGAAATAGCTAAAGTCTTAGTTAACATATGACGGCTTATAGGGAGGAAAGAAGTGATAGAAAGAGCTTCTTTCCTTCCTTTTGTTCGTAAACGTGTACTTTTACGAACGGGTTTATTTGGTGCACTTTAAAGTAAGACTGAGAAAATTAAATTTTTCAAACGCTGGTATACAAAGAAAACAATGAATCAACAAATTTAGCAAGAATAATCAAAAAAATTCCCATTGTATGCGGTATGATAATTTTGGGGTGAACGGAATGCAGTACAGCGATGTAACTCAAAAAACTATTTCATATATTGAGAGCAATCTGAGGGAAGAGATTCAACTCGATGTGTTTCCAGCGGTGATTGGCTATTCGAAATTCCATTTACTTCGTATTTTTAGGGAAGAAACGGGTAAGTCGATTGGCGAATACATTCGTCTGCGTCGATTGGCGATGGCTGCAATGCTTTTACTGCATAGCGACGAATCGATAATAACGATTGCTTTTCATTTTCACTTTCAATCCCAAGAGGCATTTACCAGAGCTTTTAAGGAAGTCTACGCATTACCGCCCGGGAAATACCGGAAATTGATGAAAACCATGAGAATGATAGAGGAGGAGAAAGAAATGAATATAAGTAAACATATCAAAGGCTGGAGTTTAAGTGGATCTAACACCGAATTATATGGATTAATGACAGATTCAACGGTCTGTCATACAGGCACGGAATCAGGATTATTGTATGCAAAAGGTGAGCCGGATGAGCAGCAATTCGCTACAATGATGCAGGGTTTCCAAGCTCAAGAGTACAAAGGGAAGCGCCTGAAGCTCTCTTGCTTCTTAAAAACAGAACATGCAGACAAATGCGGAGCTTGGCTTCGGATTGATAACGCCAACGGGGATACAGTTCAATTTGACAATATGGATAACCGTTCAATTCAGGGAACAACAGATTGGAACCATTATTCACTTGTTTTGGATGTCCCGGAAGACAGTGCTTCTATCCATTTTGGTGTTTTACTGATTGGCAAGGGTAAAGTTTGGGCAGACGGATTCCGCTTTGAAGAAGTGACGGATAAAGTACCTGCAACAAATATGCTTTTAGAGGAAAGTTTGCCGGCGCAACCGACTAATCTAGATTTTAGTGAGTAGCAGAAGGAACGGTTTCAGCTGCTTTAGTTTCCTGTAGTTTTTTATAAAACTAAATTGAACTTATAAAAGTAATTTGGTTTTCATGTTATCCGATTATCAGAAGGGAAGAAACTCTGTTGAGGTTTCTTCCCTTTTTCGTTCAGAGAGGTGTACTTTTACGAACGCTTTAATTCCAGAATTATCTAGCTTTGAATTGAGAACATATCCGCTTTTATCTAAAAAAATTTCGAACAAATCAAAAGCAAGAAAAATAAATAATAGGTTTGCCGAAATAGAAAACATTTTGAAAAACATAAGAGACATTAATGAGTCGGATAACCAAATACAATAGATTTTAATTATTTGGAGAATATTCGTAGGTTTGAAGAAAATAAAAAAAATATAGAAGAGATAATTCAACTTAACAATAAGCTGAATCGAATAAAGGTGTAGTGGAAATGCGTTTCTCACTACACCTTTATTTTTATGATAAATTCGTTTTCCTATATATTCGTATAATGCTCATATTCTTGTATTAATTGTTGAAGTAGTGCTTGTTGGTCGTAAATCTTTAATAAGAGAGTAGCTTGATCTAAATAATACACTTCTTTTTCGATATTAAGCATCTTTCTACAAATAGCAATACGAGTAAAAGTTAGCGCCAAACTTTGATAAGACATACTTTGTTTATGCATTTTTAGAGTATCCTCTAACAAGTTTAGAGTCGTATGGTAGTCTCTCTCTTTGATTAAAAGCAAAGACAAGTTGATTTTAAAAGTGATTTTAAGTTGGTTAGAATCCTGAAAATCCTTATAGTTTTCGATTTTAGACAGAACATTTTTTGCCATTTCAGTAGCCACATCGTTTGGAAAGAAATAGAGAATTGCATTGATAAATAATATATCAGTATAAAACCATTGATCAAGTTTCGAAAGTTTTATCCATATTGGTTCGACATAGTCTCTAGCTTTTTGTATATCTTTTTCTTGATTTAAACAAATCAATGCATTACAAATTCTTTTAATGTTAACAAGATCCTCAATAGGTTGTTCTAATAGACAAGCATCGATTTCAATAATGAGTTCATGTAGATCCTCGACTCGGTTGTAAGGAAAATTGAAAAATTTATAGAATATTTTTTTTGTCGTTGGATAACTATATGCATAATATACATATTCAAATTCTTCTAAAGACATCCCCAAACGCTCAAGTATTTGAATGAATGCAGAAGAATGGATGTCAGTCAACCCCCTCTCATATTTAGAGAAGGCTGCCTGTGAGAGTATTCCTTTTCCTACATACTTTTGAGTCATGACCCTGCTTTTTCTAATTCCTCTAATCGCTTCTCCGTATTTTTGCATAATACCTCCAAAAGTTTCTTTTAAGAATATTTTGTTAGAAACTTTGTAATTCATTGTAACGTTAATTGCAGGAGGTGAATAGTATGGATTTGATAATTACCATAATGGATATTTGGTTAATAAAAGGGGGTTAACCAAAAATACAGCAAGCGCAAGGAGCAATTCCCGAATGAAGATTCCTTGGACCGCTTCCTGGTTTCCCAATTTGAAAACTATATCCTGAACTTCTCCATCCGCTGCCATATCGATTCGATCAAGCTCGCGCAGAGCTAGCGGAGATGTTCAAACAGGATTATTGAACATAGACATACGAAAAGGTTTTTACTTATTTACACATAATTATTGACGGGCTCTATTTATGTGAGTTTATAAAACACACTACAAAGTGGTTACAAAATATTACATAAAGAGAAAAGGGGTTATTAATTTGAAGAAGTTTCTTTATAGTTTAATTGTATCGGCAATGTTTATCTCACTAATTTCGCCAAGTGTTTCTGCACAATCTCAAGTTGCAACTGTACAAGAATATGAACAAGTCAATTTTACAGAAGAATTAATTGAAAAAGTAAATCCATACATTATAACTAAAGGTCATACTTATGAATTATCTAACTTAGATATGTTAAAAGAGGAAATTTCCGCTGAAGAATTGGCTGCAGTGGAAGAAAAAGTAGCAGAGATGAATATTTTGTTAAATCAAAATGATAAGATTAAAGAGCTGGATAACAATGTTTTTGAAGTTATAGTCACTGATGATGAAATCAAGGAAGAATCTGAAGCGAACGGTAACGAAAACCATGAATTATCTAATTCTCTTGAATATATTGATAAGTATCCTACATATTCCACTTTATCTACTAAAAATGGGATAAATAAAGTAACTTTTCATTGGTGGGGATTTGAGCTTTGGTTAAGCAAAACTTCTGTAACTAATATACTTTCTGGTGGTATTGCAGCCACATCACTTGTTCTAGGTTTATTAATTCCAGGTGTTGGTATTGCAGTTGCACTAGCAGTGAATTCTTTTGTGTGGAGTATTTACGCTGGCCAAACGGCAAGAGCGAGTTACTTCAAATATAGTGTTAAAAGTGGAGTTCATGGTTTTAAATATCAGTAAAGGGGTTGGGTTATTATTAAAAAAAAGAGGCTTACGATATCTATTTTATTCTTCGTGATTTCTTTAATTCTAATATTCTCATTTTTAGAACCGGGTATAATTCAATATTTTATATTGGCATTTACTGTTTTTATTTCCATTCTAATTACAACGTATGGGGAGAATAAAAAATAATTGTTAATGAAAACATTTTAAGATCTAACTACTAATCAAAAATATGCACAAGCAGTAAAGCAACATAGACTTAACATTTACTAAGTATTTGATTGATGAAAGCCCTAGATGTTTCTACTGTGAATATGGTAGAGAGGTTTAGGACTTTGAACTATACGATTGTAGTTCATCTAGAGTGCAGAGAGCGTAAAATATTTTGTATAAATAACTGTATAAACAATTCTTATAGTGCATGAAGTTAACGTGTGGAAATTTTATCCATAATTGACACCAAGAATTATAAGGCCGAAAGCTGGCAAGTAGGGCTTATTTGAAAAAAGTAGGTTTACATATCAGGAATTTTTAGGAAGCCGCAGTAATACTAATCGCAAAATACAAAAGGGAAAAGCAGTGCTGATCAGCATGGCTTTTCCCTTTTGTCTGTATAAGTGTACTTTTACGAACGGTTTTATAAAGAACAAGTATTCTTAAAACTATACTGAAGAGATGCGCAGTATAACTATAAAACTTTTTAATGCCGGAACAAGAGAAATATTAAACCTTTTACAAAATAGACTTTATAATAAGAAGAGATGGTAGTTTTGGAAGTAATTTCTATGAGGAGAGATTAAAATAAATAACTTTGAGAACTTTTTAAAAATAAAGCTTCAGTCATTAGCGCCATTACGTTCCGATGCAGAGGAAGCAGTTTTATATAAAAATTTTTATGATGATATTTCAAATGAAACGTTGTCTCATATATTTTCTGTCATTCATAGCAAACTAAACAACCTCTTTTCATTTATGAATCATAAAAATAGTCCAGGTAGAGGAGGGCATTATAATGCGAATGAAAGTCGCGAATTGATTGACCTCCTTAAAGAGACAAGAATTATTCTCGTAACTCTTGAAAGAGAACCTTTTGAAGATACTTATCAAATCGATCATGCCTATCAAGAAATCATAGATAAATGCAGCACTTTTTTAAGTTCTTCGGGAGGCAGCACTATCCCTGAAGAATTTCCGATAATCGAGACTATTGATTATCGGCCAATTTTTGTTCCTGCCTCTTCGATAAGCATCCCAAGTCAGGAAAAAGTCGTGAATGCTCGCTTAAAATTAATTGGCGGGGGTTCATATGCCCAAGTGTTTCATTACAAAGATCCTAATTATGGTTTAGATTTTGCAATCAAAAGAGCCAGACCAGAATTAAGTGAGGAAGAATTAAAAAGGTTTGAAATAGAGTTTGAGCAATTAAGTAAACTTGATTCGCCTTATATTATCAAAGTCCATAAATATGATAAGAATAAAAATGAGTATACGATGGAATTTGCTGATCAAACACTTGAGGAATACATGAAGTTTGAAAATCAAAACTTATCTTTAAATAAAAGAAAAAGTTTAGTTGGTCAAGTGCTCAAGGCTTTTAGCTATATTCATGAAAAAGGTCTTTTACATAGAGATATCAGTTATCGGAACATCTTACTAAAGCATTTCGATGATCAATCTTCAATTATAAAAATCTCGGATTTCGGATTAGTTAAAATTACCGAAAGCCAGTTGACCAGACAAGGAACTGATATAAAAGGGGCCTTAAATGATTACTCCGATTTAAGTAGAATTGGCTTTGGAAATTATAGTATTGAACACGAAACTTTTGTTCTTGCCAAAGTGGTTTATTTTATATTGACTGGCAAACAATCCAATTATCCAAAAGAGAAAAACGAAGCTTTAAAAAATTTTGTGTTAAAAGCCATTTCTTCCGATAAAAAAGAACGTTTTCAAAGTGTTCAAGAATTGTATAAAACCTTAGTTGAAAAAGTTTATCCTACTCTTTCGTAAATTATTTCTTACATAGGCTAACAATTTAGCGATGATCTATGTTTAAAGAGATTTCATTTAAATAAAGCTTAGTTACATTTGTTCTGCTAATTAAGCCTACTTGGTGATTGACTAATAGTTACATAAAGTTGAATTAAAGGAGGAAATCAGTTGGGAAGAAAAAGTAGAGAAAAAAGAGAGAGGAATCATACTACTATTGCTCAGCATGAACGAAAAGGGAAGAATTTGCATCCACCAATTTCGAAGATAGAGAATTTGACGAAAACCTCGTGGAAAGATAATCGTTTGCCAGAGTTCCTTTGGATTGGTTTAATCATTCATTTAAATGAAAGGTTAGTTGGTTTAGATTATATCAGGCAAATAAGTAAATACTTTTACGATAGAAACGAAGAATTAAGGCCGGAAGAGTTATCATTTACATCTATTGCTGCTATGCCAGATGAACAAATTGAAAGCTTTTACAATTTTTTATTTAAGGAATTATTTTTAGCTGAAGAATTAAAACCGTTGCTTATATTCAATTCTCTCCCTAAGAAGGACCTTTTAGAAAAACACATTAGTTTAAATGATGAAAAAATAGAAATTGAGTTAGCAAAATTATATAGTAGCGTAGCAAATATGATTGATCATCAATCGCAATTGGCCACAGATTGTCGTTGGGCCAGAATCTACTATTTAATGATTAAGGGTAAACTCCACATGGGTTCGGAAGCAGAAAATATTTTTTATTACCCGCAACAAGGAGATATGAGAAGAGTTCGTCCGACTATACGTGCTTGTGAAAACGCTATGAGTCTGATGGGTAAACAAAATGTATGGGTAGAAAAATTTTGGACCGAGGCGCTACACAATTCCCCGTGTTGGGATTTAAATGTAAAGGAAGAGGAAGAATCAGATTTAACGCCTTTAATGATGCCAAATTTGAATGAAGTTGAAAATACCATCATAGAGCATTTTTATGAATCAAGGTCTACTTCCGCAATTGATGCTAAACATGAAGCGGCCTTTGCGTTCACTTTGTATTGCCTTGATATCTTAAAAGAATTAACCGATTCAGGTATTCAAAACGGCATTACTGGTCGTTTGGGCTTAAGAACGATTGCCGAATGCTATATTACTTTGGCTTATTTAGTGAAGAAAAATGATGAGCAATTATGGTTAAGTTATCGTTCCTATGGTTCAGGACAAGCTAAATTAGCATTTTTAAAAATAGATGAATTAGAAAAGCAACCTCAATTTGTTTCTTTGGATACGTTAGAAGCTTTGGCAAATGAGGACCAATGGCAAGAATTTAGTAATATTAATTTGGGGCATTGGGAAAACTCAAACTTACGCGCAATGAGTGAAACTGCTCGCGTAAAAGATGTTTATAATAGTTATTATGATTGGACTTCAGGATTTGCTCATGGGCAATGGTCTTCATTGAGAAGTATGGAATTTACAATTTGCGGAAATCCCCTTCACAGATTGCATAGGATTCCAAATGAGAACAAAAAACTTCCGACAACTGTTGGAGATGCAGCTGATTTGTGCAATAAGATTATAGAGATTTTATTTGAATTGTATCCTAATGAAAAAGTTCCACTTCTCAATATGACATGATTTATTTAATTAATCTCAGTCAACTTTGAATAAGTAAAGTTATTGCTTAAACAGAACTGGTATTGTTTTGTAGAAATAGATGCCAAGTGTAGAAGGTTTGGGGTATGGATAAGGTGTAACTCTGCAGCTGTGCAAGAAGAGTTCATTTGATTACTCTTTTATTGAGCAAGTTTACCTATCAGAATTTTATCGGAAGAGAAGGTACCTGCAAATGGTTTCTTCTTTTTTTACGGGTATATCCAAAGAGGCTTTTAATACTTCACATTCTTAATTAGCGGTATTCAATTGACATAATGAGAGAGTGATATAATAAAACATAGAATTATGAAAATTAAGATAAAATATTTTCAGGTTAGTAGAGAGAAATTCCTTCTTTAACTAGGGTGTGAATGTTCAATAAGAGTTTCTCTAATTCAATTACACGAGCAGTAGAGTTAAATAATAATACTGTTTTCACAAAAAGAGTTTGGGGGTAATGAATTTGGATTTAGTTAAATTGACTGAAACTCTATTATCTCAATATAAAAATTAATATTCCCAAGAACAACCATTTATCATTGGGATTGATGGATTAGGTGGATCTAGGAAGACCACACTTACCTTGCAGCTCAAAAATGAATTAGAGGCAGCTAATTGTAAAACTATAATTTTGCATATCGATAATTATATTGTTGAAAGAGAGAAACGTTACCAAACAGGATATGAAGAATGGTACGAATATTACTATCTTCAATGGAATATCAATTTGATTCAAGCAGAATTGTTCAAAAAGTTGCGTAGTAAAACTAGTCTTTTAACTCTACCTTTTTATGATAATTCAAGTAACACTATACTCGATAAAAATGTGAAGGTGCCGTCTAGTGCAGTGATTATTATCGAAGGTGTATTTTTACAAAGAAAAGAATGGCGGAGTTATTTTGATTTCAAGATATTTCTTGATTATCCTCAAGAACTGAGGTTTAAGAGAGTTCTAGGACGTGATGTGTATCTTGGGGATGATCAATCAAGACTTGAAAAATATAAAACACGATATTGGTTAGCTGAAGATTACTATCATAATGAAGAAGAACCAATAGAAAACGCAGATTACATATATAGCGTCACTTAAAAGACAGATGCTCCATTAAAAATATTAATTAGGAGTAAAGCGATTGAGTATTTTGAAACGAATTTAAAAGTAATAAAAAAGGAGGGGAAATAAGTTGGATAGTATCATTTTTGATTTGGATGGAACCATCTGGGATTCCATAGATACTGTTCTTTTTGCTTGGAACAGCATTTTAAAAAGAGAACTCAATAGTGAATTGAGCAGAGCAGATTTTGAAGAAACTATGGGGTTGCAGATGGATGACATAAGCCGGAAACTCTTTCCGACATTAAGTGATGAGCAACGAAAGCAATTAGTAAAAGAATGTTGTGAGGTAGAACATGAATTCTTGGAAAAAGAGGGAGGCGCTCTTTATGAAAATGTAGAGAATGTCCTTCAAGAGCTTTCTCAAAAATATAAGCTCTATATTGTTAGCAATTGCCAAGATGGCTATATAGAAGTTTTTTACAAGTATCATAACTTGGAAAAGTATTTTTTGGATTTTGAAAACCCTGGGAGAACCGGCCTGTCAAAGGGAGAAAACATCAACCTGATCATTGAGAGAAATAACTTATCAAAACCGGTTTATATAGGAGATACAGAAGGTGATTTAAAGGCAGCAAGATTTGCTGGTATCCCTTTTGTCTATGCAAAATACGGATTTGGACAAGTAAGCGATTATGAAGAAGTTATTGATGATTTTGAAGATCTTTTAAGGATTTTTTAGAGCCGGAAAAGAAAGTTCTGAGGAGTTGGAGATTTGATTGCATATGCAGGAACACTGAAAATAGAAACCGAACGGCTAATTCTGAGAAAATTGAACCATGAGGATGCACAAGACATCTTTGACCACTGGCTTTCGGACGAACGTGTAACCGACAATAGAGTCAGTGCAGCTCATAAGTCTGTAATGGAAACCGCTGAGCGAGTAGTTAAAATTATTAATGGATATAATAAAAAAGATTTCTGTTACTGGGGCATTGAATTGAAGACGACTGAGGAATTAATCGGTGAAATCGATCTATATGACTTTGACAATACCACTGGAAATTGTGCAGTCAGTTATTCCTTAGGGTATCGCTGGTGGAATAAAGGATACGGTACTGAAGCTTTGAGAGCCGTTGTGGATTTTGGTTTTAGTCATATGAACGTTCATAAAATTTCTGCAGCTCACAATACTGACAATCCGGCTTCTGGAAAAATCATGAGTAAAGTTGGAATGCAGCAGGAGGGAATAATTAGAGACATGATCCGCAATTCAAAAAATCAATATAAGGACTGTGCGGTTTGGGGGGTTCTCCAAGAAGATTATCTAAAGAATGACTAATAATTTTAGCGATATTTAAAATTTTGATAGAGAGATTAGTTTACATATCAGGAATTATCGGAAGCTGCTTGAATAGGGAGAGAAGAGGCTGATAACAGTACCTCTTCTTTCTCTATTTTTTGTAGATGTACGAGCCTGCTACTGTTGGAACTGACCGTACCTCTGCATCTCACCTATCAAAATATCCCTCAACGTATAGTCTTCGAGAAGTTCCAGCATCAGAATTCCTTTATCCGCTTCTTCCTTGCCCTCGGACAGTGTAAGCTGGCTCAAGCAGATGCCTTTCCGCACATAAGCAGCCGCCAAGTGTTTGTACATGGAATATTCTTTGAACACTTCGCTCGCATGCTCAATAACCCTTAAAGCTTCCGCATACTCCTGCTCCCTGATTAACAGGAACGACAGATTCAAATTCAGAATCCCGATTAATCTATTCGCCTCTTTGAAATTTCCGTACCTTTTCAAATTGGTTTTCACTTTTCTTGTCATTTCTTTCGCTGCAGCGGAAGGGAATAAAAATAAGATCGTGTTGATGATTTTGATTTCCGACAAATACCAGTAATGGCGATCGGCCAGCCGGCTCCAGACAACTTCTGCTTTTTTCCTCGCCTGCTCCATATCATTCGTTTCGACCAGCAGAATCAGCGCTTCACAAATAACCGCTATATCAGCGACCACTTCATTTTCTGCGTTTTTCAATATTTCTCGAGAAGTTTTGATAATCGCATTCAGCTGTTTTGGATCATTGAAGGGCAGATTGAAGAAATCAAGAAGCAGCTTTTCATGCGGATTATAGTTGTACTCATTCTGGATATAGGCAAATTCCTCCTGGGTCATTTCCAGCTTTTCCAGCAATTGAATGTAACTCGAATAGGAGATTTCGTTTTTTCCCAGTTCAAATTTCGAATACGCGCTTTGGGTCAAAACTCCCTTGGCCATAAATTCCTGTGAAAAGTTTTTATTTCTTCGAATCTCCTTGAATAACGTACCGGTATTGTTCACCATCTAATCTTCCTTTCAGTCAAATATGACTGTAATGTCAATAAGTTCAGGTTAGCAGATATTCTAAAAGGAAGACATCTATTTTTGGAAAATTATAAACACTGTTGCAGTTGAGCATCAAAAAAATAAAAAATACAGATTTTGAAAATCGGGGGAATGTTGAGGATGAAGAGGAAAGTTGGCAGTCTGTTGGTGCTTATTCTAGTAGTTGGGATTGTTCTATTGGTCATGCGATGGAATGACTATCGGGAGAAAGACTTGGTCGATGTCCTGAATGGAGAGGAAATAGAGCAATTCATTTACCTCGAACCAAACACGGAAACTGCTGTTCATTTTCAACAGACGGCATTTGAAGATCCGGAAACAATTAAAGAAGTGGTGGATTTTTTAGGACAATACAAAGTGAAAAAAGAAGAGGAAAGTAATTTCTCCACCAGATATCCGGATGAGCAGTTTCATTTCATGCTTAAATATACAGATGAACGTATAACGGTTCCATCTATGATTGAAAGAGATGTACTTTTATTTCATAATAACCAATACACCATCACGAATGGCCCGGTGGATTACAGCTGGATTGAAGCATTTTTAGCGAAACAAAAACAATAGGGAGTGCAAATAGCTTCACCGAATATTTGAGGGATTGCTTATAGTAATTAGCTTTAAATATACTGTTTCAAATAGGAAAAGAGGTGTTTGAAGAGAAGAAGCTTGTACGAGAGCTTCTTCTCTTTTGCTGGATTACTTGTGAAGGTTACATATGAGAAATTAACGGTAGCTGCATAAATAGAAAGAGAGAGAAGATGCATTTTGATTAGCATCTACTCTCCCTTTTTGTCTGCAAAAGTGTACTTTTACGAACGCTTCTATTTCCAAATGTATCTGGTCATCTCAGTTTTCACTTGGTCTAGTTAAAGAGAATAGTTCACTTGTAGAACCATGTGAGGAGAATAGAAGATGAAGGCGAACAGACGTAATAGAATAAATGAATATAAAATTGGGACAAAATCAACCAAGGAAAAGTAATAGAGAAAGTAGAAGAAATTAGCTTAAAATCCTTAGGAAAGTGGATTGACCAATGTTTTTTCTGCTATAGAGAAACTAGAGACTGTGCTTTATTTTAGTGCAGATAGCTTCGTTGTTTAAAAACATACAAGAAAAGATTTTATCTATTCACACATAGTTACTGACGGTCTCCTAACTCTTCGCGTAGATCATGTCCCTTTGATATACTTTTATATTATTCTTGATAATTACAATGAAAGGATGAAAAAGAAAAATGGAAAGATTATTTGTAATTAGTGATATTCATGGTTGTGCAGACCATTTTAAACAATTATTGAAAAAGATACATTATCGTCCGAATGTAGATAGACTTATTTTACTAGGCGATTATATAGACAGAGGTCCGAAAAGTATGGAGACTTTAGAAATGATTTTACACATGGTTAAGAATGAAAAAGTAATTGCATTAAGAGGGAATCATGATCAAAGGTTCATAAAATTACTGGAAACGAAGGACACTAAAACATATGAAGAATTTTTGAAGTATGGAGGTCTTGAAACATTAAAGAGTTATTTTCCTGATTTTAACAATGAATCGATCGGTGATATTGTAACTTTCATTAATAAGGAATACCCGTCACATATCCAATTTTTAAAAAATACGCCTCTTTATCATGAAGAGCAACATTTTATTTTTGTGCATGCTGGATTAGATCCATTGTTTGAAAATTGGAAGGAACAACCATCGATTAACTTTCTTTATATAAGAGATTCATTTATTTACCATGAAGTTTCTGTTGGAAAAAAGGTTATCTTTGGCCATACAAAAACTTCAGATATCCATAATTCCGCAGATATTTGGTTTTCCAAGGATAAAATAGGAATTGATGGCGGATGCGCTTTTAAACAGCAACTAAATTGTTTGCAAATAGTTGATGAAAGTGAATTTAAGCAGCACCATGTGCACTACAAAGATCTAGATCAATTTATTTAAGAAGGTAAAACTACACAGTAAAAAATAGAACAGCAAATAAAATAATTCGTTTCTTTGTAAAAGTGCGCTGGAAGCTACGAGCGTTGCCTAACCAGCTCCTCGCATCCTATAATTAGAAGGCATATTATAAATTATTTATCTGCTTTAAAACAAACCGTATTAAGGGGGAATATCAGTTAGTTGGCAACGGTGCTTGAGGAGATATTAGCCCTGCTTGCACAAGTTCCTGCCAGAAAGCAAGCGGAATGTTCGTTTTAAGCGCCTGCAAGTCTTCTCTGATTCGTTCGGGTTTTGTGGATCCGGTCACGATCGCTTTGACAGCTGGATGGGCGAGAGAGAATTGAATTGCCGCATCTTTCAAATGAATACCATGGTTGTTAGCCACATCGTTAAAACGTTCCACCTTTTTTTGGATTGCCGGCGTAATTTTCTGGTAATCAAAATGGTCCCCGCCTAATAAAGCACCCGAATTGAAGACTGATCCTATAACCAAACCACCGCCTTTTTCCATGGTGAGCGGCATCATGCGCTCAAGTGCACGGTCATGCTGAAGCATCGTATACTGTGTAGCGGACAGGTTCAAATCAGGATGTGCCTCCTCCAGTTCTAGTGCCACTTCGATTGGGGTAGTCGTATTGACTCCAAGACCCCATGCTTTGATGATTCCCTCGTCTCTAAGGCGGTCGAGTACTCGGAAAGCGCCGTTTCGCGCTTCGTCGAATTTTGTGATCCACTCATCTCCAAGAAAATCGGGTGATAAATCGTGCACATAAACGATATCCAAATAATCGGTCTTCAGGCGCTTCAAGCTATCTTCAATCGACCGAAGCGTTCCACCCTCTGTATAGTCAGTCTGGATTTTATTTTTAAGCCCAAATTCAAATAAGCCTTCTTTATTTTCCTGTTCGTCCAATATAATTTTTCCGACTTTCGAACTCACTACATAATCTTCCCGCTTATAGGAGGATAAGGCTTCACCAAGGCGAATTTCCGAAAGGCCAGCTCCATAAAACGGGGCTGTATCGAAATACCGGATGCCTTCATTCCACGCTGACTGAATTGTCTCCATCGCTTCTTGGTCAGACACGTTGCGAAACATATTGCCGATTGGGCCTGTACCAAGGCCTAGTTTGTTTTTGATGATTACATCGTTTTTCATTGTTGGACACTCCTTTTGATTTGTAAAAGTGTAATTTAACGAACGGTTTTAGTCATTTCTCCGCAAGCGGAAAAATGCCATTAAAAGATTAATTTCCTTTGTTTTTTTAAAAAAATTCGAAAGGCTTCCCACCTAATCGATTATTCCATATGTTGTATTAGCGCTTAGTTTTCAGCATAATTTGGATGCTGTTGGATTTGTATGTGTGTTTCTAAAAACTCCAACTCTTTTGTAATGGCTTTGCTGTTTAAAGTTAGCTTTTGAAAAATAGTTTTAATACTGCTTCTTGGAATTTGTTCTAGGGGTGCTACGACTGACAAAGCACCCATTACTTTGTTTTGGTAGAATACTGGAACCGCTACACAACGAATTCCGACAATGTGTTCCTCATCATCAAAAGCATAACCATCTTGTCGAATTGCCTTTAAATGATAGTAGAAAAGTTGAGGATCTTGAAACGTGTTATTAGTTGCGGGCTCTAGTGACATTCTGCCGAATAGCGTCAATAGCTGTTCTTCCTCTAAGTGTGCCAAGATGATTTTTCCCAACGCAGATTGATGAACTTTCACCCGATTCCCAATTTTTTTATCAATTCCCATTTTCGGCTGTTCATTTGGAATCCGAGTATAAATAACATCTGTCCCCTCGATATCACCAAAATATGTGTTCATCTCTAAACTTTGCGACGCTTGATAGATTGAACGAAGGCTAGTCCAATCTATTGAAGAACTTTTGTCTATGGCAGTAGGGAATTTTTTGGGATTCACAAAAAAATGTGTGTGGATTTTATAGATATACTTCATATCTTCCAGCGTAGTTAGCATCCGGAATGCCGTAGACTTAGTCAAATCAAGAGAGTTCATTACTTCTTTTAAGGTAATTCCTTGATTTTGTTTAACCAACTCTAAAACCGAAAGCCCTTTTTTAAGAGTTGTAACTTCATTACTAGCCATTTGCTCACCTCATCTCATTCAACTATAGGGCCTTTTATGTTTTGGTACAAAATATAATGATTGGTTTCATTATATGAAACTCCAACTGCTTAATTTGGTGGTTCAAATCTTTGTTGCTAACATGAAACTAATAAATGATGGGAGGGAGATGAACATAGGTAAAAATAAAGCTTTGGTTGCAGGTGCAACAGGCATCATTGGAAGTTACATTCTCGACCATATAAGCACATTGGACAGTTGGGGTGCCATTGGCGTTGCTTGAAAAACGGTTTGCCACAATCGGACGAGCTGCCTGCACAAAGCTAGTTTGGTGTAGTAGAACAAAAAGTGGGATCAAAAGAACATGCGGATGCAAAAGTTCAAACGAAAGTGATTTCAAATCTGAATTGATATACTTGGGTTTACGGTAAAGGTAAGATGAAAAAATAGGAGGAATTGAGATGAAAACGATTAAATTGAATAATAACGTGGAAATTCCGGTGATTGGCAGTGGGACAAATACATACGGTAAGGTGGGCCACGAATACACAGGTGCTTTAAGAGGAGACAGTCAGGAAATTGACTGGGCAATTGAAAATGGCTACCGTCATTTCGATGCTGCTCAAGTCTATGCCAATGAAGAAATTGTCGGAAATGGGTTGAAAAAATCCGCTCTGCCACGTGAGGATTTTTTCATCACTACCAAACTGAACACATTTGAAGGCTTCGCTGGTCGGGACTGGGCGGTTTCTGAAATCGAGAAAAGCCTGGAGAAATTAGGGACGGACTATATTGATTTATTCCTGATCCATGCACCGTGGGACAATAATGAAGAGATTCTGGAAGCCTGGAGTGTTTTAGAAGATTATTATAACCGCGGTGTGTTCAAATCGATTGGTGTTTCCAATTTTGAAAAAGCACATCTGGACGTAATTCTTGAAAACGGCAAAATTAAACCGGCTGTGAACCAGATCGAATCCCATGCTGGAAAATGGAATGAAGAGTTAATTGCGTATAATAAAGCGAATGATATTGCAACTGTCGCATGGTCTCCATTAAAAGGTGTCGATGAAAATGGAAAGCAGGTCTTGCAGGAAATAGGCAACCTGTATGGAAAGACATACGCACAAATCTTATTGCGTTACCAGATTGAACGTGATGTGATCGTCATTCCGAAGTCTCACAATAAAGACCGCCAGGCTCAGAGTTTGGATATTCTTGACTTTGAACTAACAGCGAATGATCGTGAACGTATTGCTGTACTTTAATTAAAGAGGGGTTAAGCGTTTCATTTTGGAGAATTCCATCAAAATGAAACGCTTTTTTATTTTCTGAACAATTAACCATACTATCATTAGATATTTTAAACATATAATTATATAAAATAACGTATTAGTTCATGCTAAAAGTTAAATCAACTATTGAAATCTTTTTTGCAAAGGAATTGGATCAAGTAGTGGCTAAAGTAAAGAACAATCGAAGCTTTAACGAATAAAAATCAATTTTACAGGTGGCAGGAATGAAATGGATAAAACAAAACCAGTCGTGACTAATTTAATTATAGTAGTCGCAGCGGTTGCATCAATATTCTTTATAAAATCGGAAGTAAAGAGCTTCAAAGAGACAAAACCTCTGATTTTTAGTAATCGTTTGGATGTTAATAGATGACGCATATACATTAAAGTGAAGCGGCCGTAGAGTATCAGTCTCCGGCCGCTTTATAATTTTCTTCATAGTAATAATTACATGGCATGAAACGTAAACATTCATAAATTCTTCTTTTAAAAATTTTTTGAAAATGGGGTTTAACACAATATATAGTGGGTAATGTGTATTATATGGCTATGGGTATAATTGTTTATAGAATATACAAGAGGAATAGTGTTATATAGTTTATAGGAAGAAAGAAATGCACGTGGTTTTTCAGTTTTGTCATCCATCAGCCGCTAAGGGCCCGGAAAAGTTTTTGAAGGAGTTATTATTTGTTAAACGGAAGGCAATCATCTTTTCAGAAGGACAAATTCTACTATAAAAAGGAGTTTTCTGAGATGCCACAAAATCAATATGCTCTTCAAAAATCAGTCCAGTATTTTTTTCGCCGATCAAAAGATGTAAATGTGGAAAATGGATCAACGGTTATTACATTGTTCGCCCGCTTAATGAAAGAAATCACTTTTGATGACGGATTGAATACATATAAAAAAGCGGAAACTGTCTGGGTGGATATATGGGACGTCGAGATGGAAGCGGCAACGGAGAAAATGAAAGAGCTGCCAAATTGCATGCAGCAATACATAATCACAGAAAAAGTTTTCTGCAGTCTCTACCAGCTGTCCAGAAATAGCCCAAAAGAACTTTTTTACGTGACGCCTCTTCACCATGAGGCCAAACGGGAAAAATTCATAACGTGAAGCAGAAAACCTGACAGACAGGTTCCTGCTTCTTTTTTGTTTTTGAAACAGGTTTGTTTTTCGGAAAAGCGGGAAAAGAATTTTAATTTAATAGGAAAGGCGGGAGAGACAGATGAAACTTTCGGAATATGTGATGAAGAAGCAGATCTGGCTGACACCGGCAATGTACTGTGCAGGGGCGGTTATTTTGTCTATCGCGACCTTCTACACAGACCTGGTGCTGGTCGGACGATTTTTGGAGTACATCCCATCCATCCTGCTGGTCAATGTGGAATTGGGAAAAGATATCATGGGAGTCCTGGCAGCGGCAATTTTGACAATGACTACATTCACCTTCTCCACCGTCCTGGTGGTCCTCACTACTTACACTTCGCAATTTTCTCCAAGAAGCCCCGAAAATT
Organism: Planococcus sp. CAU13; assembly: GCF_000775575.1. GTDB lineage: Bacteria > Bacillota > Bacilli > Bacillales_A > Planococcaceae > Planococcus. The sequence goes on from NZ_JRGN01000306.1 coordinate 18,555, forward strand.
TCGTCCACGGCAAAGTCACACGAAACGTACTTGGTATTTTTCTTGGAGGGTTCGTCTATGCATCGCTGTCATTGCTTTATATGCAGGACAAGACATTCGGCCACGAAGTGCTGACGCCGAGTATCGGCATCCTGATCGCCTTTTTCTGCGTGGCGGCATTTGCGTATTACATCCATTTTGTGTCTTCAAATGTCCAGGTTACGGCATTGATCAATAAATTGACAGCAGACGCGGAAAATGTCATTTCCAACTACAGGGAATTGCAGAAAAAAGATTATGTTACCCTGGATAAATGGGAACCCGTCAAAGAAAAACGGGTGATCCAGGCTGATCACGATGGATATGTTCAGTTTTTTGATTTGATCCGGCTAATGGAATTTGCGGAAAAGCAGGATATGGAAATTGAAGTGGCCGTTACAACAGGGGAATATGTTTTTGAAGGAATGCCTCTCCTGTATGTCTATCATGATAAGGAACCGGAAGAGTCATTTGCGAAGTTTTATAAGATCGGCAATGAACGGACTGTGGAACAGGATCTCGGATATGCGGTGCAGAAACTGATGGAAGTGGCAATCCGCGCAATTTCACCAAGTTTGAATGACCCGAACACAGCCAATGAAATTCTCATCCGGGTCGGCCGCCTGCTCGGAAAAATGGGCGAACTTAAGACAAATGGCTGGGTGTTCACGGATTCCGCAGAACGGAACCGTGTGCTGTACAATTTTTCAGCATATCACACGATTTTGTATCATACGTTCTATCAAATTTCTGAATACGGAAAAGACGATATTTCTGTCTTATCCGCTATGTCCGAATCGCTGAAAATTGCAGCTAAAAGTGCTCCGGCTGAACGCTATGAGACCTTATGGAATACGCAGCTGTATATTTTGGACGGCGTTGATTTCCAAAAGATGAAAAAGCTGGACCTGGTACATCTTCAGCGGAAAATAGATGAACTTGCCAAAGCGACAGAGCAGCCTGATTACCAGCTTCCTTCTATGGAAATGGTTCCAGCTTCCCTGCAGCAGGAGAAGTTGATCACAAAGTAAAATAGAGCCCTTGTTCGAATCCGAATAAGGGCTCTATTGAATTACTCCGGAATGGGGCGGATAACATGGCTTCAGAAGAAAGAGGCCTCGCCTTTCGCTGCAGCTTTATACCAATGCAGGCATAAAAAGAAAATCAGGAAAGCATCGATCGCATCGCCGCCGTAATACATCAGCATGCTGCCCGCTTCCGCCTCGGACCGCGGTACCCCTTCAGGAGGGCTGGCGTAAAGCGTCTTCGCCAGAATTTTATGCCCCGCCAAAGCAATGATCAACACGATGGAACGGAATAAAAAACTGAAGCGATGCGGCGTTACATCAAAATAAACGATGGAAACCGTGAAAAGGTAACCGGCGAGAAAAATATGAAGATGAACCAGCGCATAAACAAGAGGTGACTGGTGCATGGAATGGAAAAGAGCTGTCATATAAAGCACATACAGCCCCCCGATGTTGAGGAAGGCAGCAGTAATCGGATTGCTCATTAAACGGAAAGGGCCGCTTTTTAATAGAGCAGTCACTCCTCTGGCGCTGGACACGTTCAGTGTACGGAGGAGCAGAGTCATTGGGCGTGAAATAGCGATTAAGAGCGGCGCAAGCATGCCAAGCAGCAGATGGACCGCCATATGCATCCGGAAATCCGCATGCGCCTGGTCCGCGAGCGGGCCGATCAGGGCTGCCGCGATGCTGACAGCGCCAAGGCACCAAAAAACAATCCGGTAAGTGGGCCATTTCCGCTGTTTTTTATTGCTCAGGAAAACGGCTGAAAAATAAGGGGCAACAGCCAGTAATACCGCAAACAGAAAAAGCGGAAGAAATTCGCCGGCGTCCGGCACGGAATGATGCTCATGCATGAGAGTTGCCGGCTTTCTTTTTTTTCTGGGAACTGCGTGTCTGCGATAGGAGGAATACGCCTATCAGGATGAGCACAACCGCAAGAATGTTCCAGACCAGATCATAAGGCAGAATGTTGACATCATAGCGGATTTGATGGAGGTTCAGCACTTTATGGTTAATAAGCCCATCAAACAGCTGGAAGCTTCCTGCTCCCAAAATAACAGCGCCAATCCACTTTTTCGGCCAGAACGCATTTTTCCGGCGCAGGTCTGCCACCATGAAAAAAGAAAAGATGCCCGAAAACCAGGCGAACGAATTCAGCAGGCCATCGGAGACGATGCCGATACGGGTCGTTGCCAAATCATAAAAATGGTGCCATTGAAGCAATTGATGGAAAACCACTTCATCCATGAAAGCAATCAGGCCGATGCCGAAAAAAAGGCCTGACCAAAAATTCCGGCTGCCGTACAATTTCCGATTGCCCGTATTTTTGCCGGATGGTGCGTTTGCTGGATTCATCGTCATGGAATTCTCCTTTCTGTCGAAAAAAGTAAGGACAAATATTTATTTACAGAATATTTTAACAATTAATCGATTTGTTTGCATCATTCTGAGCTGATCAGATTTCACAGAAATAAAAATGGAGAAAAGAGGCTCAGATAAGAGCCTCTTTTCTCCGTTTTACTTATCAAAAAGGATTATTCAAAAATATAAGCCAATGCTTTGATGGCCTGGTCGCACGTTTCCACTGTCGCATCTGCTTTGGCGGACAGCTCTTTCAACGGATGATGCAGTTTTTCCGGACGGATAAGGATGACCGGCTTGCCGTAAGCAAGTGCAGCGCTGGCATCCATCGCCGTATTCCATTGCTTATACTCTTCGCCGAACAAAGCGATGACGAGATCAGCTTTCTGCATCAGGATGCGTGTCCGCAGATTATTAAAGCTTGAAGCGGCCGCGTCTTTGTAAACCGCACCAGGCTGTTCACCCAAAATCTCTTCGCCGATATTATCCGAACGGTCGTGATCTTCCATCGGACCGGCAAAGTCGACAGGCAAATCAAGTGCCAGGGATTTCTTTTTGATTTCTTCGCGCCATGTACTGTGAATTTCTCCTGCAAGATAAACGGTCAGTCTCATAATTCACCCTCCAAAACCCATTTCCTTCAGTGTATCATATTTGGAAATAGAAATGGCCTCAGACAATCATGCGCTCTTTTTTGACGACGGGAATGGCTGAAAGCACATTCTCCATTTTGAAAGTCCGTTTTTCTTTCCGCAGAAAACAATACGCCTGAAACGAGTCCCCGCTCACTTTCAGGATTTTGACGCGGCGTTTGCTGATGCCTCCGTCATTCGCCATATACATCATGTCGACGAGCTGCTGATACTTAAATGCTTTCAGGATCTGTGCTTTCATTTCTTTCCCCTCCTTGTAATAGATATTAGATTAATTGAATTTATGATTTTTAATAACCGATATTCCGCAAAACAGCTT